>DASQNU010000303.1:0-19028 GCA_035644815.1 Bathyarchaeia archaeon | reverse complement strand
TTCATCGCACAACGCCACATTATCCGGGCCTTTATTTACCAATCGAAGTAAAGCATGGTTGTCATGGAGCAATCCATACACATATAAAGCCAATTAGGCGTGGGAGGTATTTCTCGTGAAAAAATGGAAAACGAATCTACTGGTGCTCGCGGTCAGTATGACCACGATCTTGGCCGGATGCGGAAATCAGGCTTCTTCCGGCAGCACACCAGCGCCACAGTCATCGCAGCAAGCAGGGGAACAGTCGGCAGGGGACAAAAAGGCAGTAGAAATTGATTTCTGGTACGCGCTGAGTGGAAAAAATGGCGAGTATATCGAAAAAATGGTCAAGGAATTTAACGCTTCGCAAAAAGAAGTAGTAGTGAAACCAGCCTATCAAGGCAGCTATTATGAAAACCACTCCAAGGTATTGGCGGCAGTAGCGTCCGGCAATCAACCTGACGTGACCATGGTGGAGATCGCTTCGATTGGCGCTTTTGCGGATGCGAAAGTGCTCGAGGATCTCGGACCTTACGCAAATGGCGACGAAAGCAAATATATCAAAGGCTTGATGGGCAACTCGTACTGGAACGAGAAGCTGTACGCGATTCCGTTCAACCGTTCCACACCGCTGCTCTATGTGAACCGCGACATGCTGAAAGCGGCGGGACTTGATCCAAACGGACCGAAAACCTGGGAGGAGCTCAAGCAATATTCACAAAAGCTGACCAAGAAAGAAGGCGGCAAGACCACTACATACGGCTTTTCTACCCCGATTGACATCTGGTTCTACGAAGCGCTCGTCTTCCAAAGCGGAGGCAAAATACTCAGTGAAGACGGAAAGCAGTTTCTGCTGAACAGCCCGGAAGGAAAGGCACCGCTGGAATTCTGGACAGGTCTGTTGAAAGAAGGCGTCATGAAAGCACCTCCGGGTGAAAAATACAATGCATGGGATGTAGCGAAGCAGGACTTTTTGAACCAACAGGTAGGCATGATCTTTACTTCGACTGGTGACTTGAAAGGTCTCGTAGAAAACGCGAAATTTGAAGTAGGTGCGGCGTTCCTGCCTGCGAACAAAAGCTATGGCGTACCGACAGGCGGAGCGAACCTCGTCGTTCTCTCCAAATCCAGCGACGAAGAGAAAAAGGCAGCCTGGGAGTTTGTGAAATGGATGACGGATACGAAGCAAACGATCGGATTCTCGTCCGAAACAGGCTATATGCCAGTGACTAATGATGCGGTGGAGTCAGCAGAAATGAAAGCTTACTATGAGAAGCAGCCAAACTTCAAGGTTGCGATCGATCAATTGCAATACGGCAACCCGCGTCCGATGGTGCCAGGCTATAAAGAGCTGCAGGAAGTCATCATGACGGAAATTCAACGGGCCGTACTCGGTCAGGCTAGTGTAGACGACGCCCTGAAGGCAGCAGAGGAAAAAGCGGTGAAATTGTTGAAGAAGTAAGCTAAGGAAAGCCAAGTATAGGGAGGAATCAGGATGAATGCTTGCATGGCCCACCGCGGATGGTCGGGAAAAGCGCCGGAAAACACGCTGGCGGCGATCCAGCTGGCAGCAGACGAACCGGGAATCGAAGCGATCGAAATTGATGTGCAGCTGTCCAAGGATGGAATACCCGTCGTGATCCATGACTTCACGCTTGAACGCACGACCAATGGGAACGGATTCGTAGGGGAGCATACGTATGAGGAGTTATCCGTACTCGATGCGGGAAGCTGGTTTTCTCCGTCGTTTGCAGGAGAACGCATCCCGAGCTTGGAAGAAGTACTCCGGACAGTCAAAGGGAAGTGCAAGGTCAATATCGAGCTGAAGCGCCCCGGAAATGAATACGCGGGCATGGAGCGCAAGGTTATCGATCTGATTACGACCTTTGGGATGGAGAGCGAGGTCATGATTACCTCTTTCCATCACGAGACAATTCGTACGATCAAGGAGATGCAGACACAGATTCCGACAGGTTTGATCATCTATGGGAAGCCGACTCTGCTCAAGGAACAACTGCAAGAGACAGGGGCCACCATTCTATCCATGGCTTACCCTTATTTGACCCCATCCTTTGTCAGCAGCATGATCGACGAAGGCATTACGATGCTGGCCTGGACCATCGACCATCCTGCCCATATCAAGCGAGCGATGGAGCTTCATCCGCAATTGAAAATCGTGACGAACCACCCGGAGCGGATGTTCGCACTGCGTTCCTAGCATATGTACTTCTACATTGACATTCCTAGAAAGAAGGATTAGATTTAATAGTAATTGAATCGGTGCTTTTAGGGAATGTTACCAGTAGGGCATAACCTGAGACAACTTGTTTACACTACACGTGTATTCATTTTGTGCTCAGGTTTTTTCTTTTCAAGAATGTAGTGAACATTCAATGGAGTCGAATCATTTCTTACATCTATCGCCGCAGGAGGGTTTATCCATGTCAACTAACGCATTTCCAAAAAATTTCTTGTGGGGCGGAGCGATTGCAGCCAATCAAGCAGAAGGAGCTTACTTAGAAGATGGCAAAGGGTTAACGATTGTTGATTTATTGCCAAGCGGTGAAAAGCGCAGAAGCATTATGAAGGGCAACGTTCCCTCGTTGACGCCGCTTGCCGACCAATTCTATCCTTCCCATGAAGCTATCGATTTTTACCACCGCTATCAGGAAGACATTGCTTTGTTTGCAGAGATGGGCTTTAAAGCACTCCGCGTCTCTATTGCTTGGTCGCGTATTTTTCCAACAGGAGAAGATGCGCAGCCGAATGAAGCGGGTCTGAAATTTTATGACAATCTGTTTGCAGAATGTCTCAAATACGGCATTCAGCCCGTTGTGACGCTCGCTCATTTTGATGTGCCTGTCCATTTGATTGAAACATACGGCAGCTGGAGAAATCGCAAGCTTGTCGGACTGTTTGAAACATATGCAAAAACAGTCTTTACCCGGTATAGAGACAAAGTGAAATATTGGATGACCTTTAACGAGATCAATATGCTGCTCCATTTGCCATTCTTGGGTGCTGGTCTTGTCTTTGAAAATGGAGAGATTGATAAGCAAGTCCAATATCAGGCTGCCCATCATCAACTGGTAGCGAGCGCTTTAGCGGTGAAAGCATGTCATGAAATCATACCGGATGCCAAAATCGGTTGTATGCTGGCTGCAGGTACCTTTTATCCCTATACCTGCAATCCGGAAGATGTGTTCCAAGCCATGGAAAAAGACCGTGAGTCTTACTTTTTCATTGATATTCAGTCACGCGGAGAGTATCCGGCCTATGCCAAGCGTTTCTTTGCCGATCATCAGCTGACGATTGACATGGAGCCAGAGGATGAAGCAATCCTGAAAAATCATACGGTCGATTATATTGGCTTCAGCTACTATTCAAGTCGCACAACCAGTACAGACCCCGAAGTCATTAAAAATACAACAAGCGGTAATGTATTTGGCTCGGTTGCCAATCCATATCTAGCAAAATCGGAGTGGGGCTGGACGATAGACCCGAAAGGCTTCCGCATTACAGCCAACCAATTATATGATCGCTATCAGAAGCCATTGTTTGTGGTAGAGAATGGGCTGGGTGCGGTGGATGAGGTAACACCCGACGGAGAAATCAACGATGATTATCGGATCGATTATTTGAAACGTCACATCGCAGAAATGGCGGAAGCGATCAAGGATGGCGTTGAGATTATCGGGTACACTAGCTGGGGGCCGATTGACATTGTCAGTGCTTCGACTGGAGAAATGAAAAAACGCTACGGTTATATCTACGTGGATCGAGACAATGAAGGAAATGGAACGTTAACACGTATCAAGAAGAAGAGCTTTACCTGGTATAAAAACCTGATTCAGTCCAATGGTGAACATTTGGGATAACGATCGTCTGAATGCATGTCAAACGGGAGTTCGCTGCAAAGCAGGGATTCCCGTTTTTTCTGGCGGTTGTTTGAAAGCGTTGACAAAACTCCGAAAACACGGATATGATAGAGGGAAATAGTGAAGAAGAATTAGGATTGTTACTGGTTATGCAGGCAAAACCTAAGTCACGTAGCAAGGTAAGATCTCAAGAGGGTCTTACGGCTTATTGTGGCTTGGGTTTTTATTGTTTCGTCAGGGCATCGTTAATCATAAAATCTCCCATACTGAGGTAGGATAAGGCCATGAAGATAGCAAAAGTTATCAACAACAATGTAATCAGTGTATTACAGGATGATGGGACAGAGCTTGTGATTATGGGAAGAGGGATCGCTTTTCAGAAAAAACCAGGCGAGGAAGTAGAAAAGGATCGAATCCAAAAAGTGTTTGCATTGAAAAATAAGCAAACATCCGAAAATTTTAAACTGCTGCTTCGCGAAGTCCATATGGATCTAATGGTCGTGGTGGAAGAGATCATTCAGTACGCCAAGCATATATTGGGCAAAAAGCTGAATGAAAACATTTATGTCTCTTTAACCGATCATATTAATTATGCGATGGAGCGGCATCAAAAAGGGATCGAAATCAAGAATGCGCTCCTATGGGAAATCAAACAACTGTATAAAGAAGAATTTTCGGTAGGGCTTAAGGCATTGGAACAAATCAACCAAAAGTTTCAGATGTCGCTCCCCGAAGACGAGGCAGGCTTTATTGCCATTCACATCATCAACGCAGAAATGAATGAAGAAATGACCAACACGATGAACATTACCAAGTTCATTCAAAGAATCATTACCATCGTAAAGTATCATTTCAACGTCGAATTCGAAGAGGATTCGTTAAACTATCATCGCTTTGTCACGCATTTGCGATTTTTCGCCCAGCGAGTGTTTCAAGGAACCCACTACGAAAACGATGATGATTATCTATACATCATGATCAAGCAAAAGCATAAAGAGGCGGCAAGCTGTACGGAGAAAATCAAAGATTATATCAAAAAGGAATATAATCACACACTGACGAACGAAGAAATGCTGTATTTGACGATTCACATTGAAAGGGTCGTCAATCGATAAACTGGATCCAAATAATTTCAATGGAAGCGTTGACATTACCAAAAAATTTAGTATTATTGAATTATACAACTTCATCTGAAACAATCTGGGATTGTTACTGGTTATGCAGGCAAAACCTAAGTCGCTGGAAATTGTTGGACGGTTGTCCACTGTTTCCAATGGCTTAGGTTTTTTGTTTGCCAAAAAGGGAAAACGGGGGTGCATGTCATGAAGTACGAAAAATTAGCAAAAGAAATACTAGAGCTGGTCGGTGGAGAACAAAATGTGAATTCACTTGTTCACTGCGCCACACGCTTACGTTTCGTATTAAAGGATGTTTCGAAGGCAAACAAAGGAAAATTGGAAAGAACAGAAGGAGTTATTACCGTAAAAGAGAGCGGAGGACAATTCCAAGTCGTCATTGGAAATACCGTTCCTGAAGTGTATAACGCCATCGGGAAAGTTTCGAATCTTTTGAGTGACGCGGGCAAATCCACTCAGGCAAGTGAAGAGAAAAAAGGCAACTTCTTTGGTCGTGCAGTCGATGTTATTTCCAGTATTTTTGCTCCATTGCTCGGGGTGATGGCAGGGGCAGGTATTTTAAAAGGGCTATTGTTGATTGCAAGCAATGCAGGGGTGTTAAGTAAAGAGGAAACGACTTATATCATCCTAGCTGCAGCAGCAGACAGCTTGTTTTATTTCCTGCCCGTATTGCTGGCGATCACGACAGCTAGAAAATTCGGAGGCAATGTATTTTCTGCAGTCACTATTGCCGGGGCACTGCTTTATCCTTCGATAGTAGCCCTCAAGGCGAATGGGGTAGCCACTACGTTCTTTGGTATTCCAGTTACGATGATGAGCTATTCTTCTACCGTTATACCGATTATCTTGTCCGTGTTTGTCATGAGTAAGCTTGAGCAGGTATGTAACCGTTTGATTCATCAAAGTGTGAAAAACTTTGTCACACCGTTGATCTCGCTCGTTGTCATGGTGCCGTTGACATTGATTGTGTTTGGACCAATCGGGGTTAATGTGGGTAACGGAATCGCGGATGCCATCCTCGCTGCATTCTCGTTCAGTCCGTTAATCGCTGGAGCGATCTTGGGTGCTTCCTGGCAGCTGCTGGTCATTTTCGGCGTACACTGGGGCTTGGTTCCCATCTTTATCAATAACGTTGCCGTCAATGGAAGCGACGGTATTAAGCCGGCAACAACCGCTTCGGTTTTTGCCCAAACCGGCGCCGCATTTGGGGTCATGCTGAAAACGAAAAACAAAAAGCTGAAAACATTAGCGGGATCGGCCACTCTGACAGCTCTTTTCGGAATTACCGAGCCAGCTGTATACGGGGTTACTCTCCCCTTGAAGCGTCCATTTATCGCCGGAATTATCGGTGGTGCCGTAGGGGGCGCGATTATTGGTCAAGCAGGTACAAAAGCATTTGCTTCCGGTGCTCCCGGGTTACTGACTCTCCCGATTTTCTATGGTCCTGGTGGAGAAGGATTTACAGGTCTGCTCCTAGGAATCGCGGTAGCCTTTGTGGTTTCTGCTGTATTGACATACATTCTTGGATTTGAAGATCCAGTTGAGGAACAAGAAACGGAAAACACTACGGCAGAGATGAAAGACGCATCAGGTGACGAGATCGTGAGTCCAATGGAAGGAACGGTTATTCCATTAACGAGTGTTTCCGATCCTGCCTTCTCATCCGAAGCGATGGGAAAAGGAATTGCGATTGAACCAAATATCGGAAAAGTGGTTTCACCGGTGAATGGCACGGTAGCAGTCGCATTTAAAACCAAGCATGCGATTGGCCTGGTTTCGGATAGTGGAGCAGAAATCTTGATCCATATTGGCATCGATACCGTTCAATTGGACGGCCAGTTCTTCCACGCTCACGTAAAACAAGGCGACCAAGTAAAAGTAGGCGATCTGCTTGTTGAATTTGATATCGACAAAATCAAGGAAGCAGGTTATCAAGTCGTGACACCGATCATTATCACCAATACATCCAACTATACGAAGATTTCACCAACCTCCCAACATGCGGTCAAAGAACAAGAGTCATTACTGACACTCAGTCTATAACGTTATCCGTTTTCAAGGATGGTCCCAGCAAGCTGTTGGGGCCATCTTTTTTGAATCTTTTGGTTCAACCGAAACTTTCCCCTTTTCTTGTTTGGGCTTATGATGAATGTGAATAACCATATGGATAGAGGAGGCGCAAGATGATTAGCAAAGTCGCAGTCATAGGCTCAGGGGTAATGGGACATGGGATCGCCCAGCTTTACGCACTGGCAGGTTATCCTGTTTCGATGTATGACGTGGAGGAGGGGTATCTGCAAAAAGCAATGAAGGCGATAGCGGATAATCTGTCCTTATTGGTTCAAGAAGCAGTCATTACAGAAGAGGCGATGCTCCATGCGCTCAAACGGATTACTCCAACAACCGAATTGGCAACAGCTGTTCATGACGCAGACTTTGTCACAGAAGCGATTCCGGAAGTCCTTGAGATGAAGTGGGAACTTTTTGAAAAGCTGGAGCGGCTCACTAAGTCGAATACGATTATCGCTTCCAACACCTCGACCTTTTCGATTTCACGTTTGGCAGACAAGATGACGTCTACCCACCGCATGATCATCACTCACTTTTTCAATCCAGCCCAATTAGTCCCGCTGGTGGAAATCGTCAGACACGAACGGACGGCAGATGATGTGGTTGAAGCAACCATGGAGCTGATGAAGGAGATTGGAAAGTCTCCCGTTCTTCTCAAAAAGGATGTACCTGGCTTCATCGCCAACCGCTTGCAAGCAGCGCTGGCGAGAGAAGCATTTTTCCTTTTGGAGCAGGGAGTGGCGGATGCTGCAGATATTGATCTGGCAGTGACGGCAGGTCCCGGTTTCCGCTGGTCGTTCATCGGCCCCATTGAAACGGCGGATTTTGGCGGACTCGATACGTGGAAGCGGGTCATCGAAAATTTAGCGCCCGTCTTAGACAAATCGGAACGAGCGCCTGCAATGATTGAACGATGTGTAGACAGCGGGGAACTGGGAACAAAGACAGGAAAAGGGATCTACGCCTATGAGGAACGCTCCGTTATGAAAAAGGTACAGGAGCGGGATGAATTTTTCATACGTCTGGCGGCCATGAAAAAGCGGCAAGAAGGATCGGGTGAATAAACGGCTGACTGATTAACAGGGAACCGCGCAGATTACAGCGACCAATGTTTCCTGTTGATAATCAAATCCGACATAATGGTCATACAGCGTCGTGTTCATGAGCGGGTGGGCAGTGATGTTTTGAAGCACTTCATGGGATGTATGTGTACGAAACCCGGCTGTTTGCAGACGTTTGACCCAGGTCTCGACTCTCTCGTGGCGTTCGTAGCGTGTATCCTCATCATTGCCGATCATATCCTCAATTTCACGGAAAAAGAACATCTTCAAGGAGACGGTCTCTTCGGGAGACAACTGCAGCTCATCGATAAAAGCAAAAACGGCTACAAAGTGTGCCCAAGCATTTTCAAAGCGCTTTGCCAAGTCGGGCTCATGATGATCCGAATTGGGTTCGCTCAGGACGATAACAGACGGATTCAGTTCGCGTATATTGCGCAGAGTCTGATCCCGGTCTCCGTGTATATGATGCAGGGCGAAAGCAGCATTGACACAAAGGCAACCACGATATGCACGCAGAGATATCCATTCCTCTGCCGACAGTTGCTCGACAAAGCGGGGAATTGCATGAAACACAAGCTCCACGCCTAGACGGCTGCACACTTGGGTAATCGTATGCTGTGCCGTTTCTAACACATCCGCCATCGGCTCGATCGCGAAGATGGTCAAGGTCCGTGGCAAGGCATTTCTCTGCTCCAGCAATTCCAATAGGGCCATTACTTGCCGGCCGGTACCAATCCCGATTTCCAGCAGCGAAACTTCTTTCTGGCCTTCCATGAAATGTGCCAAATACGAGTTGGCGACGATCCCGGGTTGCCCTACAGTGGGGAGATGCTTCGCGACAAGGTTAAACAAATCGATCTGCGAATGCTCAAACTGCTTTATATAGAGGTTGATCCCCTCGAAGGCTTCATGGGTGAGCCGTTTGGCGAGGGAAGTTGCAAACATATGAGACAGGATGTCTGATTGTGGTTGAGGGTGAGATGCCTTCCCGACCAAGGGGGAAAGTGTAATGCGGGCAGCCTCAAGCTGATTGGCTTGGATTTGCTGCAGCGCTTTTTGCAATATAGGTGATGGTGGAGTCACCAGAGGTTTCACATGATTCATACATACACGCCCTTTTCTTTCATCCGTTTTTCGTAAGTACAGCAACCATCGTAACGGATGGTACAATCCTAGTGAAATAGGAGAGTGTTCCTTCGGGCGCGGGAACTTTCCAGGAAACGAAAGGAGGACATGAAGTGGCAAGGATGATCATCTGGATCAATGGTGCGTTTGGTTCTGGAAAAACACAGACCGCCTATGAGCTGCACAGAAGGATAACCCATTCCTACGTTTTCGATCCAGAAAATGCAGGCTATTACATTCGAGAAAATATACCAAAGGAAGCGGCGAAGGCTGATTTTCAAGACTATCCGATGTGGCGTGAATGTACCTATTCCATGCTAGCCTACATCGCAGCTGAATTCGACGGGACTATTCTAGTGCCAATGACCGTCGTCAATCCGCACTATTTTGATGAAATCGTAGGCAGGTTAAGGGAGGATGGTGTAACCGTTCATCACTTTGCATTATGTGCTTCCAAAGAAACCTTGCTACAAAGATTGCGCAGCAGAGGGGAAGGGAAAAACTCCTGGGCAGCACAGCAAATCGATCGGTGCATCGATGGCCTAGCCCATGAATGTTTCCAACACCATCTGCAAACGGATCAAATGTCAATCGAGGAAGTTGTTGAAAGAATTGCTGCAATGGCGAATATTCCGCTGCAACCCGATCGACGAGGAAAGGTCAAGAAGCTGCTGGACAGGTATGGAACACAAATCAGGCATATCCGGTTTTTGGGTTAAATAGAAGACTTGGCTCCGCGCCAAATCATTGGCGAAACCTTTGTTGACCTAATATGGTGAACTCTGATGCATGAGTGGAAGTCTGTCAGACTAGATTGACAGCTGGCGAAGGCAATGTTAATATTCAATGCATTAAACGATAGGAGGAACGTTATCTATGCTACACTCCATGCGTATTCGATAAGCTGGCTATTAAAAAGCGGATTTTACCACAACTGTGGGCTTTTTTGAGCTGCTTATTTTTACGTTTGGAGACATAGATCGCGAAATTGGATAGCTTTTCTTTGCTATGCTTTTTTGCCGTGTTCGCACTCGTGATTCATGCAGATCGAAGCCTGCTTTGTGGGTTTGGATCTGCATTTTTTATTGCCAAAAACAGGTGTCCTACATTCAATCAAGCGGTATCCGTGTTTCTTGTAGATAACAGTAACAAGAAAGGGGCTAAAGCAATGCGACATATGCATTGGTACTTCTTCATATAATCCTCCCTTCTGAAATCGCAGGTTATCCTGCGAACAGAGAACTGCGATTTATGAAGGAGGTTATCTTAATGAGTTTGTTAATTAAAGCAAAAGGTATTCACGTGGAATATATGGGGCGCGATGTATTAGAGATTGAGGATTTGGAACTTTATGACTATGATCGGATCGGCCTAGTAGGTGCGAATGGAGCAGGAAAGAGTACGTTGCTAAAAGTATTGCTGGGGGAAATTCCCTTGCCACATGGGAAAATTGTGAGGAATGGTAATTTTACCTATGTTCCGCAGTTGGATGATTTTGTCGTTCATGAAGAAGTGGATCACGCATTACTGGGGAAGCTTGGGGTAGACAGACTAAACGAGGAATATATGAGCGGTGGTGAAGAATCGCGGCTGAAAATTGCACAGGCTCTGTCAGGTGGAGTGCATGGTATCTTTGCCGATGAACCGACGAGTCATCTCGACCGTGAGGGTATCGACATTTTGATCAACCAACTTGCATTTTACAGGGGGGCTTTGCTCGTTATTAGTCATGACCGGTATTTCCTTGATCAAGTTGTCGATAAAATTTGGGAATTGAAAGACGGAAAGATCACCGAGTATTGGGGCGGATACTCTGACTACCTGTCACAAAAAGAAGAGGAACGGAAAAACCAGACTGCACAATATAAGCAGTTTATCGCTGAACGAGACCGGCTGGAGAAAGCCATCGCCGAAAAAAAGAGTCAGGCTCGAAAAATGGACCAAAAGGCGAAAGGAGCTTCAAGAAAAAACAGCTCGGAAAGTGGCGGCCGACTTGGCCATCAAAAAACGGTGGGCAGCAAGCAGAAGAAGCTCCATCAAGCAGCAAAAAGTATGGAGCATCGAATCGAATCGCTTGGTGATGTGAAACCTCCTGAGGTAATTCGTTCCGTCCATTTCCGTCAGAGTCAATCGTTAGTACTTCACAATCCCTTTCCAATTGCGGGGGACGAGATCTGCAAACAGTTTGGCGACAAGGTTATTTTTGAGAAGGCGTCTTTCCAATTTCCGTTGGGCGCCAAGATAGCGGTAACGGGTGCAAACGGAACAGGAAAAACAACCCTTTTCAAAATGATACTGGATCGTGAAGACGGCATCTCTCTATCACCAAAAGCGGCAGTCGGCTACTTCGCGCAAAATGGTTACAAAGTTGACCGCCATCATGGCGTCTTGGAGTTCATGCAGGAAAACTGTGATTATCAGATGTCGGAAATTCGCGCTGTACTGGCATCTCTGGGATTCTCTCAGCATGATGTACGAAAAGAGTTGTCTGTATTAAGCGGTGGGGAAATGGTGAAATTACAGCTTGCCAAATTACTGCTCGGGCAATATAACATCTTGCTTATGGATGAACCAAGCAATTTTCTTGATCTCCCCGCAGTGGGAGCACTGGAAAATTTGATGAAAGACTACGCTGGTACCATTATTTTCATATCGCACGACGTCCGCATGCTGGAGAACGTTGCCGATACGGTATACGAGATCAAGGATAAAAAAATCATTCGGAAGTTCTAGTGATTTGACTGGATGATTGGATGAACCAACAAATTACTCTGGTGATATCTTTTCTATTGCTTCCGCAAGCGTTCGGTAAGACGCTAGGAAAAAAGGAGACCAACTACCATGCATCTTCAATGGAAAAAATCGTTCGCGATCATATTCAGCGGACAAATCATTTCAATTTTAACGTCTTCCATGGTTCAGTTTTCGATCATATGGCATTTGACCGTAACTTCCGGTTCAGCTGCGGTGCTGATGATTGCGGGACTTTCCGCATTCTTACCTCAAGCGTTGCTCGGACCATTCGTCGGAGTCTGGCTTGATCGGTGGAACCGGAAAAAAACGATGATCATCGCGGACAGTGTCATAGCGGTCTTCAGCTTGCTTTTAGGAGCTTATTTCTTTTTTGGAGAACCAAGCGTATGGATTGTGTATGTGATCCTTATGATACGCTCAGCAGCTTCCGCCTTTCATGCCCCGGCATTCCAAGCGGCCATTCCGCTATTGGCCCCTGAAGAACAATTGACGCGTGTGGCAGGCTGGCATCAAATGGTCTTTTCCTTCTCGAGTGTGCTTGGTCCTGCACTCGGTATTGCCGTCTACTCGGCAGCGTCCCTTGGAACGGTTCTGTTCTTGGATGTGGTTGGGGCTTTGTTCGCCAATCTCATGCTGATGCTTGTCACGATTCATCAACCGAGAGTGGAGGTTTCCCAAACGCCTTCGTTTTTCACGGAATTCAAGCTGGGCTGGGAGGCATTCGCTACCGTGAAGCCAATCGTCGTTCTCACGATCGCTACGGCTATTTTCGGCATCGTCTTTATGCCGCTTGCAACGTTGTTTCCCCTTATGACGTTCTCCCATTTTGATCGCGGAGGGTATAGTGCGAGTATCGTGGAGGCTGTATTTGGCATCGGGATGATCCTTGGAGGCGCCATGCTGTCCGTTTTCGCTTCGAAATGGAAGGACACGACTTATATGAGTTTGAGTCTGTTCATGATTGGCATAACCTGTGTCATTAGTGGCATGATTCATAGTAGTGCCTTTTATGCATTCCTGATTCTATCGTTCTTTATGGGAGCAGCCGCACCTTTTTTCAACGGGCCGTACATGGCAATGATTCAGAGAGCATACGAGCCTGAAAAGTTGGGGCGTGTGATTTCGTTTGTGACGAGCATCACGTTGCTTTCTTCACCGATCGGACTAGCGCTGGCAGGACCGATCGTCGATAAGTATGGGGTCCAGATGTGGTTTTTCTGGTCAGGGATTGTCATTATCTTCACTGGAATATTCCTTTACTCCAAATTCACTCGGATGAACCAAAAATAACGTTCACCGTTTGAAGGGAGTAGTCTCTCGGTTAGTTAACCGTTTGACAGCGAAAAAACGGGTGCTCCTGCATCCGTTTTTTGTTAAACGACGGGAATTGATTAGTTAAAGAAAAGGGGTGGAGATTTCAGTTAAGCATCTGAATCTCCACCCTTCTATATCTATAATCACGTTCGCATTATTTTTGACTTGATAGTACCTCCTGAGAAGGTCTATTTATCGAATCGGGCAAGCTCCGCCCACGCATTCCGCCTGTTCGGCCAGTGTCATCTCATGATCCTGGATTTGCTGCGTGGAGCGCAGACGTTTGTAATATTCTTCGATCGGCATTTTAATTTGCGAGAGACGTACTTCATACGCTTCCTTGCTGGTCGGTTCATAGGGCGCTTGGCTGTAACCATGGCCGCTGTATGGAAGAAGCGAGGTCGATTTGATGCGCATCCGGTATTGCTCCAGCAGCTTCGCAATTTTCCCGCGTTCCTGCTCGTGGAACGAGATCGTGCAAGACACCATGTTATCTGCCCAATAGATGTTGAACAAGGCCTGCATTGCGAATTGTTCCTCGATGGTAATATCCGCGCACGATTTGAACCCGGGCAATCCAGCTGAGGATGCCTTGTATGGAAATTCCACCACGACTGATTGCGGGGTATAGGCCGAATCCTCTACATGATAGCCGCACTCCACTGCCAGATCAGCAAGCACATCTCCTTTTTGGCACATGATCCGCCGAATGCCGTATTCAAAGTAGGACCAGTGAATGCCCGGTGTGATCCCGGAAAGCAGGCTGACCGAGCCGGACGGCTTCACCGTCGTAAGCTTGATGGACGGATGCACCTCATAGCCCACCACTTCGGACAGCAGGCGTGAATATTCTTCGTCCGCTTGTTTGACGATTGCATACATACGGTTCAATTCCGCTATGATTTCTGGCTGGTAGACAGGCTCTGCATATCCGTCATACTGTTGTGGCAATTGCTCAACCACCGCATACGGTTGGCGGTTTTGATGTTTCCAGACCATATCGTCCCAGTCTTCAACGCGATACAATTGCCATTCCTTAATCGCGCTTTTTCCCCATTTCATGACGATCCAATCCTGAATCCCTGACAGTGAGATGCCGATACGGCGATGCTTGCTGACAATCTCTCGGGTAGACTCCCAATCGTACTGGGCAAAGGTGATCCGTTTTGCATACTGCACCATGAGAGGCAGCACTTCTGCCGGATCAAGCCCATGCTCCAGCAGCTTTGGCAGATGGAGCTCCGCCAGATTGCAAGGTTCATAGGAAGCGAGCGAGATTTCCATGCACGGGTTGCCGCCATCTGCTGGATCGCAGTTTTCTTGATAGCCGTCGATGATGCGGCCAAAATTACGGGCCAAAAAGCGATTGTAGATGCCGGGTTCCCCGTTCACTTCGATGGCTGGCGCGATGATGCCAAAGTCGTAGCGGGCAGGATCGTCGATAATGACAGAATTGTTGCTGCTCCAACGATGGTTGTTTTGCGCCCAGGCATCATAGAGCAATTCTTCCGCTTCCTCATGGGATAGGGAGGTTTCCGCCATGACTTCCTCCGCTGTTTTGTGACGGCGCTCATTGCCTTCATAGACCCAGAGGTGCTCGGTATGGCGCCAGTTTTTCATATTGATGAAGCTAGTGTCTGCGGCATCACCAAGTGCTACCTCTGCACTGCGGCGGACGTTTCCGGCGATCACCGTACGGCCGATCATGTTGTAGATATCCGTGCAATCCTTGGAGGACAGCTGTTTGCCTTGGCGTTTGTTCAGCATATCACTGACAAACACGAGCAGTTCAACCAAAGGACCGCTGCCGCTCGCTTTACCGCCAAATCCTTTGATATCCGCATTGCGCGGACGCAGCTCACTCAGATCGAAGGAAAGCGACTGCGTCGAACCGATAAAATGACGATCGATCACGACAGCGAGGGATTCGCACCAGCCTTCACGGGAATCGCTGATGATAAGGTCGACGTCTATGGATGATTTTGGTTGGTTGAGCGGGAAGCCGTGCAGCTCGGACAGTGCCTTGATTTCCGGATAGCTTGGGTGTGACTCGTCAATGGAAAAAGCGAGGGTCACTTCGTTGGCCACGGAAGGCATCTGGGCAAGCAATCGGTTCTCCACGCTGAAACCTACACCGCCACCCTTCATCAGTTGATCAAAGGTAAAAATGAACGGGTAGGAAGCGTATGCCGTTTCTGGCTGGATGGTGTAGCGGCTAAATATTTTGCTGGTGCTACCGTAGTGATAAGGACGAGTTTGCACGAACCAGCAGTTGTTCATGGCGTCGCCGGTACGTTTGGCAAATTCACTGCCAGACATCCACAATCCGCGTCCTGGCGGTGTCCAGACCAGATGGAAAATTTGCTTATACATGTTCTCCATATATGCGTCATTGACGAGTGGGTCGCCAGGTATCATGTTCACATTGCCTTCCACTACCCGACGAATCGTTTCGTTCCAATCCTCTGTACGTCCTTCCTGTTTATTTTCCCGCGCGTAGGTTCGTTTGTAGGTAAACCAGCCGAGTGCGCCCCAGTTCGGATCAACCTCGGAAAACTTGTCCAAAAAAGATTGCTTCAGTTGAGCTGTCATGGCGGATAGCCCCTTTCATGTATGTAGGTCTTACTAGAATGATAGACACAATATATTGTAGTAATGATTAATAGAATACCATATATATTGTGTTTGACTAGTCCTAAAATGAAAATGTTGGGTGTGATTTTACGCACAGTTCTATTGCGGAAGAACAGGTATACTGATAGAAAAGGGCAGGATACATAAGGAGTTGAACCACTCATGAAGACCCAAGAAAACCAGGCACAATTGGATCGAAATGATCGGCACATTGTTACGAATCAAGAAAATGAATTGCTTTGCTCCATCATCTCTCCAGAACTGCACAGCTTTGTAGAAGAGCATACGGCGTTGAGTCAATTGATGGATAAAGTGCGGTGTGGATATGACGAGGAGATTTATCGAGAGGCGCTTCACGAGATTGAAACAGAACTTTCCCAACACTTTTACTACGAAGAGACATTCATTTTGCCAAGATTAAGCAGGTACTTCGCCACGAACGAAGTGGGACCAAGCATGAAGCTGTTGCAGGATCATGATACGATCCGCAAACATTTCATCGAAGCCAAAGATCTGTTTTCGTCGCGAAATACGAATGATCCCGGCGCGGATTTGGTCCCAAAAATGAATCTGCTTGCCTATCTACTGAAGAAACATATCGAGAAAGAAGATCATTACCTTTTTCCAATGGTCAGCCTGATCTTGAACCAAGATGAAAAAGAAGAGATTGCCGCTGAGGTAAAGGCTGCCTATGGGCGGCGGAGAACCGAATAGGGAATAACAAAGAACCCGTTGCTCCTCTCACAGGAACAACGGGATTTTCTATGGTGCTGATGCTTGTTAACGTTTCGTAAAAAGATAGAGGGCTGCTGCCATCAGGACGAGGGCTAGCGCACGTTTCCAATCAAACGGAATCTGCTGGCCGGATATCAGGCCGTAATGGTCAATGATGGCGCTCATCAATAATTGTCCGCTGACTACTGCCATCAATGTGGTTGCCACCCCGATTTTGGGAACGGCGAGTACGGACACCAGCACATATACAGCGCCCAATAGCCCACCGGTAAGCTGCCACTTTGGCAAGTTCATGGCAGATAGAACGTTTCCCTTTCCGAAGAAGATCATGACGAGCAAGAGCGACAGAGTTCCCACAGCAAAAGAGACAAATGCCCCTTCTAATGAGCCGATCTTTTTTCCCAGCTGACCATTGATTGCCGCTTGCAACCCAACGCAAACACCTCCCAACATAGCGAGTCCCGCAAGTAACCAGTTCATTTTCTTTTTCTCCTTTCCCATGCAAACATGATCGTTTGAAGTGTAACATGAATTTCCTTTTTAGGTGAAATACGATAAAATATTTTTGATTGTATTGAGAGCTCTGTCAAAAGGGAAGGGGAAGACAAATGAATCAGATCCAACAGATTGATGAGAATCATTTGGAACAATTTGTCCGAATTTTGGCACAAGCATATCCATCCGGAAAATGGTATACCCCTGATGGGCACACACAGATGATGACCCGTATGCACAAAGTCATCCGTGAAGATCGTTCTTCGCGTTTGATTGGCTTGTTTCGGGAGGGAAAGATGCTTGGGGGAATGAGGCTTTATGATTATCGGATGAATCTGTATGGCGCAGAAGTTGCCGTTGGCGGCGTGGGTACGGTCGCCGTTGATCTCCTGCATAAGAAAGAGAAGGTTGCCAAAGAACTGATCTCCTTCTACTTGCGTGATTACCGCAACAAAGGAGCCGCTTTTGCCGCCCTGTATCCATTTCGCGTTGATTTTTACAAAAAAATGGGCTTTGGCATCGGAGCGAAAATGCATGAATATCGGGTGAAACCAGCCAGTCTGCCCAACAAGGGGACCAAGCAGCCGCTCTGTTATTTGACCAGCGAGGATCGCGATGAGCTAGTCGCCTGTTATCAGCGGGTAATGGAACGGACGCATGGGATGATCGCGAAGACGGCATTTGAAAGCGAGATGCTGTTTGCCAATCCGGAGCATCTGTTTGTGGGATATCGGGAAAGCGGAGAGCTGTTGGGCTATCTTGTCTATCATTTTCAAAAGGCTCATGACGAGAACAATTTGATCAACAACCTGGTGGTGAAGGAACTGATCTATGAACATCCGCAGGTGCTCTCCAGTTTCTTTGCTTTTCTACATAGCCAGAGTGATCAGATTAATCGAATTGTCATACGGACGCAGGATGAATCCTTTCACCATCTGCTAGCCGACCCCGGAAATGGGAGTGAGCGAATGATCCCGCATGTCTATCACGAGAGCCATGCCTCAGGCGTGGGCATCATGTATCGAATACTGGACATCAAGGAAGCATTCAAACAGCTTTCCAACCGTGACTTCGGCGGACAAACGTGCCGAATGAAGCTGACGTTACACGATACCTTTTTACCGGAAAACGATGGCAGCTTGCTTGTGCAATTTACAAATGGGCATGCGACGGTGAACGAAGTGGACGATTGGGACGTAGAAATCGAGATGGACATTGCAGAATTTTCTTCGTTGTTAGTCGGAGCCGTTTCTTTTAAGCGTTTATATCAGTACCATTTAGCCACCATCTCTGATCCTTCCTTTGTGGGAGTGGTGAATCGATTATTTGCAGCCGAGGAGCAACCCGTTTGTATGACGGCTTTTTAAGCAAGCGACTATTTTCTGAATATTCCCTCTCCTGACTGCATAGAATGAAGCATCAAGGAAAGGGAGGTCACGGACATGCCTGAAGCCATTTTTGGAACGTGCGCTTTGCTGTTATTCGTCTGGGTGGTGGTAGAACTCCTATTCCGTTTTGTAAAGAGAGATACGCTGGAGTACGATTTTCAGTACCTATGGGAAAATTATCCTATTAATCCAGAGGACATTTGGATCAAGAAAAAAACTGGAAAAAAGCGCCGGTGATTGTATCTAGGCCTTCAGATATGGTAAAATTGTGACAAAATAGGGTTGTTTACGTACAACCTCTCGAGGTGCTGTTTATTCATGCATAGTAGTGTAGAGAACAATGCTCGTCATTACTATCGATTACACCTTGATCCTCCGCTATGCTCGGATATGACTATCGTCCGTGTGAATGGCAAAACGTTGGAGACGGGAGCGGCGTCCGTATTGATCGTTGATTTA
>DASQNU010000302.1:0-16871 GCA_035644815.1 Bathyarchaeia archaeon | reverse complement strand
CAATGAAGACGCTGATCTCGTCGCCATCGGCCGCGGAATGCTGCGTGATCCTTATTGGGCCTTGCATGCGATTGAAGAAGTGGAAGGGAAAGTCTTGGCCCCGGCGCAATATGAGTCAGGATTTACTCGGATTCGGCGGGCCATGTCCTGACAGATTCGTGTAGTTGGTGCAAACATAGTGGTGGGGGGAAGGGAAGAACGGGCTGGGCTGCGTTCTTGCCACACCCACAAGGGAGTGTGATCTGTCCGGTTCCGCTTTCAAAAACGGTACGTCACGCAAAAGTTTCACGGGAGCATTTTCAACGAAGGGGTTGCACGACAAGCTTGTACCGTTTTTGAAAGCTCTACCTGGGCTGGTGTGACAAAGGCTTCGCCCAGCCTTTGTCGGAGCCTTAGTTGCACTTATGTGGATAAGAATTTTTATATATTCTTTTTCACCAAAAAAACCCGCCGAACTCATTACGCTCGACGGGCACTTCTGTCATTAAGCAAAATCAAGAAACTCTTCTAACTCTTTAAACAGCTGTTTATACTCGACATGGTCCGGAATCACGAGCGTCAAAGGCTCATTGAGCTTCAACACGTACATCCCCAGGATGGATTTTGCATCGGCCATGCCGCTTTTGCCGTGAATCCAGATGTCAAAATCGTAGTTGGCCACGATTTGGTTGATTTTTTCGATATCCTTATGATCTTTCACACGAATTGGTGTAATCATGCTAAACACCCTCTCAGCAAATAGGTAGTAACCCTGTTGCCTTCATCATACAAGGTACTTCCTTATTTCGCAAAGATTTTCTCCGCCTCATCCAGCGTCATTTTGCGGCCGAGCGCCGAATAGTCGAGCCAAGGTTGTTCCGTCACGAAGTATACATGATTGGCTTTCACTGCTTTCAGCCCTTGCCATAGCGGATTTTGCTGCAGCTGCTCAAATACCTTTTTCGCGTCTTCCTCTACATTCACCATGACAAAGATCGCGTCCGGATCAAAATCAGGCAGCACTTCCTGCGAAATCACTTCATAGGCTTTGCTGATTTTCTCCACGCCTTTCGCCGGCTTTAAGCCCAAATCGTCGTAAAACAGTGGACCCATCGGACGTCCCATACCGAAAACGCGGAGTTCTTTCGCAGATACACGGATCGCCATGACCGTGCCATCACCGATTTCTTTTTTGATCAATTCCTTCACATGTTCCGATTGTGTCTGGTACTCATTGATGAAATCCTTCGCCTTTTGCTCGCGGTTCAAATCTTTCCCCATCTCCAGCAAATGATCACGCCACGTGCCGTTATCGAGAGAAATGACTTTTGTTTTCGCGATCTTTTCATATTTGCTCAGATCCTTGCTGGCAAACGCCTCATCCGCATAGATCAAGTCTGGCTGCAGGGCAAGCAAAGCTTCCATATCGGGCTCAGCGGCAACCCCCAATTTTTGTGTATCCTTCAGCCGGTCTTTCACATGCGCCAAAAAGTCTTTTGCTTTCCCGCCCAATACGGAGCCCGCAGGAGTGATGCCAAGTGCCAGCAGATTATTTGTCAAATGAGCAGAAAGCGATGCGATTTTCGGATCAGCGCTCGCAGCTTCCTTTCCAGCTGCCGATGTGTCTTGTTGAGCGGCAGCTGGTGCTTGCCCCGCTGTCGGTTGTTGGGTAGCGGTCTGACCGCAAGCCGCTAACGTAAGAATCGAAATAAGGGTAAGGAAAATAGCGATTGTCTTTTTCATCTTGTCTGTCTCCTAAGTCGATTATTTTGTTTTTGTAAGCAAGTAGAGAAAATAGGGTGCACCAATCGCCGCCACGATGACCCCGGCCGGAATGGAGGTGGGCAGGAACCATGTGCGCCCGATTGTATCCGCCATCACCAGAATCACTAGACCGATCAGACCTGCGATCAGCAAAAAATGCTCATGCATGGGGCCAACCAGCCGCCGCGCAAGATGTGGAGCAACCAAGCCGATGAAGCCAATGCCACCTGCCATCGCTACGCTAGCACTAGACAGCGCCACTGCGGCTCCGAGTAAAAGCAGACGTTGGCGTAACACCGACGTGCCTAAGCCGGCCGCTACTTCGTCGCCAAGCGTGAAGGCATTCAATGTGCGAGCTTGGAATAACACATACGGGATAATCAACAGAATCCACGGGACCAGCGCCCATACATTGGACCAGTCCCGTCCCCACACGTTTCCGAGCAGCCAGCGGGAAGCAAACGTGTAGGTGGTATCCTCCAATCGAAGCGATAAAAAGAGCGAAACGGCGCTGAACCCAGCAGCCACTGCGATTCCGATCAAAATGAGCCGAATCGGAACCACTCCCCGGTGACGATCATATGCAAGCCAGACAATCAAAATCGCCGCCAAGACCCCGCCTGCAAAAGTAAACAGGGGGATCAGCAGAGCAATCGGCCCCTCCATGGAACCGAAGAACGATACGAACATAATCAGGCCAAACGATGCACCTGCATGCAGGCCAAGGATTCCCGGATCAGCCAACGTATTGCGGGTGACTCCTTGCAGGATGGCTCCGGAAACGCCCAATCCAATGCCAGCCAGCATGGTAATCAAGATGCGCGGCAAACGGTATTCGAATAACACCATCGAATCTTCTGGACTGCCGTAGCCAAAAAGAGTTTGCAGCATAGCGAAAGCGGACAGCTTAATCGTTCCTGTATTCAAGCTGAAGATGACCGCACCCATGCTGATCACCAACAGTACCAGGCCCACCACGAAAGCGTTCTGCTTCGCTTGGATGACCGACTGCTTCATTTACAGATTCCTCCTTTCCTTCCGTGCCAAGTAGAGAAAGAAAGGAACACCGACGAGAGCCACCATCACACCGATTGCCAACTCTTTCGGTGGATTCACGGTTCGTGCTCCCAAATCCGCCAATACTAGCAAGATCGCCCCCAATAAAGCGGACAGCGGAATGATGAACCGATAATCAACCCCGACCAACTTCCGCGCGATATGAGGAATCACCAGTCCGATAAAACCTACCGCACCCACCGCCGAAACGGAGACTCCCGCCAGAATGACCGCCACCGCCATACCTGTGATCTGAATACGCTTGGTGTTCATCCCCAGATTGGCTGCAACGTCTTCCCCTAAGGAAAGCAGGGATACGGACCGTCCCAAGCCAGCAGCCCAAATGATCGCAAGCAACAGAATCGGCAGCAAAAAGCGCAGGTGAAGCCACTTGATCCCGGCAACGCCGCCCGCATACCAAAAGGCCAAATCCTGGCTCAGTTCAAAATAGATGGCGATTCCTGAGCTGAGCGAGCTTAATAATGCAGCAACCACCGCTCCTGAAATGGTCAGACGTACGGGTGTCAGTCCACCTGGCGTGGATGAACCGAGCGCAAAAATAAGCAGCGTACTCATGACCGCTCCGGTAAAGGACAGCAGGATCAGGCTGTAGTACGGAAGGTTTGGGAAAAACGCAAAGCTGAGTGCCACCACAAATGTCGCTCCGGCATTGATCCCGAGAATCCCGGAATCAGCCAGCGGATTGCGAGTGATCCCTTGCATCAATGCTCCGGCAACCGCGAAAGCCGCACCGATGACGGCCGCTCCAATCACGCGTGGCAACCGCAGTTCGTGAATAATCTGATGCGCGGTCATTTTCGGATCATACGCAGTGATCGCATCCAGCACTGTATGTACGGTCAATTCCTTGGCGCCATGCAACACCGCCAGAAACATGGAGATGAGCAAGACGAGGCTGGCCGCTATAAAGATCAAACCTGTCTGCACAACAGGGAATCGACTCGGTTGATTCGCGTGTTTATCGAGCATTTGAGCTTCCATATCTCATTCCTTTTATGATACTGATAATCATTATCATATTTCAGCTATTATCATAAAGAACTATTTGGACAATTGCAAGCATCAATCTAGCTGAAATTGTAAGTCTGTCTCTCTATCACTGTTTTGCTTACCCGTACGATCCTGCTATAGTAATAGGCATATCCCGCTTCGACGCAAGAGGTGCCACCTATGAAATTATTAATCATCGAAGACGATAAGAATCTTTCCGATACCATTCGCGAAACGACCCAAAGCATGTTTGAAGCCGTTCAAGCCTTCGATGGGGAAGAAGGTCTCTATCAAGCTTCGCAAAATATATACGACGTCATTATCCTCGATATCATGCTGCCGCTGATGAACGGGTATGAGCTGCTGGAAAACTTGAGGAAGCAGCATATAACGACCCCTGTCATCATGCTCACCGCCAAGGATGGCATCGATGACAAGATTCAAGGCTTTAAAAAAGGGGCAGACGATTACCTAGTCAAGCCGTTCCACCGGGAGGAGCTTCTGGCAAGACTGGAAGCCATCGTACGGCGCTCAGTAGGGGAGTTCAAAGAAAATATACTCTGCTTCAAGGATCTCAAGCTACATACGAAAAACGGCACAGCGACGATCGGTGAGGAAACGATCAAGCTGAACGGCAAGCAGTTTGGCCTCTTAGAATATCTCATGGCCAATAAAAATACGATCCTGACCAAAGAACAAATTTTTGACAGACTGTGGGGTTTTGATTCCGATACGTCCACATCCGTGGTCGAAGTGTATGCCAGCCATTTGCGAAAAAATTTGAAGAAGTTCGGCTATGACCGCTATATCAAGACCTTCCGCGGATTCGGATACATGCTGAGTGAAGAAGGGGAGGGGGAGGAATGAGTGAGCAAGCCATCATCCGTAAGCAGCAGCTTACCTTCATGCTCTATCATTTCATTGCATTCTCGATCATTTTCTCCATCTTCGCTCTGATCATCTTCAGTCAAACGAAGCTGACCCTTTACTCCAAGACGGACGCTGATCTGCTCGCTGTCAAGAACAACATTATCGAAAAGGGATTATCTCAGCGGATGCTGCAGCCTTCCGGAAGGCCTCCTATCGGTGCGCCGTCTGACGAGATGAGGAACAACAGGCCCAATCCCCGGATGATCGTGCTGACCTGGAATAAAAACAAGCAATTGAACAATGCGCAAAATACGCCGTATTACGGGGATTTCTTTGTGGATCTTCCTTTTCAGCGATACGATGAAATCACAAACATTACGATATACGACCAATATACATTCCGGACGATCTCTTTCAAAAATCCACATAATGATGATGATCAGGACTACATCCAGCTGTTGATGAATGTGGATGGAGAGCAAAATATTTTGGATAACTACGGCAGGCTCCTTACCATCTGCACCGTCGTCTTTGTCCTTCTGTCCATCGCGGCCAGCTTTATCTTGTCCAGGAAGACCATGCAGCCTATCATCCGTTCCTGGCACAAACAAGTGGAGTTTGTCGAGAATGCATCCCATGAGCTGCGCACACCGCTGACCATTATCCAGAACAAGCTGGAGCTGCTGCTGACCACGCCTTATGAAAGAATCATGGACAAGTTTGAATCGATTGCACTGACTCTGTCGGAAACGCGCAGGCTCTCCAAGCTGACCTCAGACCTGTTAACCTTGGCGCGTGCAGATTCGATTGAAACTCAGTTGGTCAAGGAACGATTTGATCTGGATTCGTTCATACAAGAGGTGTCTGCTCCGTACATGGAAATGGCCGAGTTGCAGGAAAAGCATCTGTGGGTGACTACGCAATCCAAGCTGATGATCGAAGCCGATAAAAGCCGGCTTCATCAGCTGATGGTCATTTTGTTGGACAATGCGTTGAAATATACAGGCGAGCATGACAGCATCATCGTAAAAACATCTGTGGAAGATCATAAATGTCTTATCGAAGTCAGTGATACCGGCATCGGAATCAGCGAAGAGAGCTTACAGCACATCTTTTCGCGCTTTTACCGGGAGGACAAGGCTCGGACACGCGAAACGGGCGGGTCAGGCTTAGGGCTGTCGATCGCCAAGTGGATCGTCTCCAGTCATGGCGGTATTATCCAAGCGTTTCACAACAAACCCAAGGGAACCATTTTTAAGATCAAACTTCCCAAATGACCATAGCAATCGATTGAGACTGTCATTTCGAGAAGGGGAATCATCCGCTTTCGGAAAGGCAGTTTTCTTTATGTGCTTCTTACCCCCACAAATAGGAGAGGAGGGTGCCGGTAATTGGCAACCTCCTCTCATGAACACGGAAGAATATCAAGGCAACCGACAGCAGCAGCCGATGATCAATCTACGTCTTTTCCAAGAGACGCTTTCAGAATCTCAAACCAGTGCTGACGGGTAATCGTCACATCAAGCGCGTCCACCGCTGTTTTGATCCGTTCAAGCTTGCCGGAACCAACAATCGGCATGATGCGGGCTGGATGCCTGAACAGCCATGCATACATAATCTGATCGATCGAGGTTGCTCCCGTCTCCGCAGCAATCTCGGACAGCTTTTGGCGCAGTCTCACTGCTCGTTCATCTTCCGAGGTGAAAATTCTGCCTCCGCCTAGAGGGGACCAGCCCATCGGGGCGATGCGATTCATCTGACAATGATCTAGGGTACCGTTTTCCATATTATCCAGATGGAGCACCGATATTTCGATCTGATTGGTAACCAGCGGCATATCGAGATAAGACTGGAGCATATCGAACTGGGACGTTGTGAAGTTGGATACACCGAAATGTCTTACTTTTCCTTGATCACGCAATTGCGTAAAAGCCTCTGCTACTTCTTCCGGATTCATCAACGGATCCGGACGATGAATCAACAGCAGATCGATATAGTCTGTGCGCAGATTTTGCAGCGAGCGTTCTACGGAACCTACGATATGTACCTTGCTTGTATCATAGAAGGGCAGCTTTTGCTCCGGTCTGTCCGGTGTCATCAATTTGATCCCGCATTTGGTGACCAGCTGCATTTGTTGGCGCAACGACGGTTTTAATGCCAACGCATCGCCGAACAGTCCTTCACATGTATAGCGTCCATAGATATCGGCATGATCGAAAGTGGTAATCCCGAGATCCAGGCATTCTTCGATCAGACGAAGAAGCTCTGTAGCGGACAGCTTCCACTCTGCTAATCTCCACAAGCCATGGATGATAGCCGAAAATTGCAAATCCTGATGAACAGTGATGTTTTTCATCTGGTTCACTCCTTCCATTGGCAAAACGATCATGCCTATTATAGCATCTCCGATAGCAAAAGCCCGCTCCAATCCGGAACGGGCTTGCCGTAATGACACCCTTCTCAATCGCAGCGACCTCGATAGAGGGATTCTGCTCCTTCTACAACAGCTGTTGAAGAAAAGGCTGCTCCAGCTCTTGCTTGATCGTATTCTGCTGTTCCTTGATTTTCGCAACAAGCGTGTCCCGATTTTGCAGTACTTGCCGCGTACGAGAGAGGATTTGCTGTTGGATTTGCGCATGGTCGGTGGGAATGATGGTTTCCGGAACATTCAGCGAGCAGGCAAAATCCATGCACTTGAATCGATATGCCAGGCAGACAAACGGCACGCCGGCTGCGGCGCTAATCACATTGGCATGGAGCTTGAAGTTAATCGTCGCTTGGAATCCGCTGATCCGTTTCATCATCTCCACATGATCATGCAGTGCAAGGTCTAGCGTTGTATGATCAGGGGCGTCAATTTTTTTATAGAGACGCTTGATCGCTTCTCGATCGGGTCCCCACATCGCAAACAGGTAGATGTGATGCCCGTCCTTGATGAGTGCCTTGGCAGCTTCGGCCAGTGCCTCTTCGACGACGGCCTCATTTTTCCCATAGATGCGGTTGTACGAGGTTCCCCAGTTGATGCCGATGATCGACTTGCCGTCCTGATGATTGGCTTCAGCCGGAGTCGGCGGAAGAAGCAGCATGCCCGGATCCCCACTGATGGTCGGCTTTGCACTCACGCCAAGCTGTTGCAGGTACTGATACGTTAAGGGACCACGTATGCCAAAAAAGGAAGCATGCTCGCCGATCTCGTCCAGCATCTGCCGCATTCGCTCATTTGGCTGGACTGGGGGAAGGGAGAACGCTCCTTTATCATCTAGCCTTACTGGTTCCTGTGAGTCATATCCGCTTCCCCAGACGACGACGTTTTTCTTCAGCTGCACAGCCTGATGGACCACATCTAGATAGCCAGGGATCAGCAGCGACCCTCCTCCGAGGACAACCGTATCGTACGGGCTTAGATTCTTGAGATCGATCTTCGGCAGGGACGGAATCACTTCTGCTTGCAAGGGATCAAGGTGCTTTTGTGCCAAGTCCCGGAAAACATGCCACATCAATTCGTCTCCCAGATTGTTAAATCCGATCCACCCCACATATAAAATTTTTTTCATGCTTGTGCCTCCAGCGTTAATTTTTGGCTCGCACCTGTTCGTATACCTCCAGGAGCTGAGCGCTTTTCTTGACGATATCGAATTCGGAACGGACCCACTCTTTTCCCAACGCGCCGATCCTTTGCAGCTCATTACGGTTGGCGAATGCTTTGCGCAGTGCATCGGCAATCAGATTGGGAGCAGGCTTCTGTACCGAAAAGTGATCACCAAAGTAGTACTCCCACGCTAAGTTGTAGGAGGATGGCGTCACCAGCCCGAAAAATCCGTGGTTGCCGATGGCCAGCACCGGTTTTCCGCAAGCTAAGGCTTCCAGCGCCACACGTCCCGTCCCGATGACAAGGTCGCTGATCCCGTAGAAGGGTTGCACCTCGGTTTGTTCACCGACGACATGAATGTATGGCTTCCCTACCGCCTTGTTCAGATTTTTGGCTAACTCATGCACATGAAACGATGAAGCTCCCGTTCCTACGACGACGATATGCAGGTTTTCGATTTCCGGCAGCAGGAGTCGGGACGCGCGCAGCACCATATTGCATACCGTCGCCTTTTGCCAAGCCAAGCGGCTCACATATGTGACGACCGTGGCATCTGACGGAATGTCAGGCAGCTCGGCTGCTTGCAGGTCTGTTTCCGTGATCGGGTGATAGGCTTCAAAATCTACCCCGTTAGAGATGACGATGGAAGGGATTTGCGCTTTTTGCCAGTACCGCTGCACCGGCTTGCTCACCGTGATTACCGCTTCACAAAGCTGAGCCAACTGCACCGCTTCCCCCTTGGGGTAATACGTGCCGTGCATCGTGAATACGACAGGAATGCCGAGTTCCTTGGCTGCCGCTGCCGCTACCAGTCCGGACGGAGTTTGATGCACGTGGACAATATTGATCTGGTTGTCTTGCATGATGCGCCGATAGGACTGCTTCAACATTTCCTTGCGCGCCGCTATAGGCTCCAGATTCGATTGGACAATGTGGATCTGAAAGCCCGCCTCGACAAACGTTTGGTACAATGGACCATCGGCACCTGCGTAATGCAACTCTACTCCCTTGTCCCGGAGCGGTTTGCTTAAGCTGAGCACATGCGTCTCTGTTCCGCCTGTCCCTAGATTATCCAGCACCATTAAGATGCGATAAGGGCTATCAGTCATGACGTTACACCTCCCTTTTGCGATAGAATTGGTTCGATCTTTGATTCGCGTGAACCCGATAAAAATACAAAGCTTCCGGCAGATTCTCTATCCGCGCTTTGGCATTCAGTGTTTTTGCGATGAATTCATAGTCCTCCGCGCCATGGATTCGGCGGGTTGGTCCGCCTATCTGGTCAAACAGCCGTCCGCGAAACAGGATAGTTCCGTGGCAGACGCAGTGCCCGCCATTGGCATATACCTTTCGGATGTCTTCCCCGTATTGGATCCAATTGGCCAGCTTCTTTTCATCAGGCTGGTCATGGGGAAACGAATAATAATTCGTGCCGACCAGTTCAATCTCGGGATGACTGCGCAGAAAATCGACTTGACGTTGCAGCCGAAGTATATGTGAGTAATCATCCGAATCCTGGATGGCGATAAATTCCCCCCGGGCCAAATACAGACCGACATTCATCGCTCCGGCGAAACCCATATTGCGGGGCAGGGAATGGATGATCACTTGATTGTCCATGGGAAAGGAGTCACGATGCTGTTCAAGCCATTCTTGGGCGATTCGCACCGATTCATCTGTCGAAGCATCGTCAATGAAGATGATTTCCCACTGCGGATAAGTCTGTCTGCTAATGCTGTCCAGACATTCCGCGATATAGGGCGCACGGTTATGATTCGTAATCACCACGCTGACGAGACCGGATATTCTGTCCATAGGCAACTTGTTCACCACCTTGTTTCGTGCAAAGCTGATCTGCAAAATATTGAAACGCTTCGATATGATCACCAAGGATCTGTTCGACAGCAGCTGATCTGGTTGTCCCAGCTCCAGCCAGATGCTTCTGTGGCCGAAACCGGTTGGAAGAAAAAATATCTGCTTCATGAGCGAGCTGGGGCTGAAAACCAGCCAATGCACATGCGATTTGCGCTTTGGGCGGACACAAGAGAAGTGGCCATCCGATGGCAGCAACAACTTCCCGCCGCATGGCAAAAGGGACCGTCACCATCGAGCCGATCGCCAAATCCTTCCGATTCATCGCCATATTCAGCGCCTGCCTGGCCGCAACCACCAGATTGCTCTCATGATGCGGTTCTAGGAAACCGGACAAATCATTGAGGGCAACATCGATACCTTTTTCACAAGCCAGGGGAAACGGATGCATATCACGAGCAGGGATGACAAAATCAGCGTCGATGAAGAGCAAGACATCCCCCTTGGCCAGCAGCGCGCCGATCGCCCTTCCCGTGTCTACACCAAGCGGTTCGCGGTATTCGACCGTGGTGACCCCGTACTTTTTGGCGATTGCTGCAGTCTGATCCGTGGAGCCGTTCACAACGACGATGATCTCGGCTGGCTTCAGTTTCATTGCTTCCCGGACCACATCGCCGATCGTGGCTTCCTCCTTGCATGCGGGGATAATCACAGACAGTCGCTGTCCGCCATAAAGCGAGGAAGTATGGAGCGGCCATTTTCCTTGATTGGTCATGGGAATCTCCGATGTCTGATGCAACAGACCTTCCACGATATCCCTGCGTCTTCCACCATCCGAAAACCCGCCTCTGAGGGGAAGCTGAAAAATAGCGCGGATTTGCTGTTCCACCACCTTACGCTCGTAACACGACAGCTCCCAACGCAAGGCCGCATGCAAGGTTGGTCGGAAAGACTGCTGCTCATCCATGAGAGCAATTGTTTGTGCAATGATGTTCATTTGGCTGCACACCAACTGCCGATGTGCCTCGGCGGGATGAGCCAGACGATCGATCCCGATCTCCGTTAGTGCTTCTCTTGTAAATGCATGGGGTGTGTCAAAAAGAGAAGAGTCCTGCAAGTCCGACCGTCCACAGCACTCATTCAGCAGCTGCGAAAAGCAACGGACCGAGCCTGTTCTCGTCCGATTCTTGCGGCTGCGTCTGTCCTCTAACGGCAATACGGCCTGTGCGTTTCCATGAAAGATCGGAAACAATAACCGTTGCAAGCCAGCCAGTGGAAGGACTCGCCCTTCATCGAGAAAAAGCAGTACATCACCTCGGGCATGCTTTGCCCCCAGAGATCGTCCCACAAAAAGTCCCGCAGACTCCTCCAAAGGAATCACGCGGCAATCAGCCGCACCGGTCAGTTGGATGGTGCCAATCAAGTGCCGGGCGCATACCACGATGATCTCCAGAGGAGCGAGACTGCGAGACATGGCGATCATGTCAGCAAGATTGGAGGTTTCCTCCATGACGGGAATGATAATGGACAACGTAAGCCTACGTCGATTATCGGTTCCCGCCATCCTCATTCGCCGCGTACGTAAATGATTCGATCCAATTGATAAATCACATCTTGCCCACTGCCATACCCCGGTGCGCTCGCTGTGCGAATAGTTGCTGTGGTATCGGTCACTCCTACCAATACACCTGTCGTCACCTGATAAGCCGTCACCACTTGCACCGTATCACCAATCCAAGTTGCCAATTTGCTTTGAAAATCCATTATGGAACCCCTCCCTTATTTACAACGCTTGCACGTAGTTGATTTGATCGAAACGAATCAGCACGCTTGAGCCGCTTGGTTCGTTGATTTCCGCGTAGTCCTTACCAAGCTCCTGCAGAACACCGACAATGCTGCCAGCATCAGTGCCCAGCTCGACCGACTGATTGAGAAACTGCTCTAACACATCACGAAAAGACTCTTCGCACGATCCTTTTGTATTCTTCTGAAGAAACGCGGCAAAGTCGGCGGAGAACAGCTCTTTGCGAAGCGCCACACGGATTGCTCGCAAATCGCTTTCGCAGCCTTCCTCGTCTCCCTGCCCAGGATCTTTTGCGCCCCAGATCACTCGCTTCAACCCTTCGAAATACTCCTTCAACTCTTTATCGTTGATGCACACTTTCATCTTTCTACCTCCTATTTCCTATCCAATTGAATTTGTACTACCCTAACAAGGTATACAGAGAAAGCTGGATTTGCTGTAGGACAAGTGTGTAATTTGATTAAAAATAGTTCATTTCACCTTCATAAAAGCGGTTTTGGGACGCAAAAAAAGTCGGGCGCATTGTCCCGACTTTCTGGTTCACTCCACAGCAGCTTCTATATTTTTGAATTGATTGGAAAACAGTTGATAATAGAAGCCTTTCTGCATCATCAGCTCCGCATGATTGCCCCGCTCCACGATCGCGCCTCGATCCACCACCATGATGGTGTCCGCATCCCGGATCGTATTCAGCCGATGTGCAATGACGAAGCTGGTCCTTCCTTTCATAATGGTGAGCAGCGCTTCCTGGATATGAATTTCCGTACGCGTATCAATGCTGCTTGTCGCCTCATCCAGGATGAGCAACGATGGCTTCGCGAGTATGACCCGCGCGATCGCCAGCAATTGACGCTGCCCTTGGCTGAGATTGCCGCCATTTTCCGAGAGCATCGTGTCGTACTGATGGGGCAGACGGCTGATGAACCTATCAGCATTCGCCATCCTTGCCGCCGCCTGCACTTCTTCATCCGTCGCGTCAGGCTTGCCATACTTGATATTGTCCTTGATCGTTCCCGAAAACAAGTACGTATCCTGCAGCACGATGCCGAAGCTTTTGCGCAGGCTGTCCCGCGTATATTCCCGGATGTCCCTGCCATCGAGATAGATCGTTCCCCCCGTCACATCATAAAAGCGTATGAGCAAGTTAATGATGGTTGTCTTCCCTGCCCCGGTAGGTCCGACCAATGCCGTACTGCTGCCTTCTTTCGCTTCAAAGCTGACTTGCTTCAGAATCGGTTGATCCGCATGGTAGCCGAAGCTGACATTGTCAAAGACGACATGTCCTTTCGGGTTCGTGAGCGCTACTGCTCCCGGCGCATCTTCCGGTTCGTCTTTTTCGTCCAGTACGTCAAATACCCGCTCTGCCCCTGCTACACCAGACTGCAGCGTATTGAAGATATTCGCCATCTCATTCATCGGGCGGACAAATTGCCGCGAGTAGCTTAAAAAGCTCGCGATCACCCCAACGGTAATCATCCCTTTGACAGCCAGAATCCCGCCGACGACCGCGACCAAGGCAAAGCCCAGGTTATTAATGACGTTCATGATCGGCATGAGAAAACCCGACCAGATTTGCGCTTGCAAGCCAACCTTGCACAGTTTTTCGTTGATCACATCAAATTCTTCGACGGCCTTTTCCTCATGGTTAAAAGCCTTTACCACCTGGATCCCGGAAATTGACTCCTCGATAAGACCATTGAGTCGTCCCAGTTCCTTTTGCTGCTCTTTAAACAATAAACTCGTCTTTTTGGCTATGGTGCGAGTCAGCAAAAACACAAGCGGCACCGTAATCAGCGTGACGACGGTAAGCACTGGGCTTAAGACCAGCATCATGACGACGGACCCTACGATGATGATCGCTCCTGACATCAATTGCGTCGTCGATTGGGAGACAGATGTGCTCACATTGTCAATGTCATTGGTCAGCCGGCTCATCAGCTCACCGTGCGTGCGTGAATCAAAAAAGGCGACCGACAGCTTTTGCAGCTTGGCAAAGAGCGATGCGCGCAGATTGGTCACGATCCGCTGGGAAAGGCCGGTCATCATCCAGCCCTGCCAAAAGGTCAGCAGTCCATCAGCGATATAGGCAATGACCAAGGCAAGTATGGCCGTGGTAAACAGGCCGAATGCTTCCTGACCGCCTGCAATCGCGTCGATTGACTTTCCGAGCAGGTACGGGGCTAACAGCATGAGCACCGAGTCGACTAAGACAATCACGAAAAGCAACGGGAACCTGCGCCGCTGTGTCCCAAAGGATTGCCACAGTCGCTTTAGCGTAGCCTTGAAATGTTTCGGCTTGATCACCGGACCGCGGCTTGGCCCGGCAAAGCCCCCAGGTCTCGGGAGAGGAGGAGGCAAAGCATCCTTATGTTGTTGCTGCGACATGTTACTGCACCTCCCTGCCCATTTGGGAGTGGTAAATTTCCTGATACACCTTGCATGTTTCCAGCAGCTGCTCATGCTTCCCGATACCGACCAGCTCCCCGTTGTCCAAGACGACGATCTGATCGGCGTCCATCACGGAGGTAATTCGCTGCGCAATCAGCAAGCAGGTGAGATCCTGCGCATATGTGCGAAGTGCTTCTTTGATTTTGGCCTCGGTGGCGGTATCGACGGCGCTCGTGCTGTCGTCCAGAATGAGGATGTCCGGCTGACGCACCAACGCTCGTGCAATTGAAAGACGCTGCTTTTGCCCTCCGGAAAAATTGATGCCCCCTTGGCCGACCCTGGCCAGATAGCCATCCGGCGTGTTTTGGAGAAAGTCATGTGCCTGGGCAATCTTGGCAGCCTGCTCGACTTCCTCTATCGTAGCTGTTTCCTTCCCCCAGCGAATGTTTTCGATCACCGTACCGGTAAAGAGCATAGTCTTCTGCGGCACGATGGCGATTTTTTCCCGCAGCCGCTTCGGATCGATGTCGCGAATATCCTCCCCATTGATCCGGATCGAGCCGGACCCTACATCGTAAAACCGGGCAAGCAAATGCACCAGCGTGCTCTTCCCCGCACCCGTAGAGCCGATGATCCCGATCGTTTCACCCGGCTTGCACGTAAAGGACACGTCTTTTAGCACCGGCTGCCCCGCTGTTCCTTCATATGAAAATGTCACTCGATCGAACACAATCTCGCCAACCTGCAGCGGCATGTTCACTTGCTTTTCGTTCCAGGTCATCATGCTTTCCTCCGCAAACACTTCGCCAATGCGTTCAGCGGAAGCTTTTGCCCGGACAAACATGTTGAACACCATGGATATCATCACCAGGGAAAACAAGATTTGCGTCATGTAGTTGGTGAACGCAATAATGTGGCCGACTGGGATGCTGCCTTGCTGAGCGCCGATACTGCCAAGCCAAAGCACCGCCACAATGCCAAAATTAACGGAAAGCATAGTCGTTGGACTAAAGACAGACATGAGACGTGCCGCTGAGGTTGAAGCAGCTTGCAGCTCCTCATTCGCCCTGCCGAACTTCTCCACCTCATAATCAAAACGGTTGAACGCCTTCACGACCCGCACGCCGGATAAATATTCCCGCATGACTCCATTGACCCGGTCCAGCGCCTTTTGCACCCGCTGAAAATAAGGGAGGCCGATTTTCATATTTAAAAAGATGAACAGCCCGACAATCGGCACGACGACCGCAAGCACAATCGACAGCTCGGCATTCAAATGGGTAGCCATGATGAGACCGCCGATACAGATTAACGGCGCCTTGACGAAAATTCTCATCAAGCCATTCACGAAAACCTGCACTTGATTCACATCATTGGTTAAACGGGTGACGAGCGAGGCCCTGTCAAACCGGTCGAGATTGCCGATGGGCAGGGACTGAATTTTTCGGAACAGATCCGATCTCAGCTCCGCCCCAAAGCTTTGCGATACACGGCTTGAAATCAGATTGCGTGCCGATGCGACTGCAGCGCCAAAGCCCGTGATCAAAAGCATCAGGCCGCCCATTCGCAAGACGTAGCCAAGATCATTTCCCGCTACGCCGACATCCACGATTTTTGACATGATCGTAGGCTGTAACAGATCGCAAATCGCTTCAAGCGTAAGAAAAAACAGGGATGCATAGAAAGGCAACCCGTATTTTTTTACGTATGGTTGTAAAAACCGCATGAATTCACCTCTCCTGATGAAACACATTCCATATCTATAGAAAACATACTCCGAGATGTCCCAAATGTCACGAGAAGATATGAGAATGTGTCTCAAAAAGGCATTGCCGCCAGCTCAAAAGAGTGAACTGGGCCGCTGTTCAGCTCGTTCTTTTTATGTCGCTCCCGCTTAGAATACTGGTAAACGAACAGAAAAAAGTTGTTTTAACTTTACTTCTATCTCGAATTATATTAGAATAATTATTAATAGATAGTAATTTTTAAATAGGAAGTTTTATTCTTTATACTGTGCCTAAACTTGATTACGAGGTGATTTCTGTAATGAGCAACGACAAAAAACTGACGACCAGCTGGGGAGCACCTGTCGGCGATAACCAAAATTCCATGACCGCAGGGATGCGCGGCCCCACTCTGATTCAAGATGTCCATCTATTGGAAAAATTGGCACACTTCAACCGCGAGCGCGTTCCAGAGCGTGTGGTTCACGCGAAAGGTGCAGGTGCGCACGGATATTTCGAAGTAACCAACGATGTTTCCAAATACACCAAAGCTGCATTCCTCTCTGAAGTGGGCAAACGCACGCCTATGTTCATCCGCTTCTCCACCGTTGCAGGTGAGCTCGGTTCTGCTGATACCGTTCGTGACCCACGCGGTTTTGCTGTAAAATTCTATACCGAAGAAGGAAACTACGATCTGGTTGGAAACAACACCCCTGTGTTCTTCATCCGTGACGCGATCAAGTTCCCTGACTTCATCCATACGCAAAAACGCCATCCGCAAACGCACCTGAAAAACCCGAATGCGGTATGGGATTTCTGGTCCTTGTCTCCTGAGTCTCTGCACCAAGTGACAATCCTGATGTCCGACCGCGGT
>DASQNU010000301.1:0-32104 GCA_035644815.1 Bathyarchaeia archaeon | reverse complement strand
AGGTAAGCGATATAATATATGTTTATATTGATGGTATAACATGGAAGGATGAAGCAAAAATTCGTAATCTTATAAACAAACATTTACAACAACCGACAAAATTAGGTCTGTTACAAGCTGAGATAAAAAAATGAAAGAGTTCGATATAATAACTCAAAAATAGATGGGATGAGTTGTTCTTTTGATGAAAAGTTTGTAATATTTATCCCATTCTTGCTTCCACGGTTTGATTAACTAAAACCAGCTAATATCTTGTCAATATTTATCTCTAAATTGTTTTAAACTCGATGATATACTTAAAATGCGCATGCCAAATAACCTTCCCGGAACTCAGTAGAAGGCTTTTCTTATACTGATCTTTTCTGAGAATCAGGCTAAATCAAGGAAAGATTGTTTGCTTCTTAAAATGGCATAGATCCAATGAAGAAGTTTGTTAACATAGGCTATGACAGCTACTCTGTATGGTTTTCCTTCTTCACGTTTCTTGTCGTAGAATTCCTTTAATCTTTTATTGCAAGAGTGTCTAAGCCCACAAAGTACCGCTAGGCACAAGGCATGTCTAAGCCGCTTGGATCCTCGTTTTGTAATGCGATTGGCTGTTGCTGTGAATTTCCCTGATGTGTATACACTTGGATCTACTCCGGCATATGCCACCAATTTCTTAGCGTGGGTAAACCGATCGATTTCTCCGATTTCAGATAAAATCGTTGCCGCGATTTTTTTACCGATACCGGGAATCGATAGGATAATATAGATGCTCTTGATATTGAAGGAGCAGGCTAATATAAAGCTCATGACTGATTAGATGACTTTGATAAGCAGTCTTCTGAAAAGGGTTTCGTGTTGCTGCAGCGATGATAAGTTCTGCTTTCTCCTTTGCCCAACGCTCTGATCGACTGGTACAAATACATGCTATCCGCTCTAAGATTGTCCTTTCACCAGCTGTCTTTATCGACTCAGCTGTAGGGAATTCCCGTAACAAGAGCAAGGAGATTCTCGAAAATAGGTCTCCAAAAACTCCATTGTACTCAGGGAAAACCTGATTGAGCACCGCATGAAATTGCAACTTTGCTTGAACATACATATCCGTTAAGGATTCAAACTGTCTTGTGAGATGGCGTAGGTTTAAGAGATGTATACCTCTTTGTTTATAAGACTCGAATTCCTCCTTGTAATACAGCTCGCATAGCTGATAGGAATCTACCACATCAGTCTTAACCTTACGTAGAGAAGAGGACTTTTTCGCTTGGTTTGAGATCAGCGGATTCACTACTATAAAGACAATGGAGTGTTCCTCAAGAAACTGAACAATAGCAGCCTGGTAATGCCCAGTAGATTCAAAGATGACAGTGGGTGAGTGACCTGCCAATGTAGTGACATCGTTGATCAAGTTTAAATGGTACTGAAATCCTTCTTGGGTATGAATTATCTAAGAACACTTGCCCTTTACTTTGCCCTTTCGATACATCCAGACCGATGACTGGATTCATACATCTCTCCCTCTCAAAAGAAATATTGCCGGCAACCCCTAATGACTGCTTGCAGTTCCACAGCATCGCTAGTAATGCGAGATCATTTGTCCCAACCAGCCTAAACATGGTTTCTACAAGTAGGGGATGAACAGTTTTAGCGACGGGATGAGATCTCCCACGGGTTCGACCGTTCTACCCCGGCTACCGTAATGGTACGACTTCTTTAACAGAAGAGGTCAACCAGTAAAAACTGGCTGACCTCATAATACGACGGGTTCAATAGCATAATTAAGCAGCGGTGAGTCTAAGACTTTATTTTCTGTCTTAGGTCGCCGCTGTTTCATTTATTGGGGGGCAGTCTAAAACTTAATTTTCTAAGGATTTTGATTTTTTATCCAAGAACTGCGTAGGATCAACAACTTCCGTCTAAATCTTTATTTTCTCGGAACAAATATCGATGCACCAGTCGGAGGGTATCTGCCAATTCATTACGGTGGAACTTGACTTGGAAGCTCTTCTTACCTCTGGTACTATATTTTCTTGGTACTATACTGACAAAGACTAATAATAGATAATAATTATCCGAAGAGAATAAGATAGGGGAGTTTGGATGGCGTTCAGCTGCTCCTCGGGTTCCTTAGTATCGTCTAATGCAACTCGGAATAAAACAACGAATTTCTTGTGTTGTTTTTAGGTGTCTCAGAAAGCATTAAGTTTTCTCATTTCAGGAGGTCTCATGAAAAAGCTACTTATGATTGGTGTAGCCACCGCACTAGTTTTAACCGGCTGTACCAAAGGTCCTGAGTCTGGCAAGCGCTACGAGAATAGCGTCTTAGAAGGTGTTAACTCTAGGTACAATGAAAAGTTCGTTGTGGTCGACCGATTAGAGCAACTAGAAGGCGATCAGTATCAACCTCTAGTGGTTGCTCCCGAGCGAGATGCAAATCTTCAGTTTTTTGCAGCAAATTCTTGGGGTACTCCTTCTGGAGCGCCATTCCCAAGTCGCTCGGTATGGGACCAATATGCGGACGGTATCTTCTACACCTATGCTCCAGATCTTTACGAGAAGCATCTCGGGTTCAAGCCGGACTACAGCTACTTTGTAGAAGATCTTCGCTACGGGGCAGAAGATGGCTACTCCAAAGCTAACGAGTACACAATTCGTGGCGTAAACGTCGAAAACCTAAAACAAATCTCTGAAGGATTGCATGAGGTAATCGCAGGGTTGATTCCACATTTCCCGCCGAACTACCAATATTCAAACGAGCAGTTCTTCATACCAATTCAGTTTGATATTCCGGGCGATAGCGACCCAATGTATTATTACACCGTCTCAATAGGGTCTACTAAATCTCCTGAATCCTTCGATATCTACAATTCCCTAAAAACCTCTTATGAGAGTCACGTTATGGAGCAGAAGAAAAAAGAAGTCGGGAACTCAGGAGGTGCCAATTGAAAAAGCTATTCATCCTTAGCTTGGCCTTTATGTTGGCTGGATGTTCTCATTCTGGCGTCTACACCGAAGGCGATAAATATCACGAGCAACTTGCAAAACTCATGCGGGGCTATTACCACCAGGATTTTAAGTATGTTCGTGAGGTGAGCGAAAATTCCGACGGTATTGCCATTGTCGAATTCGAACCTGTTAACTTTTCGGGCTACACTGCGTTAGGTGCCTTTTATAAGACCAACAAAGATCGAGATGGCATCGATCATGAATTCAACTTCCGCGGTGCGATTCAACTTAGGGAATATCCCGCCCTGTTAAAGAAATATCTGAACAAAGACGTTGATATGGAGAAGGCCTTACGCGATTACTGGGCAACTGATTTCTACCGGGTTGAGTTCTTTGATTTCATAAAGACCACCGATTATGTGGTCGATATCGATCCTTCAAAAATGAAGGAAGCTTCAGTAGCTATAGCTCACATCCTGTCAGACTTGCATGATGCGCCTATCCTAGACCGATGGAGTCAGAATGAACTCTCAGATCTTCCGTTGCGATTCACAGATCGACCGGATGAAATCTTTAAATTAAGCGAAGAGGTGTTCTGGCATACGGAAGCGTCTTTCGATCTCGACATATTAAAAAATTTGGAAAATCGCCGTGAATTTCTGAAATAATAGAAGTTGACCAGGCGTCCTTATCCCACCTATCATGTAAAAAATCGTTTTCGTACACAAGTTTTGAAAGAGAAAGCGGAACAGCTCGTTCGCGAAGGAATGGCTGTTAACCTTGATACAAATACGATTCAATACTTATATGATGATAAAAGCTTGCGTGAATATGTGTTAGAGCGGGATCGATATCAGTGTAATTTATGTGGGGGGTACGCTCAATACGTCGAACGCATTGTTTCGAAGAAAGATGGAGGGTTACGAACACCAGCAAATTCTCGTTCTGTTTGTTTAGAATGCAATCAATATTCTAAGTTGTTAATGGAAACCACCCTAAACAATGGTTTACCTCTTTATCTAAACAATCACATGGGATTTACGATCTCTAATCCGACTGAGGATATTGTAAGATCCGTATGCAAACAAAATGAAATACATTGTTATTGCGATATTTCCAAACATCCAAACGCAAATATTTTTGGAATCGCTGTTGTCATGGTGGGTGGAAACAAGAAGGAAGGCGTGTATATTCACACTCGTACAATCACCAATCCGAATGGGAATCCCACTTGGGTCGAATTAAAAGCGCGGTGTATTGGGCTTGCTTCATTGGGACTTATGGACAGTCATAAAATCACGATCTATACCGATACTGAAATTAGCAGAATGAAATCCCCGATGTCCGAATTGAATAAAGTGGTGGAGGAGAAAAGGCAATACCCTTCTGTTGAAATCGTTTATTTGGATCCCGATGCCCAAGAGCACCCCTTGTATAAGACCGCTCATGAATTCGCACGAGGAGTTGCGCAAAGTAAGAATAATAAACTTGAAATCAATCGAGTTGATAAATTATTGAAGAGTCCGTGGCTGTAATTTCGGCTTTTGCCTCTAAAAAGCGAAAAACTATTCATCCGATTTATCCTGAGTCATTCAAATTTGTGATAATATAAGAAAATTATGAGACGTAAGAGACAGCGAGTGAAAAGAAATCTATTTCTGCTAGAGCTTCTTTCAAAATAGAGGTGGCATCATGTTAAAACGTTTATTTGTTTCAGGATACAAGGCTCACGAGCTGGGCATTTTCAATGAAAAAAATCCGGGATTAGCAATTATTAAGAAAGCACTGAAGCGGGAACTCGTAAGATTTCTTGAGGAAGAATTGGAATGGGTCATCATATCAGGTCAACTCGGGGTAGAAATGTGGGCAGCCGAAACTGTTCTGGAATTGAAAAAGGAGTATCCACATCTAAAGCTAGCAGTAATTACTCCGTTTTTAAATCAAGAGGAAAAGTGGAAAGAAGAAACCCAGGATTACTACCGAAATATTATGATGCAAGCCGACTATATCAATAGTGTCTATCAAACACCTTACCAGGGAGTTTGGCAGCTTGGAGAGAAAGACAAATTCTTGTTATCCAATTCAGATGGTATCTTGTTAGTTTACGATGAAGAAAACGAAGGCTCCCCGAAATTTCTAAGTGAGCTCGCCGCAAAAAAAACGGATATGGGTGATTATCAATTATTTCGAATTAATGCATATGACTTACAGACCATTGCGGAGGAACAGCAGCAAGAATTATACAATGACTACTTCTAAACAAAGAAACCAGGTTCGAGAACCCGTAATTCTTAATTGAATTATGGGGTTTATTACAATTTGTAATAGTAGTATGGTTCTTCAATGTTTCAAGTGAATCCCTGTTGGTTAGAAAGCTGGTAGTTTTACCGAAATGGCAGCAATCCAATTAATTTGAAGTAACTCGTATATGACGTGTGTATGTAAAAAAAGTACCCTTAAAGCTTGATACTTTTATAAGTAGGGGTCTTTATCGCCACTATCGATAAAGGAGAGGATGTCGTTCTCCTAGTCCATCAAAAGAGTGAGGAGGCGTGTACATGGCAGAGCCATTTTTTAGAAAAACGCCGGAAGACATATTGCTTTCCATTGCCAAAATGAATCAAGTACGGCTCAAGATCATTCTGGGAGAGTAGTGTGGCTCAGGTCAAACTAACCACATCCTGCAGGAAGGGAACTGCACTAGTTGATGGGGAGATTAGTAAAATAATTAATTCTGTATTCATTTATAATTTCAGTTCCTAAAACAGCCAGTTCAAGAACTGAAACATCAATCTAATCATAAGGGATCTACGACATCATTCTCTATTCTTTAAATGTTGAATTTATTGGATTATTATCTTGTCGGGATCATACTGCCTTTATAGTAAAGGAAGGGGCTGTAATTGTTTTACCTTGTATTACAAGTACTTTCTTGTCACGACGTTAGAGCCATGATTTTAATACAAGTATGTTCATGTCTATGAAATTACATTTAAAGCTCATTTAGATATAAGATCATGTCATTTATAGATAGAATTTTATGATGTTGGACTAAAAATCACACACATGTGTTTTTTCATATATAACCGGACAGAAACTCCCGGAAAGTATTGTATTTGCGTATGAAATTTTTCAAAATTAACTGGACAGAGTGACTAAACGATCCTTAGGAGGGTCGTTTTTTCATAATTAACCGGATTTTCTTTAATATGGTGTTATTGGGGAGTACTAAACTAACCGGCAGTTTAGTGTAGTTGTTATGGTATAATTAACAGCATTACGGTAGAGAAACGAGTAAACCATGAGGAAAAATTGGTGGAAAAATTGGATCCCCAAAGCAAACGAAATTTTAAGGATGGGAACGAAAGATGACTTCAATCGTCACGGATAAGAGGTTGCTGGAAGTTTTCCCGTGTTTGAGAGATGTTTGCCCCGAGGACTGGGCTGAAGCACAGCCGGAAATACGGACATTCTCTGCCAAATCGCGTCTCTTTCAGCGGGAGGAAGCAACGTTGTATGGCATGTTATTGCTGAGTGGTATCGCTCGCATCAGCCAAATCGGGAAGGATGGGAGCGAGCGGATTGTTAATAAACTTAACCCCGGCGAAATTTGCGCTCTCTTTGTGCTAAGTGGACTGAGCGGACGAGACTACCCAGCTGTCATCGAAGCTGAGACGGAGGTCGAGGCGCTTTTTGTATCCAAAATCAGCTTCCTCCGCTGGGTGCAAGAATACGAGTCAATCCGTAGAACCGTGTTCGGTACCCTGCTCGAAGGAATTATGCATATGGGCGAACAGTTTCAAGCGAGGCAGACCAAACCGCTGGATATGAGGCTGGCTGAAGCACTGCTGAGTTCCACGTCAGAGCAGCAGCCGCTGCTGCGAATGACGCATTATGAGCTTGCCTCCGAGATCGGCACCGCCCGTGAAGTCGTGAGCCGCACGCTGCAGCGGTTTCAGCGGCGGGGGTGGGTGGAGACAGGACGAGGTTGGGTACGAATCACCCGCCGCACTGAATTGGAGGAGCTATTTGGTGACTAAGTCACAGAAGCGGTGCTCTTCTTTCTGGTATATTGGATCAGTAAATACTTTCCAAGTACAGGAGGTATCCACCGATGACTCACCGACTTCAGCTGGGCATGATTGCCCCGGCATTCCGAACCGTCGACCACACTGGCAATCCCATATTGCTTGATAGCTATCGTGGCCGTAAAGTGCTGCTCGCCTTTATGCGCTTCTCCGCTTGTGCTCTTTGTAATTTGCGGGTTCATCATTTTATTGACCGATATCCAGACTGGCAGCGGCAAGGTATGGACGTGATCGCCGTCTTCGAATCGCCGGAGGCGAATATGAGGACATACGTCGGAGCTCAAAACGCTCCGTTCCCGCTCGTCGCCGACCCAAAAGCGCAATTGTACGATTTATACGGTGTCGAGACGTCCGAAGAGAAAGTACGTATGACAATGGCCGATGCGAACACGAAAATGTTTGCCGAAGCAGCAACAGCAGCCGGTTTTGCCCTTACTCCGGAGGAAGGTTCAAACTTCAATCGAATACCTGCAGAATTTTTGATTGATGAGAGCGGTATCATACGGCTTGCTCATTATAGCCGCATTATTACCGACCATCTCCCGATTGCTGCGATAGACAGTTTCGCTGCAGGCGAATAATGACGCATAGCAAAAAGGCATGAGCTTGCCCTTCGGGGTTCTCATGTCTTTCAATTCGTTCAAGCTACCGGGGATCGATAGTTCAACCACAACAGGCAAAGGCAGCCGATAAATGATGTTCGGCTGCCTTTACTCAACTCCAATGAAAATAAAAACGGAAAAAGGCAATAAAAAAGCAAGCCCAGCAAAAAAAATTTTTAAAAAAGCTGTGCATCCTACTTATTCAATAAACCACCGACCAAATAAAGAACCTCAGTAATGAAATAGGCAGGCTTGTGCGGCAACCAAAAAAGATTAATCTCCTATACGTGCTACCCATAAAGGGTGCGACAATGTGTGATGCACCGTGGTCGCCGGAGTCAGACTAACGGTTGGGCACTAGGCACCATGTTGAAACGACCTTCTTCGCCAGCCCATAAAATCAATATGAACACACTGATCCATTTTCAAAATCTGTGGTGCAGCTCATCTGCATGGATGGCTAACGGGCAGTAATGCTAAATACAAGGAAGTTGGAAAATGGTATATAGTGAAAGTTAGGGGGACAGGTAGTGTGAGCAAATCAATATTAGGTGTTGGTATTTATTTTTGTGCTATGTTGCTTTTGAGTTATTATTTTGTTGGCGTAAGTATGGTAAAGGCATTACAGTTGGCATTTCTTATTACAGTTTTACATGTTTTAATCCTTTGCTTAGATACCCTCTACAAAAGAAAACAGAAGCGTTAGGGCAAGCATACCGCTGCTACTTCAAGCTTTACTTGTAATTTCAATGACTAAAAATCAATTTGCTGACTCCCAATCAATGAGTTGAAGGAAGTGATTGTGATCACAGGGACGGACTAGAAAATAGTTTGTAAATGGGGGAAATGAATGGCCATTAAGGGGTAGCGTCAGGAAAATGCGGATTTACAACGTTAAGGACATTTCCTCTGAAAACACCCCATTTTAACTGCGCAGCAAATCTTCTTTGAGTAAATCATGATTTTTTTTATACTCGACAGCCTTTGAAAGATGAATGGTATTCCACACAATAATTACATTGATAAAAAGGTTCAGAGCACTGGCTCGCTATAATTAATCTTGGATGCTCCGCCCCCGAAGCTCTCCTTGTTTTCAGAAGAAAATGGCCCTTGCAAGTGCATTCCTTGCCTCTCCTTTATTTAACCCCTTTTGAATTGTTCTCCGTAATGTTTGATTTGAAATATAGGCCAAGATAAATATTGTTTTTTCAATTCGCCCATATAACGAAGGAGGTATGACTGTAAATCAAATTTGTGAAATTACAATGTGTCCAAGGGCTTCATTATTTAGAAAGCTATCGGAAGGGAACAAATAATCATTTCTTATTCCATTAAAGGGCAAATGCCAAGATGAAGGGTTAAATCCAATTACAAATCAGGAGTGACTGTCATTATATTCAATCTTTTATTATTTAGGTTTAAGCATTATTGGATGAATAAGTGGATATTAGTAAGTTGTTTATTAATATCCATAACAATCTTTCTGCGCAAGGTTGAGAAAAAAGAACCTTGACTCGCTATTACTGGTATGAGTGTAGGTTAGCCTACACTCCTTTTTGGATTATTAATCTGTTTATGCTTTTCCGCCCATAGTTTCTCAATATAACCTGTCCCAAATAGAACTCCAGCCACAATAAACCCAAATCCAGTTAATTGTGAAGCTGTAATTGCTTCATTTAAGAAAAGAGCGGAGAATACAAGACCAAAAAACGGAACAAAGTTATTAAATATGGCTGTTTGTCCAGCCCCTATCTGTTGAATAGCAGCATTAAAAACAATATACCCCACTCCTGTTGACACAATCCCTGACACGATAAATAAGAAGTAAATAAATAAAGAGGCTGAAGTCATTCCATTGACTCCCCCAGGTTCAGTTATAAAACTAATTATCAACAAACCAATTGAGCCTACTAGGTACATTATTGTTGTTACCTGTTTTGAATCAAGTGTTGCTGTTGCCTTTTTTACGAAGATAAAACTAATGGCTTGGACAAACATGGCAATAAATACGTAAAATTCTCCTTGAGATAATAGCATACTACTTAATGAACCGCCTTGAATAAAAAAGACACCAGTTAATGCTAGAATAATACCTATCATTCGCAGCCTTGTTAATTGTTCACCTAAAAAGTGGCCGGCAAGTAATGCTGTTGTAAGCGGTACTAATGCAAGAATTAAAGAAGCATTAGAAGCGTCAATCATTGTTAAAGCTACTGCTAATAGCGAGTGATGTAAAATTACACCAAATAACATTCCGAGTAGTGTATAAACCCATTCCCTCTTAGATAAACGACGAAGGGATTTTCCAGAGCCGATAATGATTAATGCTGTAATCCCAGCTATCATCATTCGAAATGCCGTCATTGTTTGTGGAGGTAATTCTTCCACCAACTTTTTAATTATAACAATATTGAGTCCCCAAATAACCATGATAATAAAAACTAAACCGTAAATAAGTAATAATCGGTTTTTATCCACAAGCTCCCCTCCAATTTTTCTCTCTGTATAAAAAAATAATGGTGATGTTTCGTTCTAAGTGCAATGAATGCAAAGAACAGTGTAATGTTATGTTTAACTATATGTGCTATATTACTTCGTCAGATATATAACACTCAACACCATTCTATAACACTAAAGTAGGGCACTCATTAGAGTAAAACGCCATACCCGTGTGCAAACCTTTTGATATTAACTTGGGTATTCTCCCATACGACAATTTCTAAATTACATTTACTAATCAGCATTTTCTCACCTTATAGCAGAACAGCATGATTAAAATTCCTTTTCAAGTGTTAAAATCATTTTTAATCATTTACTATAAAAATTGAACTAACTATGCATAACACTATAAAGATGTATAACACTAAGGGGATAATTTATTATGCAAATTGATATCCAAAGAAATACTGGAGTATCACTTTCTAACCAAATATATCAATCCATTGTTGACCGTATACGTTCAGGACTTTTGGAAGAAGGATTGAAGTTGCCTTCAGTACGCAACCTTTCCAAACAACTGGAAGTAAGTTTAGTTACAGTTTTCAAGGCGTACAAGCAATTAGAACAAGATGGTTTTATTAGTTCTATCCAAGGTAAAGGCACATTTATAAAAGCTAAAATAAAAGAGGGAATAGGAGAAAAAGAAGCTATTCCTTCATACGAATGGCAATTATCGCTTCAAGATTATTTACCCAGATCCCAATTTGCTCGTTTTCATATTGTCCCTCAAAAGGTCCATCTTTCATCATCTATGATAGATCCTAAACTTCTACCAAATCGATATTTCGAGCATGAGGTTCAACAAGTTCTTTCAGAAAACCCAGAGTTATTGTCTCTATATGGAGAGATTCAAGGTGATAGTCAACTAAGAAGTGAAGTGTCTGATTATTTAAAAAAACAAGGGATTCTCTCAACACCAGGAAACATTTTAGTTATAAGTGGTCTTCAACAGGGTATTGATCTTATTGCTCGTACTTTTGTCGGACCAGGGGATGTTGTGGTAATGGAAGCTCCTACCTACCCAGGAGCAATAGATGTTTTTAGTGGAAGGGGGGCTACCATACTCACTGTGCCTATTGATAAGGATGGAATGCGAATAGATATACTCCAAAATGTGTGCGAAAAACATAAACCTAAAATTATCTTTACGATTCCTACTTTTCATAATCCAACAGGTGTTGTTATGACTTTAAAACGACGTAAGCAGTTACTTGATATAGCTCAAAGCTTCCAATGTATTATTGTAGAGGACGATCCATGCGGTGAAATTTATTTTGAAAAGAAACCACCTGTTACCCTTAAAAGTATGGATCAGTTTGGGCATGTGATTTATTTAAGAGGATTAAGTAAAACCATTGCACCGAGTTGTAGAATAGGAATATTAACAGCTTCAGGCTCCATTTTCAATCGTTTATTAGCAGCAAAGGCAAATACTGATTTAGGAAGTCCTTTACTTACACAAAAGGCAATTCTTCCTTTAATTAACTCTAAAAGAATGGTAGATCACACGAAGAAATTGCGGACGGCTCTAAGAATTCGAAGAGATTTAGTTCTTGATTTACTTACAAGGCATTCACCCGATGATGTTTCTTGGACAATACCAGAAGGGGGGTTAAATTTATGGATTAGTTTACCATCTTGGATAGATAGTCACTTTCTTTTATCAGAAGCAAAAAAACATCAGATTACATTTTTACCAGGATCAGCATGTTATCCGGTTGGGCAAGAAAATAATCATTTGCGGGTTAGTTACTCTTATATAAATGAGGAACTATTAACTTATGGAATTACAACATTATGTAAAATACTTCATGCTATGATATCATCCAAAAAAATAAGTGACAGTATGCCATATTTTTAATATGAAGCAGTCATTGAAGTTCCATTTTAAATGTTAGATGGCCATTTTCTAATAACAATGATCAGGAATAGGGCGCTTTAATGAAGCAATGAAAAAAGCCTAATTTCTCTGCATTAAATTGAGAAATTAGGCTTTTTAATACTGAAAAATCCTTAACCTTGTAAATCCGCAATTTCCTGACGCTACCCCTAGTGGTGGACCTGTGTTGCGGATCAGGCGCATTAGGTGCCGTGCTTGCCGCAAATTTCGTGGGGATCGAGTTACATGCAGTGGACATCGACCCCGTCGCAGTAAGGTGCGCTCATAGGAACATCACTATTGCCGGTGGTCACGTCTATGAAGGTGATCTTTATGAACCGCATATCCACGTAATAAGGAAAATCCCCCAAAATATGGTTTACCACTAAATTTGTCCAACAATTTTCTTTAAGCGTCCTGCAAGTGGTACTACAATTATTCCGGCTACGACAACCTGAAGAACGTTTCCGGGGATGGAGCCGATTGGCTGAATCCAGTTGCCATAAAGGATAACCTCGGTAAAGTAGTAGCCCACGATTTTTATAATCAGTGCAACGGCAACTGCCAGTGAGTATACAATTACTTTTTTGCCAGGTACCTTTTCAGATATGAGGCCGGCAACATAGCCCATTGCACCTACGATGATGAAGGTAAACGGTGCCCATACGGTCCAACCAGAGATAAGGTCGAAGAGGCCCATTCCGAAAGCGCCAGCAATGGCTCCCGTTCTTTTGCCGTAAACAAAGGCTGCTAAAAAAAGAGGAACGTTACCCAGATGGATTAGGCCGCCGTTACCCATCATGGGGAGCCTTAAGTTGATGAACATTGTGGCTGCAAGGGTAAATGCGATGAAAAGGGCATTGATGACGATTGTTTTTGTTTTCGTTGTTGTTCTCGGTGTGAATGAAGAATCCATATGATAGCCTCTTTCTTTTTTTAACTACTATCATACTCCGATTCGGCTACTTTATAAATATACTTCCTACTATTTATTTGCGTAGAGACATAAAATCCAGTGACAAAGAATATCCGACCTATAAGGGAACCTGCGGTTTTTACAGATAGGCAATCTTTATATGGACTTTTAATTATCCCTGATGTACGATAGCGCTAAAAAATGAAATGAGACTGAAAGAAGGCTCAGCATGATTAGATCATACCTGCTTTTACTTTTTTGCGTAACCTTGTGGGGCAGCAATTTTGTGTTCGGCAGCATTTTGGTAAAGCATTTTCCACCATTGTTTCTGGCTGATGTCCGATTGCTTTGCACATCTATATTTTTGGTAACGTACGCATATTATGCGAAGAAGTTTGTCAAAATCGGGCGAAAAGAGTGGGGATTGTTGCTTCTGCTCGGGCTTGTTGGGACCTTGGCTAACCAGACCGCTTATTTCAACGGTTTGTTAACAACGGATGCCACAACCGCGTCATTGATTCTTTCTCTTACCCCCATCGTAACCGGGGCATTAGCATCGTTATTTTTGAAGGAGAAGTTTACCACCAGAATGATGATTGGTGCCAGTTTGGCTCTGATCGGTACTTTTTTTGTAGTAGGGATTGGAGTAAATCTTACTTCATCAAAAGGTATCCTGCTCATTATGATTGCGATGATCACATTCTCTTGCTCGATGGTCATCACGAGAAAGCTGACAGAAACGATTCAACCGTTCATTGCGACCGTTTATTCTACGGTAGTGGGCACTTTGTTCTTGACGCCTGCCGCGCTGCTATCAGTAGATTTCTCCTCGCATATTAGTCGCGAAGTCTGGGTATGGTCGCTTTTAGTGGTTACAGCTGTTCTCATGCAGGGTGTTTGCGCGATTGTATGGAATCAGCAGTTAAAGATCGTGGGCACAGGCCGGGCAGCCATCTTTTTGAATCTGCAGCCTTTCGTAGCAATGCTTGTAGGCTTTCTGTTGTTAGGTTCAGCGGTTACAGCTGTCCAAGTGACAGGCTCTCTGTTGATTGTGGCTGGAGTGATTGTAGCGACAATGCACTGGGAAAAGGCTGGTAAGAAGCGAGTATCGACATTTCAACAATAATATGAGAAGGCAGCTCGAATTGGTTTTTCGGGCTGCCTTCTTTTACATTGTAGGTTAGTTAATCATAATTTCTCCGGCTTCTCGGAAAGTATTCCACGCTTGCAAGATCATCATTGAGACAGTTATCAATAACAAACAAGCAATTTTTATGTTGTGTTATGGTTTAAGCGGAGGTAAAATTTGCAAAAAGCTCAACAAGCGGTTTAAAAAATAAATATTGATTGAAGCATTTCCATCATTTGTGCCGCAGAAAATATTGGGTTAATAAGTATTGGTTCCATACAATGAATCTTATCTTTTGTTAGAATAATGGTAATGATTTCAGATAGGTTCAATCAAAAAGGCTGAGGAGTTGGGGAAATGGTACAATCAATCGTCCATATCGCACTCGTTGTAAAAGATTACGATGAAGCAATCGATTTTTACACGAAGAAACTTAATTTTACATTGGTAGAAGACACGTATCTGCCGGAAGAAAATAAACGTTGGGTAGTCGTATCTCCTCCTGGTTCCATTGGCACTACACTATTACTTGCAAGGGCATCGAAGCCGGAACAAGAGCCATTTATCGGTAATCAGTCGGGTGGCAGAGTTTTTCTGTTTTTGAACACGGATGATTTTTGGAGAGATTATCATGAAATGGTCTCTAGAGGAATCGAATTTGTGAGAGAGCCTAAAGAACAACCGTATGGAACCGTTGCAGTGTTTAAGGATTTATATGGAAACCTTTGGGATTTGCTAGAACTGAACGAGGACCATCCCATTTCTAAAAGAATGAAATAGAGGATTGATGGAGGCAGTAAAGTAACCGTCGACCCTTGAGGTAGTACTTATAACGTGAAAAGAGACACCAACTATTCACCGTCGGCGTCAGTAAATCATGAAATATTGTATCTGTGATTTAAATTCTGATATTGGTCGTTATGACCGCGGGATTGCGTAGTGAAGCTGTACGACCCCGTTGCCGAGAGACTTACAATGAAGTAATTCAATCGGCCTACACATGTAATCATTCGGATGCAACTGTAAATGAAGTCCTTTTCCCTCCAGAATCGGTGCCACATTAAATATCAATTCATCAACAAGACCGTTCTCCAGGAATGAATTATGATCATCCGCGCCGCCAGCGATCAAAGCGGTTTGATGCCCCTTTTTCTCTAAGATACCAAGGGCTTCCTGAGGGGAGCTGGCGACCATGACACCAGGTATAACCGAGGTGTTCTGCGATACAACGACGATATCAAGCTCTGCAAAAGGGCCCGGACCGTTGCCAGCCATCCCCTCAAAAGTCCGGCGGCCGACGATAAAGTTGCCTGCAGCTTTGGCATGCTCTGCAAAATCGTTGAGAGCCTCCTTCTTGGGTGGGTTATCGGGACTAGATTGGGCATAATTGCCGTTCGCGCATAAGGTTGCCCATAATATCGTTTTCATTGTGATCCTCCTTTGTTTTCCTGCGTTCGTTCCAATATTCTTCTAATGGCCGCTGTAACACGGTCTGGCCGATCTTCCTGGACGTAGTGGGACGCATCGTCCAGAATTTCAGTTTCATGCAATGGGAGGTACTTCTGCCATTTCCTCATTTCTTCAAGTGGGAACCCGGCACTGTCCTTCGTCCCCCAGAGGATTTGTGCCGGAAGTGTCGGGAGTTGCTTCAGTCCGGCTTCGATTTCCGCGAGCCAACTGTGCGCCTTTCGGATAGACCTAGGGAAAACCCATGTCGGTTTCCTGGAAGCCGGTGTTGGAAACGGCGCAGTATAAGCGTTCCGTAAGGTTTCCGTGACCTTCTCGGCATGATAGATGCCATGCGGCACGATTACTTTTGCGAAAAAATTACGCCTTGTCTGCAGCAGGTAGCCGATTGGCCAACCGCCCATCGCCAGGGAAAAAAGCTTCATGGCAAGAAGCCTTGCTGGCCAGGCCCAGGTATTCATAAGTACGATGCCTCGTACATTTTCCCTGTTTTGGACCACATAGCTAAAGCCGATTGGGCCACCCCAGTCCTGAACAACCAAGATGAAGTCCTTCAAATCTAGATGTATGATCAGTTCCTTAACTGCCTCCGCTTGTTCGTGAGGAGTAAACCCGTATCCGGGTGGTGCCGTTGACATCCCAAATCCGGGATAATCGATTGCGACGAGTCGGCATTCTCCCCTTAATTCCTTGATGATATTTCGATACAGGTAAGACCAGGTCGGATTTCCGTGAAGGAGTAGTACCGTAGGCCCGTTTCCTTCATCAATGTAATGGATGGTTCCGTCCCGATATGGAAGCCAGCGATCTTGAAAGGGATATTCATGAGATTCTACGCTAAACTTCTTTTTCATTTTCAATCTCCTTTTCTGCAGTCGCCATATTTTCTCAAGAGATGTTTCTCATTGTAGAGCGGCATCGTACATTTGGAAAGTAGTTACATATAAGTGCATTAGTTTCAAAAAATGAACTATGGAGGCGATCCTATGATCAAATCGACTTGTCCGGACGCCATCGAATCCGTTCTTGCGATTCTGGATGGGAAGTGGACGCTGTATCTTCTGCGCGATTTATTTAATGGGATCAAGCGGTTTGGAGAGTTGCGTCGGTCGCTGCATCCGATCAGTCCCAAAACCTTGACAGATCGTTTGCGCATGCTGGAGGAGAATGGGATCGTAACCCGTACATTGTACCCTGGTGTGCCGTTGCATGTGGAATACGATCTTACGGAGCGTGGACGTCGTCTCCAGCCTATTTTTGCCGCGATGAGTGAATGGGCACAGTCAGAAGGTACGTGTCTAAAGAACGTTGGTGAGGAAGAAAAGACGGTGCTGGTGGGCGAGAGTGGGAGAGAGTAAGTCACTTTGCAGGTGATGGACCGGTCTTTTTCGTAGTCGAAATGTGACCAACAGATGAAACAACGTAGCGGAAATTACATGAGGCTACAGGGATCGAGCGTTATTAAACACAATGAGAGGCAGCCTGTATAAGTTGAGAGGCTGCCTTTTCTCATTTGATGACGAGTCTTATGTCCATAATTGATGCATTTACTCCGAATCATTTAAGGGGACTCCGAATTGCCATAGTAAATAAGCGGTAATAAATACGGAAATACCGTAAGCTAATAATGGCCTCGTATGGTGGAGTCTTATAACCGAAAATGAAACAAAATTAAACCATGTGGACCACAATAAGTTCCAGTTATATGAGTATGAGATGACATGTAATTGTAAAGCAATTATTTCTACGACAACGTAAATAACCACATATTTCGTGATATGCCGAGCTTGTTTTAACCGATCTGCCGGGTAGTTGGATAAGAACGTTAGCGTTACTGCCGGAAATGTAATGATAGAGTGAAACAGGTCGGCTGTCTCCTCGCTAAGGAGAAATTGTCCATGATAGCGCCAAAGGAAAAAATCATGATTATTCACAAGTAAACCATAAACCAGATTGGCGAATGGGTAAAAAATCATGGAGGAGTGGTACTTCTGCCAGTTCTTCCAATCTCCCCAACGCCAGGCAGCGAAAACGGCCCAAAGAATAATTACGATATGCATTTTTCAGCTCCGTAAATTTTTTTGTTAGTTTACCCCAATTAGAGTTGGTTCATTTACAATTTGAATACAATCCCCCTCCGTCGGAAAAGGTCCCTTTTAACGTTAGTCAGTAACGTTTTATTTTTTCATACGTATATCACATTAACTAGAGCAGTTTTTTATCCTTGCATCCGATACGATTTTGGAGTTAGCCATATAATAACGGCGAGGTGATTACGGTGGAAAATTATTCGTTTTATTACGTTGTACCAGAGCAAGTCGAGGGATACGTTCGCGGTAAACTTCGTCAGTGGGGTGTTCCCCATCATGTGGTGCGTGGTCTTGATGGAAACATGCGTTTCAGATTCCCCGATTTGCCAGTACGGAAATATTCGCAGGTACGTTCGTTATTTGGGCGTGACTTTGACGGTACCATAGCGGGCATTTAGTCGAAATCGAAAATGATTGTTAGAAGCTTTGCCGCCAAAAGGTTCGCTAATTCACGATGGGAGAAGATAAATGGGTAGGATTGTAATCTGTTCGAGTGTTGGGGTGTATACGGAAGCATTAACTCGTGGCAAAGAGTATAGAGTGATAGCGGAAGACAAAGATAAAGATCAGATAAAAATAATCGGTGATAACAATCGATCAAGGTGGTTTCGGGAGTTTTATTTTGTACCTAGTGGAACCAGCTTCTGATCATCGTAAAGAATTTTTCGTATGAAGTAGTGGAAGCTGCTCTAATCGAATTGGATCAGCAAAATCAATTGATCCAATCATCGAAACAATTGAGTGAACCAAATGAATGAGGTTTAAAACCGTGGATCTGAACGCCTATCTAAATGGTATTTTTCCCGAACTAATCTTGAAACCAAGCCTTTATAAACAATGGGCTATTGGTATCCACTTTGAATTTTCAAAAGGAATGGATCAGTTTAAGGATGATGGCAAACTCAATCTAAACAAGTTTGAACATACCTATCATCAGGCATCATCCATATTTAACGATCTTTTTCAAGAAAATGATGAAATCTTTCTTGTTACAAATGTGTATCATCATAAGGCCTGTAAGCATTGGAAACATAGAATAAAGGTCTATGATCGATATATAAAAAGGAAAGAGGTAAAGTATCGTGTAAAGCTAGAAACATTCCCTTACATATTCGATGATGAGGAAGAACTTGATCAATATGATACATCTCGATTCTTATTAAAGTGTTGTAAACTTGATATGAAATACTCGTTGATCATTCAAGCAGCATGCAATGAGGATTTTCCTAACTTGAAACCTAGATTAGGTAGAAAATGTTGTTCCTACTATCCTGATGTATTTTTTGTGAATACGACGAAAAATGTCATCTTCTTTATTTACGATGACAGAGGTTGTGAAGTGATCGCAACTGACAAAGAGGTAATTCGCCCATTGTTCGAAAAATATAACGATTGGATTGCAATATATGATTGTGAAGAAATCGTTGAGAATTTTAAATAAGAAGTGAATCTCTCGCAATAACAGTAAGAAGGCAACTGTCTAAAAGAATAGGCTCAACCATCCAGATAAAAGGCAGCGGATTAAAACCGACTGCCTTTTCAGCGTGAGCAGGCTGATCAGCGTTATTCGATGAGTATAGTGGGAAGGGTACTCAATGTAATCTAGAGAAAAATTGTAATAGGATAACGATCAAACATATTTTAGGAGGTAGAGGATTTGGGGAAGCTAATTAGCTATATCGTGCTATCGTGCATGTTAGGATTCGTATTACAACTTTTTGGACCAATAGTTGCAATCATAATAGGATTAGGGATCATTGCCGGTACTCTTTTTTATATCGTGGACATCTTAAAAAGGGAGCGTCCAAGAGGGTGAAAAGTTCTTTTGAACCTGAATGTATTGGAGTGTGATTGGGTATGAGTTGATGGTTGTGACCCATATTTGGGAAGGTAGCATTTTTTGAAACCGCTTACAATTCTGTCTATTCACCTCTCACCGCAAATGATAAAATTGGAAAAAAAGCAGAGGTGATGATGATGGAACAGCAACTCTCTTTCATGGAGCGGTACAAACGTGATCATCAACATCCGGTAAATAAATTAACGCACGCATTCGGCATCCCGATGATAGTGATCTCTTTGCCGCTTTTCTTCTGGGATTGGCAATGGGCGCTCGGACTCTTTATTGTCGGATGGATCCTGCAATTTATTGGCCATTCTTTTGAAGGTAACCCGCCATCATTCTTAAAAAATCCTGTATTTCTGTTGGTTGGACCCTGGTGGATTATCAAGCGCTTATGGGGATTCTTTACGGGAAAACCGTTGAAATGACGGGCTGAAGAATAGTCATCCAACTAGAGACTCCTGTCGTGTCATGTCATATGATACATGGCAAACGTCAGATGGGAGGACGGTCGGATGGCAAAAGGGAAAAAGGTCAAGGCAAAGACTTCAGCGGCCACACAGCAGCCGCAAATGAAGATCGTAACCGCATCGACGTGCCAGGTATGCAAACAACCCTGTCAGCGTGGCATGCGGTACCTGGAACGGATGAAACAGCCGGGCACGATTGGTTTTGGTGTACCCTGCATTTTAACATTGGGGAAACCTTGAAAACGGAGCGCAGACACTTTACTGCGCTTCTTTTCTTTTCAAAGCATGGTCAAAGACTTGGCGTTGGCCAATTTTTCCACTATGATGAGGTAGAAAGGAGTTGAAATGATGCGACCGCTCCCGATATCTGCAGAGACTGCACTCATGCTGTCCGAAAAGCTGAATGTGCCACTAGAACAAATCATGCATATGCCCCAGCATATTTTATTGAAAAAAATGATGGAGCTGACTGAAAAGGAAGCAAAAGAACAAGGAGGTCAAGACGATGGCGATCAATCTGGCGAATAAACTTGGAAAAGGTGTAAAACCGCAGGATTTCATGGCGAACATGACCAAAAACAAAGAGACTTTTCAAGATTGGTACGATCGTTTTGCTTGGGCAAACGAAGATGATAAGCAATTTTTCGCCTCGCTGGGCAATCGTGACGACTTGCGTTGCTTGATTCTGGCTGCAGATTGGTGCGGGGATGTCGTACGCAATGTGCCAGTCCTCATCAAGGCACTGGCGGAAGCGCAAATCCCGACGGAAATCCTGATCATGGAAGAAAATCTGGATGTCATGGACGAATTCCTTACGATGGGCGGACGTGCCATTCCTGTGGCAATCTTTACAGATACAGGCGGACATGTATTGGCAAAATGGGGACCGCGCCCACAGCACGTACAAGAAGTGATGGTGGCTTTCAAGCAAGCGAATCCGGATCGAGAAGCAGCTGATTATCAAGATAAGATCAAGATTGCGCGTGAAGAAATGCAGCGTCGCTATGGCGAAACCACCGAGTACCAATCCATTATTGTAAAAGAATTGCGCGAAGTCTTGTCTGCTGTCTAAATACATACAAGCAGCAGGGATCGGCCGCGGCCGGTCCTTTCTTACATCAAATGCACAAAGCAGAAAAGGGGTTGGAACTGATGGAAAAGGCAACGTTTGCAGGCGGTTGCTTTTGGTGCATGGTCAAGCCATTTGACGAGCAACCAGGGATCATTCAGGTCGTTTCCGGCTATACGGGCGGCCACGTAGAGAACCCTACCTATGAACAGGTGTGTTCGGAGGAGACCGGCCATTACGAAGCGGTCCAAATCACATTTGATCCGAGCATCTTTCCGTATACCAAGCTGCTGGACATTTTTTGGCAGCAAATAGACCCAACGGATGCGGCCGGACAATTTCATGATCGTGGCGGATCGTATCGTACGGCGATTTTTACTCATAGTGAGGAGCAGCGCCAACAAGCCGAAGCGTCCAAGCGTGCTTTGGAAGAAAGTCGTCGTTTTGACAAACCAATTGTGACGGAAATCCTGCCAGCAGGACATTTTTATCCGGCCGAGGAGTATCATCAGGATTATTACAAGAAAAATCCGGTACGCTATGAACTTTACCGGAAAGGCTCGGGACGGGACGCTTATATCAAAAAGCATTGGCGAGACGAGAAACGACTGAATGAGCTGCGCCAGCGTCTGACTCCTCTGCAATTTGAGGTCACCCAAAATGATGCAACGGAACCGCCATTTCGCAATGAGTATTGGGACAATCAACGGGAAGGGATATACGTCGATATTGTATCGGGTGAACCTCTTTTCAGCTCATTAGACAAGTTTGACTCGCACTGCGGATGGCCGAGCTTTACACGTCCTCTGCATGAAGAAAGCGTCAAGGAGTCCATGGACATTTCCCATCAAATGATTCGGACAGAGGTGCGAAGCGCACAAGCGGATTCTCATCTGGGGCATGTATTCGACGATGGACCGGGTCCATCAGGTTTACGTTACTGCATCAATTCCGCGTCACTTCGTTTTATTCCGAAAGAGGATTTGGAGAAAGAAGGATATGGTTCCTACTTGGAGCTTTTCCGTGATTAGTGAAAAAACATCCGTTTGACAACGCAATCCCCTTGGAAGTGTGGGGGGTTGCATTTTTTATTCAAAATTTCAGTTTTAAATAAAATAAAGACGGGTATTTAAAATGGTGTTAAACTTATTGCATCTTGTATATACTTCTCACTTTGTGTCATTCTTTCAATCGTTAAACAAGTAGAAATAGGTAACAGGAGAGGATCATCTATGAGAAAGATTTTGGCTTACTTGCTTCTTCTCTCCATATGTGTGATGGCGGCAGCTTGTTCCACACAATCGGTCAAGGAAGAAGAAAAACCTGCGGTAAAAATCGGAATGATGATGTCCGATGTCGGGCTGGGAGATCAATCCTTTTCAGACGTAGGCTTTGCGGGACTTGAAAAGGCTCGTGATGAGATGGGCATCGTCTTTGATTATCGCGAAATTCAGGAAACGAAAACATATGAGCAAGGGCTAGAGGAGCTGGTCAAGCAAGACAATCAGCTCGTGATTGGCCTTGGTTTTGCGATGCAAGAAGCATTAGAAGCCGTCGCGAAAAAGTATCCAGAGCAACAATTTTTGATCATCGACGCCGTATCTGAACTGCCCAATGTGCACTCTGTGACGTTCAAGGAAGAGGAAGGTTCCTTTTTGATCGGGGTCCTCGCCGGGATGAAAACCAAAACGAATAAAATCGGGTTCATCGGCGGGATGGATGTTCCGGTGATCCGTAAGTTTGAAAAAGGCTTTGTGGAAGGGGTTAAGCAGGTAAATCCACAGGCCACGATCATATCGGCTTATGCCAATGACTTCGGTAATGATCAGTTAGGCAAGCAAATGGGCAAGCAGATGATCGATCAGGGCGTTGACATCATTTATCCAGCTGCTGGATTTACCGGTGTGGGTGTCCTGCTGGAAGCCCAAAGCAGAGGAAAGTATGCATTTGGCGTAGATACAGATCAGTATTTTTTGGCCGAGAAAGCGGTGCTGTCTTCCATGCTGAAAAAGATTGATGTAGCTGTCTATGATGTAGCGAAGCAACTGGTGCAAAACGGGAAGCTGGCGCAAAAGGACATGGTTTTAGGGATTGCCCAAAATGGCGTTGGTCTCGCGCCTGTTCGTGTTCTTCCACTGACCGAGCAGGAAAAAGGAATGCTTGAGCAGCTAGAGGAAAAGCTGAAGAGCGGTTCCATACAGATCACACCATAAATCATCCAAGAAAGGGGTGACCCTCAATGAAGCTAAAAAGTAAAATTTTGCTTATCTCCATCCTGCCGTTGCTGTTATCGGTATGTATTATCGGGGTAACGATCGTAGAAATGAGATCCTTGAAATCCTCTACGGAGGAAATCGTTCAGCTGCTCGTGGATGTGGAAGCGTTGAACGGTCATATCAATAGCACACAAAAATCACTCAGTGCCTATTCTTTAAATATGACAGGAAGCAACGCAAACGATGCGATGCAGGATTTGGCCGCTACACAAAAATCGTTTGAGCGGGTGTCCGGCTTTTTGGTGCTGGACGAGCAAAAGCAAATCCAGCAACGAATCGTGAAAAAGCTGGAGGAACTGCAAGCACAAGCTGCCCTCGCGATCGAAAAGAACAATGCGGCGGAGGCAAAACGGCAGTCATTGCGCACCAAAGGAATCATCAATGACGTTCACCAGTTAAAAAGCTCTGTGAACCAGCAGTATCAAAATATGCAAATCCAGCTTGAAAACAATATCAACGGGATCATCACCTTCTCGATCATCGCCGCGATTGTATTGGTTGCTGGCAGCAGTGCATTTTCCATTATTTTTACCAACCGGATTGTTACGCCGATTCGACGTATTACCGAGCAATCGGAACGGATCGCGAATGGTGATTTAACCTCCGAAGAGATTGTGGTGAAATCACGGGATGAAGTGTTTGCGCTCAATGCTTCTTTCAGCAAAATGACGGGGAATCTGCGGGAGATCATTGAACACGTAAGTAATAGCTCTAGTCAGCTCGCAGCTTCTTCCGAGGAGCTTTTGGCAAGTGCAGAGGAAACGATGCGCGGTAGCGAGAGAATTACCAAAGCGATTCAGCATGTCCGCAAAGGAGCCGAACAGCAGTCCTTAATGGCAGCAGAATCGACACGGGCTGTAGAAGAAAGTGCGATCGGCATTACCCGTATTGCCGAAAATGCCTCTGTTGTTTCTGAATTGACCTACTCAACCACCGAAAAAGCCAAACAAGGATCCACTCTTGTCAATACAACGCTTTCCCAAATGGCAGAGATCGTGGATGCGGTGCAAACGACAAGCGGCATCGTCACGACATTGGACCAGCGTTCCAAGGAAATCAACGAGATCGTCAGCCTGATTACCCAGATTGCTGATCAGACCAATCTTTTGGCCTTAAATGCCGCAATCGAAGCAGCGCGTGCGGGTCAAGCCGGTCGAGGCTTTGCCATTGTAGCCGACGAAGTCAGAAAGCTGGCTGAGCAAACCAGATCATCCGCTACCCACATCTCCGAGATTATCCAAGAAGTCCAAGCGGATACGGTGGCGACTGTAGAATCCATTCAGGCAGTAAAAGAAAAGGTAGACTTAGGATTGCAGGGTGCGAATCACACTGCAGTCGCGTTTAAAGACATTTTGAATTCTGTGGAACAGGTTGGGGATCAGATTCAGGACATTTCCGCAGTTTCCCAACAAATCAGCGCGGGTTCACAACAGGTCGCGTCGAGTGTGAATGAAGTTGCGAATGTTGCCGATCATACCTCGAAAAATTCGGAAGATGTAGCGAAAGCTTCCGAAGAACAGCTTGCCTCGATGCAGGATGTTAGCCAAGCCGCTGTTTCCCTCTCCCGTTTGGCGGAGGAGTTGCAGCATACCGTGTCCCGTTTTAAAAGATAGCGATTGCAATCTAGAAGGCGTCTGTATACGACAGGCGTCTTTTTTTATGGATACGTGCAGCTACGGTTCCGTCAAATGCTGGGCGTAAATCAGTGGTTCAATCACCCACCAAATGCAATGCCCATATACTGTTGCTAGCTGAAAATGGGGTGATGAGGTGAAAATCTGCTTCTCTTGTAATCTTGAAAAATACAAACCAAAGGGCAATGTCCTGCAATTCCTTACGATGCTGCAAGCGCTCGATGATAAGGTGAGAAAGCTTTCTTCCCAGGAAAGGAAGAAAATCAAATTCGATTGTGTGCTGCCGTTTGAATGGAAAAATGGAACAGACAAGTTTCATTTCCGGCATATCAAGTTTTACCAGGCCGATAAGCTGAATGAAAAAATTGCATCTCTTAACCAGCTAAACGAGTATGATTTTATTTTTATCCGTGGCAGAAAACAGGCGATTAGGCTTTTGGAAAGGGACTCCAGTATTGCGAAAAAACTGTTGTTCTTAAACATCAATTACAATCTGAATGATCCGCGAATCATGAAGGAAGTCCTTTACCTATGGAAAAACAGCCGCGTAATGTTTTTTCAATCTACTCCGCTAGCCGATCGATTCGCAGATTACATGCGCCAAAAAAAGGTAGAGACTGCCATCGTCCAGAAAAAGGTCAAAGTCTTGCCCCAGTATGTGCAACCGTTAGCGAAAGAAGACAGGGAGCAGATCAAGCAGGTTAGTCCCTTACATTTGCTGAAGGCGGGGGTGATCCGGCCAAGGTATGGACTTCCGGTTGCGGTACGGGCGATACAGTTGATCCGCAAACAATATCCAAAGGCGCGTCTGCATCTCTTGTATCCCTCCATCGTCAATAAGTATAGGCAGGAAAGTGAACCCCTTCTCCAATCACCCGGTGTCGTGAGTCATGGGGAAGTGTCCGCGATCGATACGAAAAAAATGATCATCAAATCAGGGATCGGTCTTGCCCTCCTCTATGACAACACTCCGGATAAAACCCCGTCACACGCGTATTTGTCGAGAGTACTGGAGTATGCTTCTCTGGGTGTGCCCGTCCTTACCACGAGAACGCTCGGAAATGTGGATCTGTTTGGCCAAGAGTACCCCTTGTTCGTGGAGAGTGAATACGATATCTTGCACTGTTATCAGCGATTGCAGGACCCCGAATTTTATGAAAGAATGAGTGCATTTGTTTCCCAAGTAGGAAAAGCGTTTATCGGGAAACATGCGGTAGAAAAATTATGGGCCACCTTGAAAGAAGCTCATCAAGAGAAGAGCAAAGGGAGATGAACATTTCCTTTGCTCTTCTTTTTTCACCCATTTTCAAGAGAACCGATTCCCTTTTTGATGCGATGCGAATATGTTAGCTTTGCATTGCTGAAAAGGGGGTAGGAATATCCAATCATTCAAATATTGTGAATATAAAACTTATAGCTCGTATGTGTTCTTAAACTGATTTCGACAAAATACATTAACGAATGACAATAGCACTAGATGCTTGGAACAAGAAGAAAGAGAAGGTGGAAGGTTTGGTACGTGATTTGTTCCTTCGTATGGGTAAAGAGAGAAACTATGAGGTATTGCCAGAAGTATCCCTGATTCGTGATAACCAGGATACGTATTATGTGGGCTCGGCCGTGATGGCCCACATGCACTTGTTTGAAGAGAGTAATCTTTCAAAGGTGTCCTACATTACGGCACAACGAATCTTCTCCAGTAAAAGACTGCACGACATCGGGAAATATCCCTTGGCGACTTCTTTTGAAGTCATGATGTCGATGTTCCGGTTTGGAGATGATGATGGGCGGGAAGCGTTACAGTTCGCGCTGGATTTTGTCTGTGAGGCCATCCATGGGGACCCGAAAAAAATGATCTTTCTTGCCCCCTATGAGCTAGGTCTGCGGGATGATGTGCTGTCCCTCGGGGTTCCATCTCACCATGTGATTAGCTGGAGCCAGAGCCTGGAGACCAATATGGGAAGCGGCCGTCCTACTGGCTACTACGTAAAGATGTTTTATCCGTATCGTCATGGGATCATTCCAGTAGGCTCCATCGGTTTCATTGAAACGAACGGCATGCTTTCCGTGGACAGCGCCTTTTTCCTCGAAAGACTCTCTTTCGTTCGAGAAAAGCTGCCCAGCTTTTATCAAGATCAGTATTTTCATCCGTTAACGCAAATCGTGAGTAACCATGAGTTTTTTGGCAAATTGTCGTTTAGCGAAAAAAATTTATGGATCAATCATATACGTTCGATCGTCGCGCTCTTAGCAGATGGCGCAACCTTTACTACTAAGGGTGCCGGCCATGCTTTGAAAAAGATCATCCGCCAGCTTGCAGGGACCATTCTCGGCCAAAAGCTGTCGGAAGAGCTAGGGCAAATGCTTGTGGAAGCCGCCGGCCAATGCTTAACCAATCTCGGGTATCGTCAGCCTCTTGATGCACAGCTCCTTGCTGCTTCTATGGTCATGCAAATCGAGAGTGCCTCCAAGCAGATCTTGCGGGAGAAGAATGCCTTTGTGAAAGCATTGCGGAAGAAAAAGGACAGCATGACGATGGTAGAATTACAGCAATGGAATTCCGAACGGGGACTCCAACTGGATTGGTTGGAGAAATTTGCTATGCAGGAAGAGGTTTTTTTGTCGTGGCCAAAAAAGGTAGAAAATTACAAGTTTAGAAACGTGTGCTATTCCTTTTCGGAGACGGATCGCATTAAAGACCCGGTCCAATTTATGAAAGACGCAGAGGATAAGAGAATGAAGGGAGCATTGGTAAGGCATGGTTAAGCACATTCTGGTAGTTGGCGGTTTCAGTCTGATGCATAAACGCTTAAAAAAGTGGGGTGCGAAAATCACCCTGCTCCATACAGCAAGCGAGATAAAATCGAATGATCAAGGAATCTACCATCAGGTGGTTGGCATTCCGAAAGATACAGATTTGCAGGGATGGATCGATACCGCTGCTTTTTTCCATCAGAGAGATCGCTTTGACGGGATCGCTTGCTTCCAAGAGATGGATCAGGAAAAGGCTGCCTATATCGCACAAGAGTTGGGACTCTTTTATTTGGAACCTACCGTCATTCAGCGTACGCGCAATAAGCAAGTGATGAGAGATGTCTTGCGTGAACACGGTGTCGACCATACCATGAATGCGATTGTCTCCTCCCCTGAGGAAATTGATAGCTTCACCAAAGCTCATGGGTACCCGATCATTATCAAACCGATCGATGGCTGGGGAAGCATGGGGATATCCCGTATCAGAAACGTGGCCGAAATGGAGCAGGCGTTTGCATGGGTTCAGTCTGCGGGCTTTGATTCCAGGCTGATCGTCGAGGAATATTTGGAAGGGAAGGAATTTAGCGTCGAAGCTTTCACAGAAAACGGCGTGCACAAAATCATCTGCATGACGGAAAAATTTAAAGAAGAGCAGCATTTCGTAGAGATCGGTCATTGTTTGCCTTACAAAGGACTTGATCCGTTGATAGAAAAGCAAGTTCATATGTTCATTCAACAGGCGCTGACCGCTTTGGGGATTACGCATGGTCCTTCCCATTCCGAGATTATGCTGACCGCTTCCGGACCTAAAATGATTGAAACCCACACCCGACTCGGCGGCGACTATATTCCCGAGCTAATCAGCATGGTCAGCGGTGTAGATCTGCTAGATTTATGGGCAAGGCAAGCAATGGGAGAGTCGATTCTGGCAGAAGTCCCGCAAACAGCCCAAATGAAAAAATCTGCGGCTATCTGGTATGGAACGCCCCCCATTATCGGCAAGGTGGAGGAGGTTCGTGGAGAGGAAGAAGCCAAATCTACCACTGGAGTAGCTCGGATTGAAATCCTCCAGAAGCCGGGGGATTTGATCAAAGGGATGAAGGATTCGTTTTCCCGTTCGGCCTGCGTACTGGTAACCGGTGCAAACAGAGGAGAAGCGCTGTCTCATGCGAAGTCGGCGCTGGGCAAATTAGAGTTTGTCATCACCGATCAAAGTGACAAAGGAGCTTTTGTATGCTCCAGCTTCTAAAACAGAGGTCTTTCCTCCTTTATATGATCAGTCATATCCTTTCCAACGTCGGTCTAGGCATCCATCTCTTTACCATGTCCTGGCTCGTGCTAGATTTGACAGAGTCCGTTTCCTCGCTAGGATGGCTCTTGTCCTTGTCTACCTTGCCTGTCATTTTCTTGTCCCCATTTATGGGTGTGTTCATCGATAATTGGGATCGGCGGTTGATCGTGACTGCCATCCAAATCGTAAAAGGCTTGATTTTACTCGTGATTCCGCTCTTTTTCCTCTCCGGTGATTTTCCAATCGCGGTGCTATACTTTACTTCTATTCTCATGGCCATCGCAGATCGGTTATACTTTCCGGCATCGAAGGGCTTCATGAGAGAAATGCTAGTCAAAGAAGAGCTGCTCTCCGCGAATTCGCTTGCCAGTGTTGCCATGCAGTTGGGAATGATGGGAGGTTCCGTTTTGGCCGGCTTCCTGCTTCACGAATATGGAGGTCCTCAGACGATCCTGATCAACTCCATTCTTGCTTTTGCATCCGGCGTGAGTATATTGTTCGCTCGGAAAGGCGTAGTGCTGCCAAAAGCCAAGGTAGGGAAAAGCTATGAATCTTTTACCACAGAGCTTCGTGATGGGATCCGCTATGTAAAAGAAAATCAATCCATTCTGAAAATCGCCGGACTAGTGGCGCTCACTGAATTTACGATTCAATTCTATAATATCTTGAGTGTTCCGTTTGTTCGTAACGAGCTGAAAATGGGTCCAGACATGTTGGGGATGCTTGAAATGTTTTTTGCCTGGGGAGCAATATTGGGCGGATTCACGTTAACCAACATGGTGAGGTGGTTTGGGCGAAAACATTTCATGTCGATCGGGCTTCTCTTGGTGGGAATCTTTTTCGCATCGATCCCTTTTATTCAAGGGATCTTTTCCGGGGCGGTTCTCTTGCTGTTGTTCGGCACGACTCTGTTGCAGGCACGCACTTTATACAGCACGATGATTCATGAACAGGTGGAGACCTACTATCAGGGACGGGTAAATAGCCTGATTTATACCATGACGTCCGTGATTGGATTTGGCATGTACGCTTTTATTGGATATCTGGGTGAATTGGTTACCGCCAGCTTTTTGTTCCACATGATTGGGCTTATCATCGCAGGGGGAGCGGGGGTTCTCTTCCTGATTTCAGATCAGCTGATGCAAGGGAACAAGCAAGGAACGAAAGTTGTCCCGATGATCAAATAGGAGAAATCGAAGACGGAATAGGAAGAGGCTGCCGACGTATGGATGAACGGCAGCCTTTTCTGAGTGATTACCAGTGGCATTCCAGCTGTTTGTTTCGTTCACAATTTTCGGAAGTCGTCCGTAAGCATACCGGAGAACCCCCAGTTTTCCTCGTCTATTTCTTGTATGACAATATGCGTATGTTCAGGTTTTTTTCCAAGTACCTTGACCAGTGTCTCCGTGAACTCATTTACAATTTGGGCTTTCTGATCGCGGGTGGCACCTTTGGTAATTTGCAGGTTGATATAAGGCTTGAACATTCATCTCCATTTTCATTAGCGTAATGTTATCATTTTTTGATAGGGGTCATTTTTTATTGCGAATAATGGTTCCCTGCAACACAAAGCTGATGATAAGAATGCCGATGATGGCCACCAAACGTATTGGTCCATTTGAAACGATTGCAGCCACTGCACCAAGGGCAATTATGGTAATTACCCAAAGAAAAACTGTTTTTACATTCATGCGTTGGGACACCTCCAAGTTGACTCTTCATTGAGCACAAGGCCGAAATTATGGCGGATCCATCCGCGTACTAATGATTGCTTTTTTTTCATGGCCGATTTGAGAAAGATGTTTGGTAGTAAGATCAAGTTGTTCTAAACGGTATTTTTTCTTGCGTTTTTGGTCGTTAAAGTATGCGCATGCCAACATGATGATCAAGGGTGAAAACAGCAATGCCCAGAGCATGTCAAACCCCTCCGTTTTTCAATCATCCGGTTCTACACATTACGTAATTGTCAGTTGTAATGGTACGAAATGAAACTGTCAATCAGTCGGAGGCGAGCGGATATTATCGGTGAGTTGACTTTCGATCAAATCCTTTATATCTGCTCCCTTGATAGGTAAGGATTCCATGATCAGACTCAATTAATAAAGTATTCTGGGCTCCATTAACACGAGTGAAAAGGTGTTTCGAATTCAACGTGGTACAAGCTTTATCCCCTCATAGGAGTTTTCAGTATGGTTTACGTGCATGAGGTAACAATTGTTTCGGTGGGATGAAACTTCTCCATTTCACCAAGCGGACAGGAGCTTGCCTTTTATGATAAGTTTTCATTAAGAGCAACGGAGAAGGAGAGAAACGTTTGAAAGAGTCTGATTTGTATGACCCGATAAAAAACTGGATGGAGCAACGCGGCTTTACGGTCTATCCGGAGGTGGAGTGTCGCCATGCTGGTGGACGTGCCGATATTGTCGTGACAAACGGTGCAGTTGTTGGTGTGGTGGAAATGAAGCAGTCTTTGACACTGGACTTGATCGATCAGGCGCTGCGATGGCGCGGGTACGCCAACTATATTTGGATCGCGATTCCATACAAAAAGAACACGCACAAAAAGTTTGTAAGCATGGTGCTGCAGGACTATGGCATTGGTGTATTGACGGTCAGCAAGTACGGAAATGTGTGGACAGACAAACTCCCGAAGTTTGCGCGCAAAACGCTTCCCCATTTGAAAGAAGCCCTTACGGAACACCACCTGTCATCTGGGGTGAAAGGCGGACATCATGGTGGCGGATACGTGACCCCTTATCGAATAACGATGAACCATGTTCGCCGCTTTTTGCAGAAGAAAGGCACATGGTGCGACATAAAGACCATTCTCGATAATTGCGAAACGCATTATGCGCAACCACGTTCATCCTTGGGAAAAGCATTGCAAACGTATGAAGCCGAATGGTGTGAGACGAAAAAGGAGAAAGGTGTCCTATATTTTAGAAGTCGCCTGACACAAAAAGAGGAAGCGGACCTATCCGTCAAATTGACGGAGAAGCAGGCGAGCTTATTGCTTGTGTTAACCAATAGCTGGCAACCACCTACTCAACTTGCAAGGAAGCTGCCGAATGTGAACCCAGCACGGATTGAATCCTCTGGCTCCCTATATGTGAATCCGATCCTGAAAGCATTAATCAGCAAGGGATTGGCAGAGAAAAAGACAGAAGGA
>DASQNU010000300.1:0-6749 GCA_035644815.1 Bathyarchaeia archaeon | reverse complement strand
CCGTGTCACCACTTTGGCTTCTTGCTATCAGTTCCTTGACTTGCTCATTGGTTAGGAATGGCTGACTCGCATTTTTGATATCGGCTCCCATTGGCACTACCCCTAATTCTGCATCGCTGCTGATCGTAACAGACGTTTCGTCAGGCGGATTTTCGTACCCATACCCAAGCTTGTGGCTACTTCAATAGAGTCCATAAAGTTTTCCATGATGGTAAAGCCCATACCCGAACGCTCCAGCTCAGGCTTAGTCGTATAGAGCGGTTGCATGGCCTGCTCCACGTCTTCTATGCCTTTGCCTTCATCTTCAATGACCAATTCAATGAGATCTTCCTCCAGTGCGACACGGATGCGCACAATCCCCTCCGGATTTTCGTCATAGCCATGAATGATGGAATTCGTGACCGCCTCGGATACTACGGTTTTGATCTCTTCCATTTCCTCCATAGTGATGTCCATTTGTGAGATAAAGGAGGCAACCGCCACCCTGGCGAACGCTTCATTTTGGCTAAGGGCGGCAAACTCGATCCCCATATGATTGCGCTTTGTCATCTTAGGCCACCCCCAAGACGAGCAATGCTTCCGCTTCATTCTCTCGGAATTTGATTACTTTAAACAGACCCGACATTTCGAAAATACGGTAGATCGTAGGGTTAATGGAGCATACATACATGTCCCCTTCTCGAGCAGAAATCTGTTTATAACGACCCAGGATAACACCTATGCCCGAGCTGTCCATGAAGGTTAAATCAGCCAGACTCAGGACGATATGGCGAACATGAGGCTCCTTTAATACGTTGTCTACCTTTGTACGCAATTCCTCAGCCGTGTGATGATCCAATTCACCTTGCAGACGTACGACCAATACATCCTGTTTGGTCTCCATCATGATTGAGAGACTCATAGCTGACACACTCCTTCTTCCCGTAATACTCTCTCTTTTCTATCCTCTCAAAACCAATTCCTGCCAGTCGACAAAAGAACAAAAAAATCGAGCAGCCTTTTCCTATTCGAGGCAACTCGATTCTTTTCGCGTTTTTCTAGATGCTTACTGATAACTAATCAGAATGTTCTTCGAGGTTCGCTTGAGAATCTCCCACACGCCTGCTTGTTCAATCGTTTTTTCAGGAATAAGGTTGATGCGGGCAACCTCTTTGCCTTCTTTTGTCCGGATAAAAATATGTCCGATGACCTCATCTTTTGACACAGGTGCTTTCAGATCAGGGTTCACCACTACTTCTTTTACATACATATCCGGTGATTCCCCTTTTTTGGTTAACAGAGTCACTGCCTGTGAGGTGAGTACATTCACGCTCGTTTCTTTTCCCTTGTCCACCTTGACCGTTTGGATGGAATCCCCCTTCTTATAGACAGGGAATACTTGAAAATGATTAAATGCATAATTGAACATGGCAGAGACTTCGCTGTTGCGGGTCTTCGGATCTGGCTCACCTAACACCACCGCCAGTACACGCATGTTATTGCGTTTGGCTGTGGCAGTCAGACAAAACTTCGCTTCTTTGGTGTAACCCGTTTTGAGCCCGTCCACCCCTTCGTAAAAACGGACCAAACGGTTGGTGTTAACTAACCAGAATGGATTTCCACTGTCTTTGCGAAGATAGTCCTGATAGGTCCCTGTATATTTGGTAATTAAATCGTGTTTTAGCAGCTCGCGAGACATAATCGCGATATCCATCGCACTCGAATAATGATCGGGTGCCGGCAAGCCATTGGCATTTACGAAATGTGTATTTTTCATCCCCAGCTGTTTCGCCCGTTCATTCATTTTGGCGACAAATGCTTCTTCCGTCCCACCGATATGTTCAGCCATCGCTACCGAGGCATCATTGCCTGAAGCAATCGCAATACCTTTAATCATATCGTCGACGGTCATCTCTTCACCTGGTTGCAGAAAGATCTGTGAACCGCCCATGGATGCCGCCCGTTCGCTGGCCTTGACTTTGTCCGTAAGCTTTAACTCACCACGCTCGATCGCTTCCATAATCAAAAGCATGGTCATGACCTTGGTGATGCTAGCAGGGGGGAGTTTTTCGTGGCTGTTTTTCTCATAGAGCACTGTCCCCGTATCGGCTTCCAATAAAATTGCTGATGTCGCATGCGGTGCGATATTTACTTGCTGTTCAGATGCAGCTGCAAACGACGAGGAAAAGAAGACAAGACAGATAGTTACAGGTAATACACTACGCAGCAGACGCTTCATGACTTTCCCTTCCCTCCATTTCATGTTTTTATTCTCGCCACGAGGAAAGGAAAATATTCACAGAAAAAAGAAAAACCCTTTCCCGGAAAGGGGAAAGGGCAAACGCTTAAATATGGAATCGTGTTACGCTGTCTGCCAGCTCTTCGGAAAGTCGTTTCAATTGCTCCACATGCTCGGTCATTTGGGCGATGGAAGCAAGCTGGACCTCCACGCTTTCGACAACCCCGCCAATGGTTACGTTGATTTCATCCGACATGCCGGTGAGACGATCCATTGCCGAAGAGACTACTTGGTTGCCTGCGGCCATCTCTTCAGACGTAGCGGTCATCGCTTCGCTTTGCTCTGCCGCAGATTGAATATCTGAAACGATATGACTAAAGGCTTCACCTACTGCTTCCACGGAAGTTAATCCATGTGTCACCTTGGATACGATCCCGTCCATATGATTGCTCATTTCCATCGCTTCATCATTAATCGAATGCGCGATTCCGGCAATCTTTTCGGAGAAGGTACTGCTTTCCTCCGCCAGCTTGCGCACTTCACTTGCGACGACGGAGAATCCTCTGCCAGCTTCACCTGCGCGAGCCGCCTCAATGGCAGCATTCAGAGCCAACAAATTGGTCTGGGAAGCGATGGAGCGGATCATCTCGACAATGCTGGTAATTTCTTTTGCACGGTCACGCAAGCTGTGCATCCGTTGTGCAGTCCGCTGTACATCATCAGTTGCTCCACGTACGCTCGCAATAACCTGTTCCACCATGCCCAAGCCGCTCTGTGCACGATCAAAGGTACGGGAAGTAGCGAGCGATGTGGATTCTGCTGCAATCGCTACCTGCTCCACCCCTTGTGAAATCTCGCTGACAGTAGCAGTCGTGGATTGGACTTCACTGGCTTGAATGCCGATTTTCTCGGAAATGGTGAAGACATTATCCGAGATAACATTTACCGCATCCTTGCTTCCATTGGAAATCTTGTTTAATTCTTCAGCTGCGGTATTCAAATGTGTAGCTTGTCCCTGAACCAATGAAATCAGATTGCGCAATTCACCCACCATTTGATTGAGGGTGCGTCCGACCACCGCGATTTCATCATTTCCTTTTACTTCTACCTCTACTTGCAAATCACCGCTACCCACCCGTTCCATATCCTTAGCAATGGAATACAGAGAAGTGCGAATTTTTTTCGCAAACCACCAGATCGCAAACGCCGATACTCCTGCAATCGGAAGACTGATCAAAAACATGATCCAGCCCATGCTGTTGACAGCTCCATAAATCTCCGACACGCTGGTTGTCAGTACGATGTACCATTCTAGAGACGGAATCGGTGCAAAGGCGGCAAATGAATCCTTGCCATTATCTTCATATAAAACGCTGTTGCTCACGTTTTCTTTCATGTAAGACAGCATTTCAGCATAATCAGCATTTTCAGACAGCAGCAGCTGGTTGTTGTTCTTGATATCTCTGTGGGCAACGACCAAGCTGTCCTTTTTGATCACAAACGCGTAGCCTTCCTGCATAAATGGGATGTTTTCCGTCTTTTTCACTAATTGGTCAATCGAGAAGCCAACCACTAATATCCGGCTGGTGTCATCATTTTTTGTACCTATCGGAGCAGCAATATACAGGACACTTTTCTCTGCACCGCGTAAGATTTCTTCGTCGGAAAAGGCAGGTGCTTTCGTTTCTTTTGCCTTTTTGAAGTACCCTTTTTCATTAAAATTAAGAGAATTTTTCCCGGTCATCGAATAGAGCTCGTCCCCTGTTGAACCATCCACTAGATAGACTTTCATGATTTCACGATGGGACTGCTTCAGCAAGCGGAACTGCTCCATGATCAGCGTGTCGATATCCGCGGACATTACCCGTTTGGAAGCACTGGTTTTGACGGAGGACATGATTCCTTGGAGCCATTCCTCAGTATTTGCGCTATGCTGCTCCGCTAGCATTTTGGCTTGCGAAGACGTAATCTTGATTAGTGTATCTTTGGAATAAGAAAGGGCAATAAACTGAAGGGAAAAAACAACGATTAGGACAAGTATTACACCAAAGCCAATCATTTTTTGAGCAATGGATCCTTGGAAGAAATTCAACCATTCCCATTTTATTCTTCCTTTTGGTACTCGGAATCGTTTGCTTGCATTTACAAATTGAGAAAGCTTACTCCCTTGTTTCGACAATTTTTGCAGTAATTTCTTCATGAGCACTCCTCCTTCTTATCGCGTCCCATAATGTGGAAATCGTCTAATCCAAAAAAACTACCAGCTTTAAACTGCTGGGCCGGCATGTCGTCCTTATAAGCGCATGGACCTATCTCTTTTCGCCTATGTAAAATCTTCATAATTATCATACACTATGTCTTGATAAGTTAAAAGTATTGACAATAGCTGGGTATAACGTCCCGATTCATAAAAAAACCACCTTGGTTACACCGCGCTTGCAGTGTCCAAGGTGGTCCTAATTATATCAAACTTTTTTCAGCTATTAATTATAGAGATGGCAAGCTGCGAAATGACCTGGCTCGACTTCTTTCCATACTGGTTCCGCCGTTGCACATTCAGGCATAGCTTTCGGGCAACGTGTACGGAAATGGCAGCCGCTTGGCGGGTTCATTGGGCTTGGTACATCCCCTTCCAAGACGATACGCTCACGATTGCGCTCCACTTCAGGATCCGGAATCGGAATCGCCGACAAGAGTGCTTGCGTATATGGATGAAGCGGCTTTTCATAAAGCGCATCACTGCTCGCAAGCTCTACCATTTTACCCAGATACATTACGCCTACACGGTCGGAAATGTATTTTACCATGGACAAGTCATGCGCAATGAACATGTAGGTGAGACCCATTTTTTCTTGCAGCTGCTCCAGCAAGTTCACAACCTGTGCTTGTACAGAAACGTCAAGTGCCGAGATCGGCTCGTCGCACACGATAAATTTAGGCTCTACAGCCAACGCACGGGCAATCCCGATACGTTGACGTTGACCGCCAGAAAACTCATGTGGAAAACGGTTCATATGCTCAGGGTTCAAGCTAACCAGAGAGAGCAATTCTTGAATGCGCTCTTTCCGTTTTTCACCGGATGCAAGTCCATGGATATCCAGCGCTTCCCCGATGATATCGCCAACGGTCATACGTGGGTTCAAGGAAGCATACGGATCCTGGAAAATCATTTGCATGCTTCTGCGCAGAGCTTTGAGCTCTTGGTTGTTCATTTTGTTGACGGTTTTGCCTTCGAAAATCACATCTCCGCCGGTTGGTTCATACAAGCGCAAAATGGTGCGGCCCATCGTTGATTTTCCACAACCGGATTCCCCTACGATCCCGAGTGTTTCTCCGCGCTTAATTTCGAAGCTTACATCATTTACAGCTTTCAACGTATTTTCGCCAACGCTAAAAAATTTCTTCAGATTGCGTACTTCCAGCAATGTATCTTTGTGATCCACAAGTTTCTCCCCCTTACGATCCCACGCGTTCTTGTGCGAGCGGATGTTGCAGCCAACAAGCAGAGCGTTGCGTAGTGCTGACGTCAGTTAGTTCAGGATCGTACTGTTGGCACACGCGCATTGCAGAATCACAGCGTGCTGTGAAGCCGCAACCTACAGGTGGTTTCAACAGATCCGGCGGTGTACCGAAGATCGGCGTAAGTGGTTCATCGCGGTTCAGATCCAGACGCGGAACAGAACGGAGCAGACCCTTTGTATATGGATGCTGCGGATTATAGAAAATATCATCAACGGTACCGGTCTCGATTACTTTCCCTGCGTACATGACGATAACGCGATCGCACATTTCAGCAACAACGCCAAGGTCATGCGTAATCAGGATAATCGAAGTACCTGTTTTCTTTTGCAAATCCTTCATCAAATCGAGAATTTGCGCTTGAATGGTCACGTCCAATGCAGTTGTCGGTTCATCGGCAATCAGCAATTTTGGAGAGCAAGCCAGGGAGATCGCGATCATTGCGCGCTGTCTCATACCACCGGAAAATTCATGCGGATACTGAGTCACGCGGCGTTCTGGTTGCGGAATCCCTACCATTGTCAACAACTCGATGGCGCGTTCGCGAGCAGCAGCCTTGCTCATGCCTTGGTGCTTGATCAAACCTTCCATGATCTGATTCCCGATCGTCATGGTAGGATTCAAGGAAGTCATTGGATCCTGGAAGATCATCCCGATGTCTTTCCCCCGGATCGCTTCCATTTCCTTGTTGGACTTTTTGATCAGATCGTCCCCATTAAAGAGAATTTGACCTTTTTTAAATTCACCCGGAGGCGTTGGGATCAGCTTCATCAAGGACTGTGCCGTCACGGATTTCCCACAGCCAGACTCCCCTACGATCGCTACCGCCTCACCGCGGTTTACATGAAAGTTTACTCCACGAACTGCTTTCACTTCCCCTGCATAGGTATGGAAGGAAACATGCAGGTCTTTGACTTCTAAGATACGTTCCATCGTGCGTTCCCCCTCTTCCTATTTGCGCAGACGTGGGTCAACCGCGTCGCGGATACCATCGCCAAGCAGGTTAAATGCA
>DASQNU010000299.1:0-47203 GCA_035644815.1 Bathyarchaeia archaeon | reverse complement strand
CGACCGTCGCCAGAAAAAACGCGACTTCCGCAAACTGTGGATCACTCGTATCAACGCACAAGCTCGTTTCAACGGTCTGTCCTACAGCCGTCTGATGCACGGCCTGAAAGTAGCTGGCATTGAAGTAAACCGCAAAATGCTCGCTGACCTGGCTGTAAACGACAAAGCAGCTTTCAACGAATTGGCTGCTGTGGCAAAAAGCAAAATCAACGCGTAAAATAGATGCGTAATGAAAACCACCTGTTCTTTAACAGGTGGTTTTTTTATTTTTGGAGCCTGCTTTTCCTTAATCAGTAATTTCCTGTGAAAACATGTTTCGACTTCATATAAAGAGGATAAATATAAAGTAGAAATAGACTTCTTTCGTAGATAGAGGGGGAACAGGTATGGTAAAAAGCTATCGGGCAAAACTCATGGTCTTATTGATTATCTGCATTTTACTTCCGTCATCAATCGTAGGTACGATTAGTTATTTTCAAGCGAAAGAGGCTCTGTATAACAGCAATGTAAGAGAAATCAAGCAGGTAGTCGATCATGCGTATGAGGTGCTAAGCATCCTCGAAAAAGATGTACAGGCTGGAAAAATGACGCGTGAAGAGGCGATCACAAAGGCTAATGATATTTTGGCCGGTCCTTTGCTTGCTGACGGAAAAAAACGAGATTTTAATCAAACGTCATTCCGTTTTGGAAAAACCGGATATCTCTTTGTCAATAGCACAGAAGCCGACAAGGTACTGCATACGTATGTCCATCCGATTTTTGGTGAAAACGGGGAATTGAGTGCGATTAAAACCAAAGATGGCGTGGAGATTATCCCCATGCTTCAGCAAATTTCCCTGAAGCCAAACGAAGCGGATCGTTATGTGCAGTTCCCGTATTATTTACCAGGGGAAAACAAAGATGATCCCAATGCGAAAATTGGTTTGAAAATCGGCTATTTGCGTGAATTTGCTCCATGGAAAGCGTATATTGGCGTGGCCGCTTATGAATTTGAATTTTATGAATCAATCAGTCATTTGCAAATGCTCCTGATCGGCGTGATTGTTGCAACCGTTCTCATTGGCGGGGGATGTGCCTGGTATTTCGCCATGGCAAACAGTCAGAAGCTGCAGCGCATCAGCGACACGATTAAGGAGGTCGGCAACGGTAACTTTACCGTTCGCGCAGAGGTGAAAGGGACTGACGAATTTGCACAAGTGGGCCGTCATCTGAATGAGGCGCTCCATAGTATGGGTAACATGCTTACGGACGTGAAGACGGTGTCGGGGGAAGTCACGGCACATATTCGCTATCTAAATGACGGTGCGAACCAAACAGGGAAGGCATCCGAGCAGATTGCGACAACCATCACAGACATGGCGGAGTCTACCGTTGCCTTGAAAGAGGATATGGTCCATACCACCAACGCGATCGAACAGCTGCAACATGAGATTACGGACATCGCCGATCGCTTGAAGACAGCAACCGAATCTACGCAGCAAGCGATGGATAGTGCTCGGGCTGGTTTGCAGGCAAACAATCAGGCACAAGCAGAGATGAAGCGTGTCAATCAGGTGGTACAGCAATCAGCGAACGTGGTAGATGAGCTGGGAAGACAAATGGAAAAAATCGGCGAAATTACACAGCTTATCACCACCATTGCCCGTCAGACCAACCTTCTCGCTCTCAATGCGGCGATTGAAGCGGCTCGAGCTGGTGAGCATGGGCGCGGGTTTGCGGTTGTAGCGGATGAAGTGCGCAAGCTCGCCGAAGCGACAAGCCACGCAGGGGAAGAAATCATTACCGTGCTTGCCGAAATTCAGAAGGGTGCAAACGAAGCGGTTCAGGCCATGCAAAGCGGGGTCACGACGGTATCCGATGTCGATGGATTCGTTGATCACAGCGCAAAAGCGTTCGAGGAAATCACCAGTTCGATGGAAGGCATCACCGCACAGATAGAGGAAATCTATCAGGCTTCCACGGTCATGAAAACAGAAGGAGCCCGAGCGATTGATCTGATGCAGAAGGGGAATGCAGCAACCGCTGAAATTGCGGGAGGTATGGAAATGATTGCCTCGGCTGCCCAGGAACAGACGGCTACGCTGGAGGAGACGGTTGCCTCCGTATCCGAAGTATCCCGATTAATCACAGATCTTGACGAAAAAGTCAGCACGTTTACGGTATAAAGCCGCCATAAAAATAGTCATAAGCCCACAAGTAGCTTAGGTGAAAGGATATCCCGATCAAAACGGGGTATCCTTTTTGCTTTTTCCAGTGTTTTCCCGTTTTTTTCAGCGGGACGAATATCCACTCTTTTTCCCCGTTCATATGATGAGAAACGAAAGAAAGGCGAGGAGGGGACAACAAGAGAGATGACAGATCATCGCGAAATGTCACCAGAAGAGATTCATCACTGGGCGAACCGATTTGAGAATGAGCGCCCGGAAGAATTGCTGTATTGGGCAACAAAACGTTACGGCACAGACATCGTTCTGGCGTCCAGCTTCGGCGCTGAAGATGTAGTGCTCATTGATATGCTGCAAAATGTAGCTCCGAAAACACCTATTTTTTATCTGGACACGAACAAGCACTTTCCGGAAACCTATGAGACAAGGGATCGTCTGCAGGAAAGATACGGCGTTCCATTTATTCAAGTGCTGCCGAAGCTAACCCTGGAGGAGCAGGCAGAGCGCTATGGCGATCATCTGTGGAGCACCAATCCTACCTTATGCTGCAATCTGCGCAAGGTCGAACCATTAACCGACATTCTCAAGCAATATCGCGCTTGGATCACAGGCATTCGGCGAGAACAAGCACCCACGCGGGCAAACGCCAAAAAAGTAGAATGGGATGCCAAATTCGGATTGGTAAAATACAATCCGCTTGCCTCGTGGACCTGGGACGACATCTGGAACTATATCCGCGTACATGATGTACCCTACAACCCCTTGCATGACCAACACTATCCAAGTATTGGCTGCAGTGTCTGCACAAGACCCGTCATGCTTGGGGAAGATCCGCGCGCTGGCCGCTGGGCTGGTTTTGCCAAGACGGAATGTGGATTGCATAAATGATCGGGGGGATGAGGATGGATCGTCTAACTGTGCCGCATGGAGGAGTCTTGGTCAACCGTCTTGTGAGCGGTGCACAGAGGGAGCAGCTGCTTCAGCAAGCCCGTCAATTACCGGTCATTATCATAGATTCCTGGGCGAAATCAGATATTCACTGCATTGGGATGGGGGCCTTTTCGCCACTAACGGGGTTTCTGGATGAGAAAGATTATGAGTCGGTCCTGCAAAAGATGAGATTGGCAGATGGGACGGTATGGACAATCCCGATCACGCTGGCAGTCGATGAGCGCCATGAACGTCTTGCGCTTGGTGACAAAGTGCTGCTGCGCGGGGAAGATGGGATTGATTACGCGGTTTTAACGGTGACGAGTATGTATACGCCTGACAAGCAAAAAGAAGCGCTCTTGGTTTATCGTACAACCGATGAGGAACATCCCGGCGTGAAACGACTGTATGAGCGCCCTGCGCTTTATCTGGGAGGACCGATTGAAGTGCTAAACGAGCCGGTTCCCGCACAGTTTCAGGAGTACTACTATCGGCCAGCTGAGACACGAACCTTGTTTGCCGAGCTTGGCTGGAAAACAGTCGTCGGCTTTCAAACACGCAATCCGGTTCATCGGGCGCACGAATATATTCAAAAAACCGCACTTGAAATCGTGGATGGACTGTTCCTCAATCCATTGGTTGGCGCCACAAAAGCCGATGACGTGCCTGCCACAGTCCGTATGGAAAGCTATGAAGTGCTGCTGAAAAACTATTATCCGGCCAATCGCGTCTTTCTCGGAGCATTTCCTGCGGCGATGAGGTACGCGGGTCCGCGAGAGGCCGTCTTTCATGCGATGGTCCGGAAAAATTACGGCTGCACCCACTTTATTGTCGGCAGAGATCACGCTGGTGTAGGCAGCTACTATGGCACGTATGAAGCGCAGCACATCTTTAGCGAGTTTGCACCCGAGGAACTGGGCATCTCGTTGTTGTTCTTTGAGCACAGCTTCTATTGCACCAAATGTCAGGGAATGGCTACGACCAAAACATGTCCGCACGAGTCCGAGGATCATCTGACGCTGTCGGGAACAAAGGTACGGGAATTGCTGCGCAATGGACAGAAGCCACCGCAGGAATTTACCCGTCCCGAAGTAGCGGAAGTCCTCATCAAAGGAATGAAAGAGAAACAAGTGCAGGCATAAATGAACAATTCGTGAAGATTTGCAGACGGATGGCAGAGGTGCCGTCCGTTTTTTTATGAAAAAGGCAGGACAAGAATGTATGCGCTTTCATGAATAGAACACATACATTTCGCCAATTTGACTGAACATTCGTTCGGACGAAAGGTTGGTAAAAAGATTTTTATTTCGTTGACACCCTGATTTTGCCTAGCTATAATCAGTCATAACATTTATTTTCTGACTACAATACACAATTTGAAATTTTACGATAATTAGATAGGCAATGACGAGGATATGAATGGTACACCTCTTCTTCACAGAGAGTCTGGGGTGATGAGAACCAGGCAAGAATGTGTAACCATTACTCACCTCCGAGCCGTTCCTTCGAACATCGCGACCAGCGATTCATAGGGGGAACCGCTTGACACACGTTACGGTGTCGCAGTCAAGAGCTTAGATATGACGACTGCGAGAGGTTGGCGATTTCCGTGAGGCGCCAACGAACTTGGGTGGTACCGCGAACCTTTTCGCCCCAAACAGACATAAAAGCTATGTCGGGGTGGAAGGGTTTTTTACTATTTTTCAGGATGGAGGAGAGAGAATGAGTCTTGAAATCGCCGAATTGGATGGGAAACATGGCGTACCAAACCTTGGTTTTGGAGAAGAGCTGTCAGGATCCGAAACATTGCTTCGCAGTCTGATTCTCGAAGGCGTCGAGTATGTGTTCGGTTATCCTGGGGGAGCGGTACTCCCAATTTATGACTCCTTGTATTCAAGCATGTTGAAGCATGTGCTGTCGCGACATGAGCAAGGAGCGATTCACGCGGCCGACGGTTACGCGAGGGCAACCGGCAAGGCGGGAGTGGTTATCGCTACTTCCGGTCCGGGAGCTACAAATCTCGTGACGGGCATTGCCACCGCTCAAATGGATTCCGTTCCGTTGGTATGCATTACCGGCAACGTATTCCAGTCTTTGATCGGAACAGATGCCTTTCAAGAGGCCAATATCACGGGAATTACGATTCCGATTACCAAGCACAACTATTTTGTGAGGGATGTACGCGATCTTCCCCGCATTATCAAAGAAGCCTTTTACATCGCGACCACTGGCAGACCGGGTCCGGTGCTGATCGATATACCAAAGGATGTAAGCAATGCCAAGGCACCTTTCTACTATCCGCAAAGTGTGGAGATCCGGGGATATCAGGACGGCTTGATTCCTTCCGACAACGATGTGGAACGCTTTATCGGAGCGATCCAGCATGCGAAAAGACCCGTGATCATGGCAGGCGGCGGCATCATCAGTGCAGGCGCTCATCAAGAATTGTTAGAATTTGCTGAGAAAATGCGCATTCCTGTAATCAATACATTTATGGGGTTGGGCGGTTTCCCAGGTGTTCACGAATTATCGCTTGGGATGCCCGGGATGCATGGCAGCTATACTGCGAATCACGCACTCTTGGAAGCTGATTGTGTCATTGCGTTGGGAGCACGCTTCGATGACCGGATTACGATGGGACGGACGAAAGAATTTGCGCCAAAAGCAAGAAAAGTCCATGTCGATATCGATCCGGCTGAATTGGGCAAAAACGTATCGACTGCGGTCATGGTCGCTGGAGATGTGAAAAGCACCTTGCAAAAAGCGCTGCCGCTCGCGCAAGCCTGCGATACAGCGGATTGGTTGAAACAGTTGGAGTCGTGGAAGCAAGCTTATCCCTACACCTATCAAAAAGGAGCGGAGCTGAAGCCGCAGGAAGTCATCGAAATGCTGTTTGAGACTACCCAAGGTGAAGCGATTGTGACTACGGACGTTGGTCAGCATCAGATGTGGGTGGCGCAATACTACAAATTCAAGCATGCGCGTTCCTTGATCTCCTCCGGCGGCTTGGGCACGATGGGCTTCGGCTTCCCGGCAGCGATTGGAGCGAAAGTCGCCCACCCTGATCGTACGGTGATTGCAGTCGTAGGTGATGGCGGTTTTCAAATGACGAACCAGGAGCTGGCGATCGTCAATCAGTATAACATTCCTGTGAAGGTCGTCATCCTCAACAACCAATGCCTTGGTATGGTTCGCCAATGGCAGGAGACGTTCTACGATTCGCGCTACAGCCAGATCGACCTGACCTGCAGCCCGGATTTTGTCAAGCTGTCGGAAGCCTACGGGGTCAAAGGCATGAGAGCCACGACCTCCGAGGAAGCAAAAGCTGTCTGGGCAGAAGCGCTTGCTTATGATGGACCAGTCGTTATCGATTTCCGTGTAGCGGGCTCCGAAAACGTCTGGCCGATGGTGGCTCCAGGAAATACATTGGACCAAATGGTAATGGGGGATGAGTGAGATGGAGCGTCATACGATCGCAGTGTTGGTCAACGACTGTCCGGGGGTGCTCACCCGTGTTGCCAACCTTTTCGGACAACGTGGCTGCAACATTGACAGCATTACAGTAGGCAGCAGTGAAGAAGCGGGATTATCCCGTATGATTATCACCACAAGCGGGGATGATCACCAGATCAATCAGCTGATGAAGCAATTGCGCAAGCTGATCGATATCATTTCCGTCACGAATCTGAGCAAGGATCCATTTGTCTCCCGCGAGCTTGCCTTGATCAAGGTGAATGCGACGCCGAGCCAACTGGTGGAATTGAAAAGCATCGTCGAGCCGTTTCGCGCCACCATCGTGGATGTTGGGCCAGCCTCATTAATCATCCAGGTAACAGGCGACACGGAGAAAATCGATGCCCTGCTGGTCCTGCTGCAGTCTTATGGCATTCTCGAATTGACCCGCACCGGTTCCATGGCGATGGCAAGAAGCGCTGTCTCCGCACCTGTGCATGCGTGATAAGCTACCAATTTACGTACCCAGCATATTGCTTTTCATATAAAAGGAGGAACTCACAATGGTAAAAATGTACTATGAAGCAGACGTAAACAAGGACGTACTTTTCGGAAAAACAATTGCAATCATCGGTTATGGCAGCCAAGGCCACGCTCAGGCGCAAAACCTGCGGGATAGCGGCTTCCATGTCATCATTGGTCTTCGTCCGGGAAAATCGTGGGAGCAGGCAGCCGAGGATGGCTTCCAAGTATATTCCGTAGCAGAAGCTGCACAGCGAGCAGACGTTGTCCACGTTCTTTTGCCAGACGAGCGACAGGCACAGGTATATCGTGAAGAAATCGCACCCAACTTGAAATCGGGCGCTACGCTCAGCTTCTCCCACGGGTTCAACATCCATTTCGCGCAAATTGTTCCTCCTGCTGATGTCGATGTAGTCATGATCGCACCAAAAGGACCAGGTCATCTTGTACGCCGTGTCTATGCAGAAGGCTTCGGAGTTCCTGCATTGATCGCCGTATATCAAGACACAACCGGTAAAGCGAAGGATGTCGCATTGGCATTCGCGAGCGGTGTGGGCGGTACACGCGCAGGGGTATTGGAAACGACTTTCCGCGAAGAAACCGAAACCGATCTGTTCGGGGAGCAGGCAGTGCTTTGCGGCGGTGTATCCGAATTGGTCAAAGCTGGCTTCGATACCCTTGTGGAAGCAGGCTACAAACCAGAGATTGCCTATTTCGAATGCTTGCATGAATTGAAACTTATTGTTGATTTGATGTATGAAGGCGGATTGGCCCGCATGCGCTACTCCATCAGCGATACCGCTGAATACGGCGATTACAGCACTGGTCGCCGCATCGTCACCGAAGAGACTCGCAAAGAAATGAAAAAAGTGCTAGGAGAAATCCAGGACGGTACATTCGCTCGCAACTGGATCTTGGAAAACCAAGCTAATCGCGCAGGCTTCAGCGCTCGTCGCCGCCTGGAAAGCGAACATCAAATCGAGAAGGTTGGTCAGGAATTGCGCAAAATGATGTCCTGGCTGCAAAAGGATGAGAAAAAAGCAGAAGCTGCAGCGAGCAGCAATCGCTAATCAATAAAAACGCGAAAGCATTAAAAATTTATACGGAGGTGGAGAGAAATGCGTACGATCGAAATTTTTGATACAACGTTGCGCGATGGAGAACAATCGCCTGGTGTGAACTTGAGTTTAAATGAAAAGGTGGAGATCGCTCTCCAACTGGAGAAGCTGGGAGTTACACGCATTGAAGCGGGTTTTGCTGCCGCCTCTCCGGGGGACCAGCGTTCTGTGGCAGAGGTGGCTAAAAAAATAAAACAGGCTACGATTGTTAGCCTGGCCCGCTCTGTTGAAAGTGATATGGATAAAGCGTATGAGGCGCTGCGTCATGCAGAAAGTGCATGTATGCATGTGTTCTTGGCTACTTCTCCGATTCACCGTGAGCACAAGTTGCGGATGAGCAAGGAGCAGGTGGTGGAAAGAGCGGTTGCAGCAGTCAAATACGCCAAAAAGTATCTGACGGAAGTCGAATTTTCCGCTGAGGACGCAGCCCGTACCGAGATTGACTTCCTCGCTGAAGTAGTAGAGGCTGCGATCAAAGCCGGGGCTACCATCATCAACATTCCGGATACGGTTGGTTATATGACACCGGTGCAATACGGCAACATCTTCCGCGAGCTGCAAGCACGCGTGCCTGGCATTGAAAAGGTAAAGCTTAGCTGCCATTGTCATGACGACTTGGGGATGGCAACAGCCAACAGCTTGGCAGCCATTGAGGCAGGGGTGACCCAAGTAGAGGGTACCATCAATGGTATCGGGGAACGTGCCGGCAATACCGCACTGGAAGAGGTTGTTCTGGCACTGGAAACACGCAAGGATTATTACCAAGTGGGTACCAACATCAATCTGAAGGAAATCGCCCGTACCAGCCAACTGGTCAGCCGTCTCACCGGGATGATTGTTCCGGGGAACAAGGCGATCGTCGGAGCCAATGCTTATGCGCATGAATCCGGCATTCACCAGGATGGGGTGCTGAAAGAAGCTTCCACATATGAGATCATCCGTCCAGAGTCAGTTGGCTTCAAGTCCAATCTGCTCGTGCTGGGGAAACACTCCGGGCGTCACGCGTTCAAGGATAAGTTGACAGAGCTTGGCTATCATTTGGAGCAAGAAGAGATCGATAAAGCGTTTGTTGCCTTCAAGGAGCTTTGCGATAAAAAGAAAGAGATCAGCGACGAAGATATTTTGGCGCTGGTGGATGCGAAAATCATCGGTGTTCCGGAAACGTATCAATTGGATTCGGTGCAGCTTTCTTATGGCAATCAATCCGTACCAACCGCAAGCGTTCGTCTGCTGCGCGTAGATGGAGAGACCTGCGAAGAGGCCGCATGCGGAAACGGCTCGGTTGACTCTATTTACAAAGCCATTGATCGGGCGACGGGAGAAGAAGTCACCCTGGTCGACTACAAAATTGTTTCGGTTACCCATGGCAAGGATGCATTGGGCGAAGTCTTTGTACGATTGCAGCAAGGTGATATCACTGTGCAGGGACGCGGAGTAAGCACGGATGTGCTCGAGGCGAGCGCCATCGCCTATGTGCGTGCCATCAACAAAATCATTGAGCGCCGGGGAGAGTCTTTAGCCGTTAGCGTCCAGGTATAGCGGAAACCCTAAAGCGGTCAACATCTCATATATACGGGAGTCGAGCAGATGGAGAAGAAGAATCAATATACCATAGCGGTTCTGCCAGGAGACGGAATCGGTCCGGAAATTGTGGCGGAAGCGGTCAAAGTATTCGAACTGGTAGCGAAGAAAACGGGAGTCACCATTGATGTGGAATACGGACGCATCGGGGGCATCGCGATTGATACGGACGGTACTCCGCTCCCGGAAGAAACCTTGGAGATTGCAAAACGTGCTGATGCGGTTCTACTCGGCGCGGTAGGGGGCCCGAAATGGGATCAAAATCCCGGCCATCTCCGCCCAGAAGCAGGATTGCTGGGAATTCGCAAAGCGCTTGGCCTGTTTGCCAACCTGCGTCCGGCAACCATGCACCACAGTCTGGTAGACGCATCTTCTCTCAAGCCAGAAGCTGTCGCAGGCGTCGATCTCGTAGTTGTGCGTGAATTGACAGGCGGCATCTATTTTGGGGAGAAGAAGCGCTACACGGCTGCGGATGGCGGAGAAGTCGCGGAAGACTTGCTCATTTACCATGAAGCGGAAATTGAACGGATCTTGCGTGTTTCCTTTGAATTGGCCCGCAAGCGCAGCAAGCGAGTGGTCTCGGTCGATAAGGCAAACGTGCTTGAAAGCTCGCGTCTCTGGCGGAAAGTGGCGGAGCGCGTAGGAGCCGATTATCCGGACGTGGAGCTGTCCCATATGCTCGTGGATTCCTGCGCCATGCAGCTGGTAAGAGCTCCCAAGCAGTTCGATGTCATCGTCACGGAAAACATGTTTGGCGACATCCTGAGCGATCAGGCTGCCATGTTGACTGGTTCGATTGGCATGCTGGCTTCGGCAAGTCTTGCGGAAGGAAGCTTCGGCTTGTATGAGCCTGTGCATGGCTCTGCGCCAGATATCGCTGGCAAAGGAATCGCCAATCCGTTGGCAACCATCCTGTCCTCTGCCATGCTGTTGCGCCTGTCACTTGGCTTGGACGAAGCAGCCGATGCCGTGGAAAAAGCGGTGTGGAGCGTGTTGGATGCGGGACATCGGACGGGTGACATAGCTGCGGATAAGAGTCAGGCACTTGGTACGGTGGAAATGGGGAAACTGGTTCTCGCCGAGCTGGAGAAGTGGAACGCGTAATCATGGCTTCAACATAAAAAAAGACCACACCACAGTGAGAGGTGTCCAAGCGACATTTGCTCACTAGTGGCAGTGGTCTTTTTTTAGTTCTAAGTCTTGTAAGGAAAACGAAAGCTCCGCCAAAGCTATGACGGAGCCCCTTGTTTAACCGATCATAATTTTGCCTTTCGGATAACGATAGTATTCTTTCTTATTCCGCTGCGCCAACGCATAAGCGATCGTCAGGGGACCGACCCGTCCAGCGAACATCGTGATGGCAATTATCGTTTCGCCTATAGGGGATAAGTTAGGAGTTAACCCCATTGACAGTCCAACCGTTGCAAAGGCTGAAGTCGCTTCAAACAGCAGCATCAGAAAGTCGCTCCCACTCTCGGTGATCGACAGAATCATGGTCACTGCGGTCACGATAAACAGTCCGCTCATGGTCACCGTCAGGGATTTATAGATCATGTGCGGCAGAATACGCTGCCGGAAAAAGATAACGTCTTCTTTTCCTTTGATCTGCGTCCAAACGGCACCGAGCAAGGTCGCAAACGTTGTGGTTTTGATCCCGCCTCCGGTAGAACCAGGAGAAGCCCCGACAAACATCAGGAAAATCATCAGGAACAAGGAAGACTGTTGCATATCAGGAATGTTGAGCGTATTGGAACCAGCTGTTCGTGTCGTAACGGATTGATACAACGACCCCAGAATTTTTCCCATTGCTGATAAGGGCTGTAATGTTTTGGGATTGTTGTATTCGAGGATAAAGATGAAGATGGTCCCTAAGGCGATAAGTAAACCACTTGTCGTAAGCACCACTTTCGTATGCAGTGATAAGCGACGCACGTGGCGGTACTCATACAGTTCGCTCATCACGATAAAGCCAATGCCACCCAGAATGATCAAGCTGCATACCACTAGATTTACGAGCGGATCAGCTACATAACCGGTCAAGCTGCGAAATTCCCCCATCAAATCAAAACCGGCATTGTTAAAATTAGAGATCGCGTGGAAAAAGCCAAAATAAAACGCTCTTCCTACAGGCATGTCGAAGGAAAAACGAAGGGATAGCAGCAATCCTCCTACGATTTCAATAATGGCGCTGAAGATCAAGACCATTTTCGTTAGCCGGACGACACCCTCGATCGACAGTTGATTGAACGATTCCTGCAGGAGCAATCGCTCGCGCAGTGAGATTTTTTTCCTCATCAGCAGCGCAAACAGCGTGGCAAATGTCATAAAGCCAAGCCCGCCTATCTGGATCATGGACAGGATGACGATTTCCCCAAATAAGGTAAAGGTGCTACCCGTGTCGACTACCACCAAGCCGGTAACACAGGTGGCCGAAGTCGCAGTGAAAATGGCATCCAGCCAGGGAAGACCCTGACCGTCTTCCGTCGCAGCAGGAAGATGAAGCAAAATCGAACCGATCAAAATAATAGTGGCAAAGCCAAGTACTAATATTTTGGGTGGATCCAATTGGAATGAACCGGTACCAATACGTTTCTTCTCCATGAAATCAAAACCTTCTATCTCTTATGTAAGATGTACCTCAAAAAATATAAGCCTATGAGTATGATACCCGCCGCCATGATTCCTAGTGTGTACTTTTTTACCATGTGAACAATGGCGGGCCAATTCTCGCCGAGCCAAAAACCAATCAGGATCCAAAAGCTGCAGAACAAAACAAACCCGGCGAAACTGAACAGCACAAAAATCGGCCAGGACATGCCGCCGATTCCGGCAATATAAGAAGACAGCGTACGAACACCTGGAAACATTCTGCCGAATAACAGGACGAGAACCCCATAGCGTGTGGAAAGACGGACGGTATGATCGATAGAGCGTACGGAAAGCAGCAGATACTTGCCATAGCGTGTAAGTAGCGAGAGTCCGTATCTTTTCCCAAGTGCAAATGCAAGTAACGAACCAAGGGTGCTGCCAAGCGAGCCTGTGAGGATAACAGCAGGGAGAAGCAGATGGCCGTTGCTGCTCAGATAACCAAAAAAGGCAAGGGTAGCATCACCCGGGAAGGGCAGACCAATGCCTTCAATAATCATTGCGAGGAAAATGCCCAGATACCCGAGAGACAATACCCATTCCTGGACGTTCTCCCATACAGCCGTGATCATCTCCAAATCACCTCATGCTAGTATACTGGACAACATCAGAAATGAAAACCAGTTTTTCGCAGGAGTTTAGGGGCGGGAAACCAGCTCGCGTATCGGGCTTTTCCATTCAATTTTTGCTTGCGGATAGTACTGGTGAATGAGCATCTCACATTCAAAGAAGTCTTCCTTCTCCAAGCCGTTCAGCCTTGATGGATCACGGACCCACACAAAAATGCGCGTAATGGTAAAGGCGTCTTCGGTCATCCCCAGATGCTTTTCTCCTTCAAACATGACTCCTTTGTAGGTCAAAAGGAAGTTCTTGCGCACATCTTGACGATCGTCCAAGAGGAATGTGCGCTTCTTCTCGTGAGCCCATTCCAGCTTTCGTTTCGGATGAAACAAATAACGGACGCTGAAAATAATGAATCCGAGAATGGCGGCGAACAACAAAAAGCGAAGGATCAGCACCAAAGCTTTCAGCCCTTTCTGTCAAACGAGACAAAGATTCTGTTATGCTTTTACGTAAGTCACAATTGTTAGGTTTCATTTTGCTCTCCAAATCCTTCAGAAAGCTGGATTCGCCTGCCACGAGGGTGGTATGATGTGCTAGGATAGTTCTTTTGATAGGCAAGCGGATTGAGTAGGAAGGACGATTGCAAATGAGTTCACAAGAGCATAAGGCGCAAGCTCCCGCAACGGTAACCTGCATGGTGATCACCGTCTCGGATACTCGTACGGAAGAGACAGACAAGAGTGGTCAAACCATGAAGCAATATTTGACAGAAGCAGGTCATCGAACGGTATTATATGAAATTGTCAAGGACGAGCCTGCAGCCATCACTGCTGCGATTGAAAGGGGCATCCAGCATCCGGAAGTCCAAGTCATCTTGCTGAATGGCGGAACGGGTATTTCCAAACGAGATACGACCTATGAAGCCGTGGAGGCATTGCTGGAAAAAGAGATGCCGGGATTTGGCGAGATTTTTCGGATGCTAAGCTATACAGAGGACATTGGCTCTGCTGCGATCTTAAGCCGTGCGATTGCGGGCGTGTACCGGGGAAAAGCACTATTTTCCACGCCAGGCTCTACGGGTGCCGTCAAGCTGGCGATGACGAAGCTGATCCTTCCTGAGCTGGGCCATGTGGTCCGAGAGCTTCATAAGTAAATACAATCAGAAGGAAAGATTGGAGTGAACCACCATTAATATTTTGCTGACGACCCTCAATGCGAAGTATATTCACTCGTCGTTGGCGCTGCGCTATTTGCGCAGCTATGCGAAGCAAGTATACGACCATGTTGAATTAGTGGAATACACCATCAATGATGTCATGCTGAATATCGTTTCGGATATTTATAAAAGGAAGCCGGATATTGTCGCCTTTTCCTGTTACATCTGGAACATTCGCGAGACGTTGGATGTAGTGCGCACCTTGAAAAAAATCCGCCCAGACTTGCCTGTTATTTTGGGGGGGCCAGAGGTTTCCTATGATACGGATGAATGGATGAAGAAGCATCCTTATATTGACGTGATTTCGATCGGCGAGGGAGAAGTGACATTCCTTGAACTGTGTCAGGCGTATGAAAAAGCCCGTGAAACCGGTGAGCAGCCTGATTTGGCCAGTGTAGCAGGGATTGCCTATCGCAGCGGGGACTTTGTCCGCTTTTCGAAGCCGCGGGAGCAGATTGAAGATCTCGGTTCGATCCCTTCACCGTATGAGGAAAATTTGCACGAACTGGACAATCGGGTGGTCTATTTTGAAGCGTCCCGTGGCTGCCCGTTCAAATGCCAATACTGTCTCTCCTCGATTGAGGACGGGGTCCGTTATTTTCCGCTTGAACGGGTCAAACAGGATTTGCAAAGACTCATCGATCACGGTGTGAAAACGATCAAATTTGTGGATCGTACGTTTAACATTAATAAGAAATATGCTCTGGAGATCTTTCAGTTTTTGATCGACAATCATAACGGAACGATCTTCCAGTTCGAGATTACTGCCGACATTTTGCGGTCTGACGTGGTTGAATTTTTGCTGGAAAATGCACCACCGGGAATCTTTCGCTTTGAGATCGGGGTTCAATCCACGAATGACGAGACCAATCGCTTGGTGCAGCGGATACAACGTTTTGACCGGTTGAGCGCCAATGTGACCAGGATCAAGGAATCGGGCATTATCGCTCAGCATCTGGACTTGATCGCAGGCTTGCCTGAAGAAGATTACGCGTCTTTCCGCCAAACGTTTAATGACGTTTTCGCATTGCGTCCGGAAGAGCTACAGCTAGGCTTTTTGAAGATGCTGCGAGGAACCGGTGTCCGTGCACGTGCCGCGAATCATGGCTACGTCTACATGGAGGATGCTCCCTATGAGATTCTCGGGAATAATGTGCTGAGTTTCGATGACATGCAGCGGATCAAGCGAGTGGAGGATATCCTGGAAAAGTATTGGAATGCCCATCGCATGGATACGACGCTGGAATGGATTTTTGCTCAGGAAAGATACGGAACTCCCTTTGATTTCTTCCAGTCGTTTGGCGACTTTTGGGAAAAACAAGGATGGAGCAGGCTGGGCCACCAATTGGAGGATCTTTTTATCCGCCTTCGCATGTATTTGGAAAGTATCAAGTCGCCTGACGCCTTGCTCGTAGAGAGCCTGATGAAGTTTGATTATCTGCGCAATCAAAAGCATCGTCCGCGTAAAGTATGGTGGGAAGATATTACAGAGAAGCGGGAAATGCAGGAGATTTACACAGAGGTGTTGGAAGTACGCGATCGTTTGCGTGATGATTTTGCTGCACATGTAGTTAATGAAAAAGATTATTTTAAGCATACCATGGTCGCAAGGGTTTCGTTTGATATTGAGCGATGGTTGACTGTGGGAGAAGTAATCCCGGGCGAGTATCATCTGGTCGTGTATTATCCCTATCAGCAAGATCGGGAAAATACGTATGCAGTCGTGAAACGAGGTACAGTGTAAAGCGCTGCATGCAAGATCTTTTCTTGTAAACGGGGTTGTTCTATCGCACAATAAGACAAGTAACCTTTATGTACCCTAATACGTATAAAAGAAAAGGTCTTACGAACATTCCTGTCCGGTGTGTGAAAATGCAGCAGCTTGTGTTCGCATCGGAAGCGAATAGGAGATACTCTTAATGGAAATGAATCTTCTGATTTCGATAATTGAACAGTACGGATACGTTGCCCTATTCTTTCTGCTTTGGCTGGGTATCGTCGGTTTGCCAGTCCCCGATGAGCTTGTTGTCGCCACCGGCGGTTTTTTGGCATCGGTTCAGATCTTGAATCCGTACTACTCATTCCTTGCTGGTTATTTGGGAGTGATGTCAGGGTTAACGATCGGCTTCCTGCTGGGGAAGTGGTTCGGCCGCCCAATCCTCGACTGGTTATCCAAAAAGGAAAAAATGAGGCGGATGATCACACGTTCAACAGAGTTGATTAATAAGTACGGCACATTTTCCTTGTGCATCAGCTATCTGTTTCCCGTGGTGCGTCATATCGTTCCTTATATGGTGGCCATGGGGGGCATGAAATTTCGCCGTTACGCCGCACTTTCTTACTCGATTGGCTTTGTGTGGACGGTGTTTTTCTTTTTAATCGGCTATGTATTTGGGAAAAATGTGGAAATGGTCATCCATGTCATTCGCCACTATGGACTTTATGCGTTAGTTGGTTTGATTTTACTAATCATCGTAGGGATGTTTGCCCGGCAAAAATGGGCGAACCGTCCCTATAAGGCACATGGAGAGTAAAGCCATATGGGTGATTATCTAAAGACTCACAAACGAATGCTCCTTTTCGTGCTGGCAATGGGGCTTGTCATGCTGCTGGGAAGCTGGTTAAGCAAAGAGCTTGCCCTTTTGCTGCTTGGGCTCTTGCTCCTGAATACATACTCGTTTTTTCTTGCATGGAAAGACAAACGTGCAGCCAAAAAGCACGCTTGGCGAGTTCCGGAGGCAAGCCTGTGGACCGTAGCAATATTGGGAGGGGCTGTGGGATTATGGTCTGCGATGCTGTTGTTCCGCCATAAAACCAAGCACCTTTCTTTTCGAATTGGAGTTCCAGCGGTATTTTGTATGCACGTGCTGCTTGCTTTGCTAATGATTCGCTAACGGAAAGATGGAAAGGAGCAATTGACGATGGATGCTGCTACATTACAGATGTTTCGTGAATTGACGGAGGCACCGGGAGTACCAGGACGCGAGAATGTGGCTCGCGATGTGATGCGTTCATATATCGCACCTTTTGCGGATGAGATCGATCACGATGGACTGGGAAGCTTGATCGCCACCAAAAAGGGAACGCCGGATGGACCGTGTATTGTCCTTGCTGCGCACTTAGATGAAGTCGGATTCATGGTTACGCAAATTACCGAGGATGGCTTTATCAAGTTTCGCACGCTTGGCGGCTGGTGGGCACAAGTCATGCTTGCGCAGCGGGTGCATGTCCAGACACGCAATGGTTTGATTGAAGGAGTGATCGGCTCTGTACCTCCCCATCTGTTGACGCTGGAACAGCGGCGAAAAATGGTGGAAATCGACGACATGTTTATCGATGTAGGAGCAACAAGCCGCGCAGAAGCCGAAGAATACGGGATTCGACCTGGCGATGCGATCGTTCCGGTCATGCCGTTGACCGTCATGAAAAATCCAAAGCTCCTAATGGCGAAAGCATGGGATAATCGTATTGGCTGTGCGGTTGTCATTGAGGTCCTAAAACGGCTACAGGGCACTGAGCATCCGAATACGATCCATGGTGTCGCCACGGTAATGGAAGAGGTCGGCAGACGCGGTGGACGGACTGTCGGACAATATTTGCAGCCAGACCTTGCTTTCTCTATTGACGTGGGGATCGCCGCTGACACACCGGGTGTTGGCAAAGTACAGATGCCTACGAAGATGGGTGCCGGACCGGAGATCTGCCTGTATGACGCAGCGATGATAGCCCATACGGGACTGCGTGATTTGGTGATAGCAGTAGCGGAAGAGGAAAAGATTCCGTATCAGCTTACGACTGTGCCGGGGGGAGCGACAGATGCAGCATCTTTGCACCTGATTGGCAGCGGTGTTCCATCACTGGCTCTATCGATACCTGCTCGCTATATTCACAGTCATGCATCGATCATTCATTATGATGATTATGAGAACTTGATCAAGCTGGTGACGGCGCTGATGCTTCGTTTGGATCAAAAGCAAGTGAATGTGCTTCGCACCTACGAATAACAATACGTAAAAAACTGCCGCGAACATGACGGCAGTTTTTTCATGGTTGAACACATTCGATTAAACTGGCGATGCAGCTTGTTGCGGCAGATTGCTGGCGATGGTATGAACCATTTGTTGTCTGGTTGCTTGGTCGCTGTTTTGCCAGAGCACTTCAAAGAGGACACCGAGGCCAGGCAATGTTTTTTCCATGCCGGAGGTGACTGCATCGGTGATGGTGTCCGCTACGGCTTGATCATTGGCGCCTTGCATCTTATACATGATCGCCTGACGAAGGTTGAGGGCATTGATATTCACAGGGCTTTTCCTCCTTAAGTAATGTCAAACCTAGATGTAGTATTCGTTTGGAACGGGGTGTCGATACGTTTTTGTAGATGGGAAAGTCGATATGGTATAATGCGGAAGGAAAAGCCAGAAAATCAGTAAGATAATGCAAGCTATTGCCAACAGAATGAGGTGGAAGGTCTATGTCGAAACAATTTGCGGTTATTGGCATGGGACGTTTTGGGTCGAGTGTGGCCCGGACATTATATGAGATGGATTATGAGGTCATGGGGATCGATGAAGATGAAGAGAAGATCAATGAAAATATTCATAATGTGACCCATGCGATCGTGGCGGATTCCACAGATGAAGCAGCGCTAAAGGAGATTGGCATCCGGAATTTCGATGTCGTCGTTGTATCGATTGGCGCCGATATTCAGGCAAGCATCCTGACAACCTTGCAGCTGAAGGAAATGGGTGTGAAAAAAATTGTGGCCAAAGCGCAAAATGAGCGTCACGGCCAGGTTCTATATAAAGTAGGAGCCGATCGCGTCGTATTCCCGGAACGGGATATGGGCATACGCGTTGCCCATAATTTGATCTCTGCCAATGTGCTTGACTTTATTGAATTGGCTGAAGACTACAGCGTAGCAGAAGTGGTGGTTTCCCCCAATCTGGTCGGCAGAAATTTGCGTCAGCTTGATGTACGCGCCAAGTACGGCGTCAACGTGATCGCTATCAAAAGTGGGCACGAATTCAATATTTCGCCAAGACCGGATGATGTCATTCGCAGCGGTGATGTACTGGTCGTCATTGGCCATAATAAAGATCTAAAAGATTTTGAGGAGCATGCCTAATCGATGGAGAAATCACTGATCACTTCGGTGCAAAATCCGCTGGTAAAACGTCTCTGCCTACTGCATGAGCGTAAAGGAAGAGAAGACGCAGGGACGTTTCTGGTCGAGGGAGTGCATCTAGTAGAGGAAGCATTGCGCTCAGGCGCACACGTAGTAACACTGTTGTATGAAGCAGAAAAAGGGATGGATCCGGTCTGCGCACGCGCGCTTCAGCAGCGGGCAGATGATGTCGAGGTCATACCGGCTTCGGCGGCCGTGATGGCAAAATTGTCGGAAACCAAAACACCACAAGGGATTGTAGCGGAAGTCAAAAAGCAAAGCCGTGATTGGAGCGCTGCTCTGCAAGACATGCAGGATCGGTCGTTCCTGTTGCTGCTGCTTGATGGCATCGCTGATCCGGGCAATCTCGGCACTATTTTACGAACAGCGGAAGCGGCTGGGGCAGATGCCGTCATTCTCGGAAATGGCAGCGTTGATTTATACAATGGCAAAGTCGTCCGGGCCACGATGGGAGCCCTATTTCGACTGCCTGTCTTCACAGGCTCGCTGACGGAAGTGGCTGAACAAATCAAAGCGCGGGGCGGATCACTGCTTGTCACCTCTCTGGGAGAAGCAACGGAAAGCTATGAACGGGTCTCGTACGCAGGGAAAATCGGGATCGTGATTGGAAATGAAGCGCGAGGTGTATCGGAGGAAATGAAGCAAGCCGCTACCACGCTGGTTCATATCCCTATCTATGGAGGGGCTGAATCGCTAAATGCGGCCGTCGCCTCGGGCATTATGTTGTATGAAGCACAAAGGCAGCGAAGAGCTTAACACGGCTCTTGCTGCCTTTTTTTACGCCTGTGAAGCAATGGGGGCATGTTTGCGGATATTGATGACCAATCCTGATGCCGCGATACAGAAGACGCCAGCAAGCAGGAAGGTAAGCTCATAATCGCCAAAGATCGAATGCATGACGCCTCCGCCAAAAGCCGCGCCACAATGATCCAATAAAATGCGATGCACGGCCGGTTTTTTTGACATATCATGCATGGGGAACCCTCCTCTTTGACAAAAATAATAGGGAAGCTTTGCTATTTGTAAAAACGAATAAATCGAAGCAATCGATCGAAGCTTTCGAATGTATAAAATTAAAAAATGGCTTCGCCGAATATTTGGCGAAGCTTAGTTGCAATAATCTAATTTAGCAAAAGGGAGTACCAGCTGCATCCTCTTGCAAAAAGCGTCCCGACTCCAAGCGATTAGGCCGGATGTGTACTTTTGTACTCTTCCCGGGTTAACGACCATTGATCGCGGGCCATCGTAATAATACCTGTCTCAATTGTACGATCCTTGAGCGCAACGGCTTTGGTAAAGTAACGAATGGCCTGATCGAAATTGCCCACTCTTCTCATCAATTCGCCGATCAAGTACAGCACACGGACTTCAGACATTTCCTTATCGCCCTTCACGTAATCGGTGTGGATATAAGATTGCTCGTATTCTGTCACTGCCAGAGACAAGAAGCGTTTTTCCTCCGCTTCCTTTTCCAGAAAGCGGTACAGCCAAGCGATGCGCAAATAAAGACCAGCCAGAATGCTATGGGCTTCGCCTTTTATGCTGGCTGAGTAAATCGCCAGTTTGTACGTCACGATCGCTTCTTCCAGGCTGCGGTGGGAACCGTAATCTTTCGGTGTCCATTTGGAAGCCAGCTTTTCCGCAATGAGCTTTTTGGTCAAAGGTGTCATCATCTTGTCGTATTGATCGGTAAAGGCAAAGCCGCAAGAAGGGCAAACCGCTACGGTATAAAGAATCGGATTCATCCGCTGGTTTTTAAAATAGGTACAGAAGTCCGCGTCGCGTTTGACAGAGGATTGAGAACCGGAACGGATCCTTTTGGACGTAAAGGAGGTATCGCAATATAAACATGTGAAATTTTTATCGAAAAAGTGATCCGGGTTGATTGCCATTGCATGAACCCCCTCGACATGGTATGATACATGTCAAACTTTTACTTGATATTTGCGCAACTAGTGGAAGTAAGGTATAATTTACCTGCATATTCAATAGTATAACCGAATGTGATGATGGAGACTAGTACGCTGGTCCTATAGTTTTAACAGGGAAGAGGTGCCAAAGACTGAGAGCACCCTACTACTATACAGCTGAATTCCCTCCTGAACTGTCCTCTAAACCTCTTTTTATAGGGAGAAAGTAGGAGCGACCGGGTAATCCCGTTACAGATTTTCTGAGGTGAGGCCGTGACTATTGGCCTAACGAGGGTGGTACCGCGAGTATAACTCGTCCCTTTTTGGGGCGGGTTTTTTTATTTACTTTTAAAAGGAGCGATGTAGTGGTGCAAGCAAGATTACAGGAAATGAAGCAAGCGGCCCTGGCGCAAATCAATCAGATTGCGGATACACAGGCGCTGCAAGACGTGCGCGTCAAGTATTTGGGCAAAAAGGGTGAGTTGACCGAGATTCTTCGGGGGATGGGAAGTTTGTCTGCCGAAGAACGTCCGGTCGTAGGACAATTGGTGAATGAGGTGCGTGAAGCATTGGAAGCGGCCTTTACCGGCAAACAGCAGGAGCTGGAACAAGCCATCCTCCAGCAAAAGCTGGCTTCCCAGCAAATCGATGTCACACTGCCTGGGCGTCATGTGCCAGCAGGGACGATGCACCCTCTGTCCCGCATTATTGAACAAATCGAGGATATTTTTATCGGAATGGGTTACGAAATCGCGGAAGGCCCTGAGATAGAGCTGGACCATTTTAACTTTGAAATGCTGAATCTGCCAAAGGACCATCCAGCACGTGACATGCAGGATTCCTTCTACATCACGGAAGAAATTTTGCTTCGTACGCAAACCTCGCCTGTGCAAGCTCGTACTATGTTGAAAAAAGAGGGCAAGACGCCGATTAAAATCATTTGCCCAGGCCGCGTATATCGCCGGGATGATGACGATGCTACGCATTCCCATCAATTTACCCAGATTGAGGGACTTGTCGTTGGAAAGGGCATTGCGCTTAGCGACCTGAAAGGCACATTGCTGTCCTTCGCTCGTCAAATGTTCGGACCGAACCAACAAATTCGTCTGCGCCCAAGCTTCTTCCCATTCACGGAACCGAGCGCAGAGGTAGATATCCAATGCGTGATTTGCGGCGGAGAAGGCTGCCGTGTCTGCAAGAACACGGGCTGGATCGAGATTCTCGGTTCCGGTATGGTGCATCCGCGCGTCCTGGAGATGGCAGGGTATGATCCGGAGGAAGTCAGCGGCTTTGCCTTCGGGATGGGTGTAGAGCGTATTGCAATGCTGCGTTATGGCGTAGAGGATATTCGCCATTTCTATACAAATGACGTTCGTTTCTTGCGTCAGTTCAACAGAGGATAGGAGGAAAAAGAGATGAGAGTATCTTATCAATGGTTATCCGAGTACGTGGATTTATCTGATATCACGCCAGAAGAGCTGGCAGAGAAGCTTACCCGCAGCGGTGTTGAGGTTGATTCCGTGGAGTACCTCAATCAAGGTGTTTCCCAAGTGGTCGTCGGCTATGTGAAGGAACGCAGCAAACACCCGGATGCGGATCGCCTAAGCGTATGCGTTGTAGATGCGGGGCAAGGCGAAGATCTGCAGATTGTCTGTGGAGCACAGAACGTCGCGCAAGGCCAAAAAGTACCGGTAGCGCTGCCTGGGGCGAAATTGCCAGGAGGTCTTGCCATCAAGCGCTCCAAGCTGCGCGGAGTGGAATCCAACGGGATGATCTGCTCGGCAAAAGAATTAGGAATCAATGACAAGCTGCTGGCCAAGGATCAGCAAGAAGGGATTCTTGTCCTGCCGGAAGAAGCGGAAAGCGGCATGGATGCAGTGAAGTATCTCGGTCTCGATGATGTGATCCTGGAATTGGGCTTGACGCCGAACCGTTCCGACTGTCTGAGCATGATCGGTGTAGCCTATGAAGTGGCTGCGATTTTAGGTCGAGAAGTGAAGCTTCCGCACATTGAGGTGAACGAAAACGGCGGAGAAAATCCGGTAACCGTGGAGATCGAAGCGCAGGATCATTGCTACCGTTATGCAGGCAGACATTTCACGAATGCCAAAATCGGTTCTTCCCCGCAATGGTTGAAAAACCGTCTGATGGCGGCAGGTGTCCGTCCGATTAACAACGTAGTAGACGTGACCAACTACGTAATGCTGGAGTACGGACAGCCGTTGCACGCATTCGATGCGACCCAAGTAAAGGATCGTTCCATCGTGGTGCGTCTGGCGCAAGCAGGTGAGAAGCTGACCACGCTGGATGATCAGGAGCGTACGTTGGATGAGCAAACCTTGCTGATTGCGGATCGGGAAAAGGGACTGGCGATTGCCGGGATCATGGGCGGCGCCAATTCAGAGATCGTGAATGATACAACGGAAATCATTTTGGAAGCGGCTTATTTCACTCCGAAATCCATCCGTCGCTCTGCCCGTGCGCTGAATATGCGTACGGAAGGCTGCGTTCGCTGGGAAAAGGGTGTGGATCAAGCGCGTGTCGCAATCGCGGGAGAGCGTGCAGCCATGCTGATTCAACAATTAGCAGGGGCTACTGTATCACGAGGTGTTGCGGACGCTGTCGTAAAAGAGGCTGAGCCGGTGACCATTCCGCTCAAATTGGAAAAGGTCAATGAGCATTTGGGAACCCAACTGACAGCAGAAGAGATCTCTCCGATTTTCGAACGTCTGCAGTTCGGCTTTGAAGCGAAAGAAGGTGGCTGGTTGGTAACGGTGCCGACTCGCCGGAGCGATATCACGCTGAAGGAAGATCTGATTGAAGAAATCGCGCGCTTGTATGGCTATGACAACATTCCAACCACGTTGCCAGGCGGAGAGACAACGCAAGGTGGATTGACCAATGAGCAGGCACTGCGCCGCAACATTCGTCATCATTTGATCGGTCTCGGATTGTCAGAAGCGATCTCTTATGCGTTGGTTCACCCTGAGCGCAACAAAGCAGTCTCCGGTCTGCATGAGGGTGAGCGCAATGCAATTGCCTTGGCGATGCCGATGAGCGAGGAGCATAGCGTGCTGCGTGTCAGCTTGCTGCCAAGCCTGTTGGAAACCGTGATGTACAATAAAAACCGTCAGAACCACGACCTGGCCTTTTTCGAGCTAGGGAATGTATTCTTGTCCGATGAAGAGCGTCTGACCAAGCTTCCGGAAGAGCGACTGTACCTCGGTGGAATTTTAACGGGTCAATGGGTGCCGCAAAACTGGCAAGGTGTGAAACAGGCTGTGGATTTCTTCCTTGTAAAAGGTATCGTGGAATCTCTCTTCCAACGACTCGGAATTTCCCAAGCGGACTTCCGTCTTGCGCCTGATCGTGTAGGCATGCACCCAGGACGTACTGCAGATGTGATGATCGAAGGAAAAACGGTGGGCTATGTTGGACAGCTTCACCCGCAAACGGAAAAGGACTACGATCTGGACGATACGTTTGTGTTCCAGTTTGACGTCGCTTTGTTGATGGACTTTGCTTCTCGCATGGACAACTACAAGGCGCTTCCGAAGTTTCCAGCGGTAACACGCGACCTGGCTCTGGTTGTGGACCGTTCCACTGCCGCTGCGACATTGACAAAGACCATTCGTGAGACAGCAGGCGAGCTGCTCGAGTCCCTCACCTTGTTTGACGTGTACACGGGGGATCGAATCGCAGCAGACAAAAAGAGCATGGCTTACTCGCTGGTATATCGCCATCCCGAGCGCACCCTGCAAGATGAAGAGATCCAGGAAATTACGTCTCGGGTGATTCAAGCGTTGGCCGAAAAAGGAGCAGAGCTTCGCGGCTAGAAGAAGTCAGACGGATAATCTTGACGAAAACTGTCATTTTCAGTAACCTAAAAAAGATGTAGGATCGGTTATTGAAGGAGGAAACCTTCGTGCAAGGGGACGGGAAGAATCGGTTAACGGTGGAAATCTATGGGCAGCAGTATCGATTAAGCGGCAAGGCAAGCGTGAATCATATGCGCATGATCGCCGGCTTTGTTAATGATAAGATGACGGAGATTGCACAAATGAATCCGCGCTTGGATACTGCGAAAATTGCCGTATTGAGCGCCGTAAACATCGCTGACGAATATGCCCGCTTGCGTCAGGAGTATGAAGAACTGCTGAAGCTTCTGCAAGAAGATGCGAAAGGCAATGAGAACGAATAAACGAAGTAATGAAAGAGAGGCCAATCCAGCCTCTCTTTTTTAAACAATCCACAATTGGCCTGCACCCATATGAAAAGGGGGAGAGGAAATGACTTTGACAAAAGAAGAACTGATTAACCAAGCAAAACAGCTGACGCTTGAGCAAAAAAATGCAAAGCTGGGCGAACTGCTGAATCAGCTGGGGACGGTACTGATCGCTTTTTCAGGCGGAGTTGACAGTACCTTTTTGTTGGCGAGAGCCGTACAAGAGCTGGGAGAGAATGCGATCGCGGTGACCGCCTCCTCCGAGACATTTCCAGTCCGTGAATTTGAAGCAGCGAAGCATTTGGCAAAGCGCCTGCAAGCACGCTTTATTACAACCGAGATTAATGAACTGGACAATCCGAATTTTGCTTCCAATCCAGTGAACCGCTGCTTTTATTGCAAAGACGGGTTGTATTCCCACCTAGGTGATTTGGCTGAACAAAATCAATGGAATGCGGTGATCTGTGACGGGGCGAATATGGACGATCTGGGCGATTATCGTCCGGGAAGAATCGCGGCTGCTCAACGCGGGGTGCGCAGCTTGCTGCAAGAGGCGGGCTTTTACAAGGATGAGATTCGCCAGCTGTCCAAGGAAATGGGATTGCCGACTTGGAACAAGCCTTCCTTTGCCTGTCTGTCCTCACGTATTCCGTATGGCACAGAGATTACGCTGGAGAAGATCAATCAGATTGATCAGGCGGAAGGATACTTGCTGAGTCTCGGCTTCCACCAGATCCGTGTGCGTCATCATGACAACATCGCGCGGATTGAAGTGGGCCGTGATGAATTCCCGCTCGTATTCGCACATCATGAAGAGATCCACCGGACATTGCGGGACATTGGCTTTCAATATGTGACTCTTGATCTGATGGGTTATCAGACAGGCAGCTTGAATGCTGTCCTCGGGACGGAAGTGAAAGCGCAGCATGGGTAATGTGAAAGAGGTGCTGGCAGCCGTCCAAGCGGGTACGATCAGCTTGGAGGAAGCGGAGGAGCTGCTGACGAGAATCAGTGATATGGGCTTTGCTTCCCTTGATTTGGAAAGGCAAAAACGAACCGGGTTTCCCGAGGTCATTTTTTCTGCGGGAAAAAGTGTTGAGCAATTAGTCTCCATTTTTCAACGGTTAATGGAGCATCAATCGGTTGTATTGGCGACACGTGTCTCCGAGGAACAGCGGGAAGGGCTGCTTCAAGCTATCCCGCAAATACATAGTGATGCGGAAGCGGGCATCGCGATATGGAGCAAAGAGCCGCTCCAGCCCAAGCGTAGCGGCTATGTTGCCATCGTGACGGCAGGGACATCGGACTGGCGTGTGGCCCAAGAAGCTGCTTGGACAGTCCGATGCTTCGGCAGTGAAGCGCGAGTGATCGCGGATGTCGGAGTGGCAGGCATTCACCGCTTATTCAATCGCTTGGATGAAATTCGCGGAGCTACCGTGATCGTATGCGTGGCGGGGATGGAAGGCGCTTTGGCCAGTGTGGTGGCGGGACTGGTGGATAAACCGGTGATTGCCGTGCCAACCAGCGTGGGCTATGGTGCCAATTTTGCGGGAATGTCCGCCCTGCTGACGATGCTGAACTCTTGTGCCAATGGCGTGGCGACCGTCAATATCGACAACGGTTTTGGCGCAGGCTATCTGGCCGGCATGATCCACCGGATGGCGCATCCGCAATAAGAAATGAAAGGGCTGTCCCCTTTGTCATCTGACATCCGGGAACAGCCCTTTATCCATGTTGACGGTATTCCTCCGGCGAAATGCCTACAATCGCACGAAAATCTCGGATGAAATGAGAATGATCATAGTAGCCGAGCTCGAAGGAGATATCGAGCCAATCCCGCAAGCTTTCTTGATCAATGCGTTCGGCAGCTTCGTGCAACCGGAAACGTTGGATGACCGATTTGGGGCTTGCTCCCACATAACGAGCGAATAAACGTTGCAATGCACGAATATTCATGCCGGTTCGTTGGACCACATCTTCCACTTTGAGGATGTCTCGTTGGTCGCGGATCGCATGGACAATCGATGAGGCCAGTTCTACATTCGGATCTCGCTCTGGCAGATGTTCTGTCAGAAAGGCTTCGACACGTTGTACCATCAGCTCATCATTCGGTTGATCCAGAATCTCGTCCTGAAGGGGCCTGCTTTTTTCGCCAAATACTTCTTCCATCTCCATTGAGCCTCCCGTCAGATTGGAGATAGGTGCTTTCAGGAAAGGATAAAACCCTCCGGGGCGGAATTTAATGCCGAAAACATTGCCATGATCCTGAAGAATATGGACGGAAGTTGTTTTCTTGACCCCGTAAATACGCGAACCGTCTTTTTCGAATACGAGATTGATGTTGGGATAGGCAATCACTTGACTCGCATAAGGTTCCTGGTCACGCAAATCCCATCGGACTGTCCAGTAATGCTGCACGAAATATCCAATTTCCAAAGAAGGCTGATAGCGATTCAGCGTAAACTTCTGTTCGCTCGTTTGCGGATGGAGAATTCCCTTGGGCAGCTTTCTGTCATTCTCCAAAAGTTGCGTATCCGACTTCACGTTCATAAAAGTCCCTCCCTTGTCGCATTTTTACAATACAACCTTCCACGTTTTTCCTATACTAAGCGTAGCAGTGGTAAGATCTAAGCGCAAATTGATTTTGAAGTGTAGGAGGGACTTTTGTATGGATCTACATTACGAGGTTTACATAGGGGCAAAACCAGAAGACGTCTGGCAAGTTCTTGTTTCTGATGAAGGTGTTTCCAAGATATTTTACGGAAGTGTGATTCGTTCTACTTTCCAGGTAGGGGACGAGCTTGCTTATGTAGGTCCAGGCAATGATGGCGATGAGACTGTGCATGTGTACGGCAAGATTCTGGCGTTTGAGCCGAATCGGATCTTCAGCTTTTTGGAGCATCCGGGTCCATCTTACCATGCTAATCATGCCGAGCTCCAAACCCGTGTCACGTTCACCCTTGAGCCAGTGGGGGAATGCACAAAACTGCGTTTGGTCAATGATCAGTTTCCACCGCATCACCCGAGTTATGAAAATATCAAAAATGGCTGGTCGATGATACTAAGCAACATTAAAACGTACACGGAAGCAGGAAAGACGCTGGACTTTGGCTATTAAAAGAAAAGGGCTGTCCCAGTCATTTGACGAGGACAGCCCTTTTTCGTGCGTAATACCCCTTATGTCCCTTGACGATTTCGCTCATCATCATTGCGCAGGTCCATGCGTGACTTGATCGGAATAAAAAGGTCGATAATCCCGATGACGAGAGAAGCAAGCAAAGCCCCCAGTATCGTCGCATAGAATCCTTCCACGACATACTGTGTGAAATAGATGACCAAGGCGCTGACGAGAAAGCCGATGATTCCCCGATTGTAAGGCGAAATTCTATCCCCGAATATCGCCTCGACGATCCAGCCGATCGCTGCGATCACCAAGGCAGCTAGAAATGCGGTCCAGAAACCGTTCACCGAAAATCCAGGAACGAGAAAACCGACAAACATTAATACGAAAGCCGCTACGACAAAACGGATGATGTGGCGCATGATGGTCATGCAAATTCCTCCTTTGCTCGTAGTTGTACTAACATTATTCACCGTCCAGACAAAACTATGTGCTGTCGTGTGATGTTAAATTTATCATTTTCATCGGTCAATGCTATAATGGAGGGAATAATCACAGAAAAAGAATCGTTCAACATAGCAGAAACGGTCGAATGCTTGAAGGAGGATCATCGTGGAACAACGGGTATTGAAAACCCTGGAGTATGATAAAATCGTTGCCCTACTGGTGGAAAAAGCCACATCTATTGCTGGAAAAGAAAAAGCGCAAGAGCTGTTGCCATCGTCAAACATGGATCAGGTGAGTTTTTCCCAGCAAGCCACAACAGAAGGGGCGACTGTGCTTCGCCTAAAAGGAAGTGTGCCGCTGGGAGGCATTCGTGATATACGTAGTTCCATTCAACGTGCGCGTCTCGGAGCAATGCTGGCCCCGATGGAGTTGATGGATATTGCCAGCACCGTCTTTGCCGGACGTCGTCTCAAGACCATGCTGCTGGATGTGTGTGCGGAAAATGAGCTGCCGATTATCAAAACGGAAGCCGAACGGATCGAAGGACTGCGTGATCTGGAATCCGAGATCAAACGCTGTATCGATGAAAATGGAGACGTATTGGACAGTGCCAGCCCTGAACTGCGCACGATCCGCCAAGAGATCAGACAGCTGGAGTCGCGCATTCGTGAAAAGCTGGATCAGATGGTGCGTTCCTCCAGCTATCAAAAAATGCTGATGGAGTCGATTATCACGATTCGCGGTGATCGCTTTGTCATCCCCGTCAAACAAGAGTACCGGCATGTCTTCGGCGGGATCATTCATGATCAGTCGGCGTCTGGTGCCACCCTGTTTATTGAGCCGGAAGCGATCGTCACCATGAATAACAAGCTGCGTGAGTTCCGCTTGAAAGAGGAGCGGGAAGTGGAGAAGATTCTGTATCAGCTTACGGAGCGGGTTGCCGAGCAGCTTGAGCCGTTGAAGGAAAATATAGAGGCTCTCGCAGAGCTCGATTTCATTTTCGCCAAAGCGCAGCTGGCCTATAGCATGAAGGCAATCGGTCCAAAGCTCAATGACCGTGGATATATCCGGCTGCGAAAAGGCCGCCATCCTTTGATTTCCCGTGATGTGGTCGTGCCGATTGATGTAGAGCTGGGCGGTGAGTATACCGCGATTGTCGTGACAGGGCCCAATACAGGGGGGAAAACCGTTTCCTTAAAGACCATCGGGCTGCTCTCCTTGATGACCATGTCAGGGCTGCATATTCCGGCCGAGGAAGAAAGCGAGATGACCGTCTTCTCTTCTATCTTCGCGGATATCGGAGATGAACAGTCGATTGAGCAAAGCTTGTCGACATTCTCCAGCCATATGACCAATATCATTCACATTTTGAAAGCGATGGACGAGCGTAGCCTGGTGCTGTTTGACGAGTTGGGTGCGGGTACAGACCCAACAGAGGGCGCAGCATTGGCGATGTCCATCATCGACCATGTGATTGATAAAAAAGCTCGTCTCATCGCGACCACCCACTACAGCGAGTTGAAGGCGTACGCATACGAGCGGCCGGAAGCGATCAATGCGAGTGTGGAGTTTGATGTCCAGACCCTTCGTCCGACCTATCGATTGTTGGTGGGGGTTCCAGGGCGTTCTAATGCGTTCGCCATCTCCAGACGCTTGGGCCTGCCAGAGGAAATCATCGAGCGCGCCAAAGGCTCGATCAGCGAAGAAGAAAATCAAGTGGAAATGATGATCGCCTCGTTGGAGCGTAACCGGAAAAAGGCTGAGCAAGAGCGCCATGACGCGGAAGCACTGCGTAAAGAATCAGAAGAGCTGCGCAAGCAATTGGAAGAAGAACGGGCACGGTTTGCCGAGGAGAAAAACCGCTTGCTGGAAAAAGCGGAGGAAGAAGCCCGCATAGCCGTTCAATTGGCCAAGGAAGAGGCGGATACCATCATTCGCGAGCTGCGCGGCATGATGAAGGAAGGCATCGATATCAAAGAGCATAAGCTGATCGATGCGAAAAAACGTCTGGGTGAGGCCGTGCTGGAGCTGGAAAAGGAAAAAGTGAAAAAACCGGCAAAAGCTGTACGAGCAACACAGATCAAGCCAGGCGATGAAGTGATGGTCACCAGCTTTAACCAGCGTGGGACCGTTCTGGAAAAAACAGGCAGTAAAGAGTTCCTGGTACAAATCGGCATCATGAAGATGAAAGTCAAGCAAGATGACATGCACGTGGTCAACCCGGTGAAAGCCGAACCGCAGGTCACCTACACCTCCGTCAAAAGAGCCCGCGGCAATGTGAAAATGGAGCTGGATCTGCGCGGTTTCAAGGTAGAGGATGGTCTGCGCGAAATTGACCAATATCTGGATGAGGCGCTGCTTGCAGGCTTGCATTCCGTCTCCATTATTCACGGGCACGGGACAGGGGCCCTGCGCAAGGCCGTGCAGGACTATCTCCGCCATCACCGACTTGTGAAATCCCATCGTCTGGGCGGTCAAGGGGAAGGCGGCGTAGGTGCCACCATTGTAGAGTTGAAGTAGAGTGCTGACGCTAATTGGCACAAAGGGGGAGCGTCATTGGCAGATTTATTGCACAATCCATATATTGCGGTTACCGCCTATTATACGGTGACCGGTCTTGCCATGATCCTGTTTATTACCATCTTTGAGTTGGTCACCCGTTATCGCGTCTGGGATGAATTGAGAAAAGGCAATCTGGCAGTAGCCATGGCAACAGGCGGGAAAATCTTCGGAGTAGCCAACATTTTTCGGTTCTCCATCGAGCAGCATGATAGCATGGGGCAAGCGTTGATTTGGGGTTCATTTGGCTATTTGCTGCTGTTATTAAGCTACTTCGTCTTTGAATTCATGACACCAGGATACAAGGTGGATCAGGAAATTGCCCAGGACAATCGGGCAGTTGGATTCATCGCGATGGTCATCTCGGTGGGATTTTCTTACGTCATTGGGGCCAGCTTGGCATTATAAAAGAGAATAGGGGGAGGTCGCTTGGAAGCGAAAGAGACGGTCGAAGTGCTCGTGATCCATGGGGAATAACAAACGATTCTTCGGGTTGCAAGGGGAGAAAATTTGCTGATGGCCATGACAAAGGCAAATCTGCCCATCGACTTTATGTGTACCACGGGGAAATGCACGACTTGTCGATGTAAAATGTCGATACCGCCGGGCTCAGCCTCCCCCGCTAGTGAAACGGAAGTGTATAGGCTCGGCGAACAAGCATGCAAAGAAGGGTACCGCCTATCGTGTCAACTGTATGTCCAAGGGCCGCTAACCGTTTACTTATAGAGAAAGCCTTGTTATAATTTCAGTTGTTTACTACCGGCTTGTCGATTCATGTTGGAAATGGAAGAGAGGGGAAGACCACCTTGGAAACCTTGTACAAGGTGCTTATTGCTTTTTGTATCGTCTTTTTTGCAGCAGGAATTCTATATGTGGTCTATTATTTGCCAAAAGTGCCGGCAACCCCCGCTCAGCCGCAATCGTCGACCGGAAGCTATTCTGTTGCAGGGGATAGACTAGAATATTGAAAGAGGAGATCCGAATGACACAACCCGTACGTGTCGCTGTCGTAGGTCTTGGTTTTGTTGGATTGCCATTGGCATTGACTTATGCGATGAAAGGGGCACAGGTCGTAGGCGTGGATGTATTGCCAAGCGTGGTTGACCAGATTAATCGTGCCGAGTCGCATCATTTGGAAAGCTATCAAGGAAAATTGTTGAAGGATATTCTCAAAGAGCAAATTGAAGCGGGACGCTTCCGTGCGACCACTTCCTATGAAGAAGCAGCTGAACAAGTCAATCACTACATTGTAACGGTTGGTTTGCCTGTACATAACGGTGATCCGGATCTGCGTCCGCTAAAAAACTGTGCACAGACTCTGGGGAAAGTGCTTAAAAAAGGCGATGTTGTGATGATTCGCAGCACGGTTGTGCCGGGTACGACGGAAGAGGTGCTGCAGCCGATTTTGGAAGAAGCAAGCGGCCTGAAAGCAGGCACCGACTTTTTCCTGACCTACTGCTCGGAGCGCATTGCAGAGGGGCGCGCATTTGAAGAATTCATTCACATGCCGCTCGTGCTGGGAGGCGTTAACGAAGCAAGCGCGGAAAAAGGAAAAGAGCTGCTCTCCCATATCAGCGAAACAGAGATTACGATCGCGCCGATTCGCGTCGTGGAAACCGCAAAAGTCATCGAGAACATCCAGCGTGATGTGAACATTGCCATGGTTCAGGAATTTGCCCGCTTTGCAGAAGCGTTTAACATCGATACATTTGAATTGATCAAAGTAGCCAATACGCATACGCGTGTGAATTTGCTCACTCCCGGTCCGGGTGTAGGCGGCTTCTGTCTGCCGAATGCCCTGTATTATTTACAGCCGAAAGCCAATGAATTGGGTGTACCTTTACGACTCCTGCAGACGGCTCGTGGGATTAATGACAGTGTGCCTACAGTAATTGTGGACATGCTGGAAGAAACGCTGCAGAAAGCAGGAAAAACCTTATCCGGCAGCCGTGTGGCAGTACTGGGTCTGGCCATGAAGGACTTTTCTAACGATGATCGCGTGAGTCCGGTGCATCAAGTCATCGAAGTACTCATCTCCCGAGGTGTCAATGTCACTTCCTATGACCCAGCGGTTCCGAACCGTTATGACCATAAGGCAGCGACGCTGGAGGATGCTGTCCGTGGAGCAGACGCATTGATGTTGACTGCTATGCAGCAAGAATTTACCGAGCTTGACTGGAAAGAGGTAGCCCAGCAGATGGGACGCTCTCCAATCCTTCTTGATACGAAAAACCGCATTCCGCGCACGGTTGATGAACAGGTCACCGTGGTTCGCATCTAATGATAGGCATAGCATGTAGAAGCTGTCGATTGAATCGGCAGCTTTTTCTTCATCCGTACCATGCAAGGAAGTGAAAATATGAACAAAACCGAGCGAATGTTGGCCATCATATTGGAGTTGCAGAGGAATGGGACACAGCGTGCGGAGGATTTGGCTGCGACCTTTGAGACTAGCGTCCGGACCATCTACCGTGATATTCAAGCGTTAAGTGAGTCAGGCGTGCCGGTAGCAGGCTTGCCAGGTCAAGGCTATACGTTGATGGACGGCTATTTCTTGCCGCCCATCAGTTTCACAGCGGAAGAGGCGGTCTCGATGCTGCTCGGCGCCGATTTTGTTGCACAGCAGTTTGACGATCAATACCAAAACTGTGCAGTTGCTTCGAGACGCAAGATCGAAGGGATCTTACCGTTGCAAGTAAGAGAGGAAGCAGAGCGAGTACGTGCCGGTATGCGAGTGCTGAATACGAAGAAGCAGCCTGTCTTCGCACAGGAGAGGGAGACCCTGGCCAGCTTGCGTTCCGCCATTTTAGAGGAGCGCAGGGTTATGTTTCATTATGAAAAAGGTGGTGTCGGCTCGGTAACGGAACGCCAAAGTGTGCGCGAGGCGGATCCGTATGGCTTGGTATTCATTGACGGATCGTGGGTACTCATCGGGCATTGCCATTTGCGAAAAGAGATTCGGCATTTTCGTCTCAAACGGATGCGCAGTGTCGCTTTGTTGAATCAATCGGCAAAGAAGCCCACAGACTTTCACCTGCACTCGTACGCGCCTGCAGATGAGCGTCAATTGCTCGTACGGGTGTGGGCCGATTCCGAGATTGCCAATGAACTCCGGACATCTCCAAATTTCTATATGGATGAACTGGTCGAACAAGCAGATGGCTTGCTGATCACGCTTCGTGTGCGTCAGCTAGAAGAGGTGCTTCAATGGCTGCTAAGTTGGGGAGCGCATATGAAGGTGCTGGAACCGGAGGCGCTGCGGCTGCGCATTCGCCAAGAACTTGTTGCAATGTTGAATCACTACTGACACACAGCTGTCAAGAGCGGTTTTGTATGATTGCCCTAGATCAATGAAAGGGGCAATCAACATGAATACAAAAGAGATTGTGACACATTTTGAAGAACTGGCTAACCAGTACATGCAGGAGCTCGAACCATGGGATATGGACCAACTCATCCGCAAACCAAGTGACGAAGCGTGGTCGTTGGGACAGTTATATGTGCACTTGATTCAATCGGCGCTATATCTACATCTGCCGAATGCTGTGGCCTGCTCTAGCAAGGCGCCGGGAACTACACTGGGAGGGCAAAAGACCGAGCGAGGGGCTGCCGCCTACACACTGGGAAGCTTTCCTCCGATCAAGATACACGTCCCAGCTTCCGAGCAATATACGCCTAGGCAGCCCGAGAGCAAAGAACAGCTTCGTGAAGGGCTCGAGCAGGTGATTGGGAAAATGAAAGAGCTTGAATCTGACATTAGAGAAGCTTCTGCGGATCATACGCTCCCACACCCAGGGTTAGGCCATTTGAACGCAGTGGAGTGGTTTTCCCTAGTCGAGATGCATTACCGCCATCACCTGCGTCAGCTGGCTTCCCTGAAGGAACTTTTAGCGGCTACATAGAAAAAGGCTGACCGGAATCCGATACCGGCGGAGCGGTTCTTTCTTGCAGCAGGCGGATATTTTTGCCGATATCGGTGGATTCCCGCAGGCGGATGAGAAAGAGCCCCGTCTGAAAGATGATTCCCGGCGGACGGTACACCAGATTGCCAATGCTGTACACTTGCTTATCTTTTTCATGGCAGTAGGCGGTTATCTGTTCTTCCGGGAGTGGGGCGAGAGACAATGCGAAATCCCACGCAGCGTCTCTCGCTTTTTCCATGCTGAAATTGATGAGTGCTTTCGAGGCTGTGGGACTGACGTGATCAAGCAAGCCAATCCAAGGGGATATCCGATCGATGTCTGAGCGTACCTCGTCCACCAGAGAAGCGAGAATCCTATTTATAGCGAGGAAATCCTGGTGCAGGGCGTGAATCGTTTCTCCCGGGCAGGTCTGAGCGCTGGCGATGCCAAGGTCTAGGTTGATGTGCGCGTTCATCCCCAGCAGCAAATGCTGGAGGACGAGCAGCCGGGGGTTGTCTGCCTGTGCAAAGGCGAGCTGCCAGCTTTCCGATACCGGCAGGCCATGAAAATAGGCTTTCAATGCGTCTAAATAACGATTGGCGAAAACCACGTCAAGACGCTCCATCCGGGGGCCATCCTCGAAATATCCCGTGCGTATGCCTTGTTTGACTTGAATCGTCACGAGCCGATACAAGGCAGCAAAATATCCAAGACGAGATTGATTCTGGATCGACCACTCGATGAGCAAATTCATTTGTTCGATCACTTCATCGATGCTGGCGGCATTCCCCAAAGTAAAATGAGGTTTGTTTCCTGTTGTCATAGATCAAGCTCCTAACTCTTCTTAACTTTCCTTCCGAATAGCTCTCCTGCTATGCCATGCATTTCCGTCACGCCGATCCCTGCTAGCATCAAGCAGGCACCGATCAGCACGCCAGTAGTCAGTGGTTCTCCCCAGATCATCCAGGAGAACAAAAAAGCAAAAAGCGATTCAAGCGATAAGATCATGGTGACATGGGTAGGGGGCGTATATAGTTGCGCTTTGATTTGGACGATATACGCGAGCATGGTACCGATCAGACATTCGAACAGATAGGCGAACCAGCCATAGGGGGAAAGCGGTCCTGGCACTGGTTCAAACAGTACGGCAAGTACCGTCGATATCCCGCCGACCACCAACAGTTGCACCATGGCAAACAGAAGCGGGTCGATGCTGGGCTCCTTATCATAAATGCGATCGACCATGACAGTATGTATGGCGAAGGCAATGGCACAGAAAAATACGAGCAGATCCCCAAAGCCAAACCCGGTGATACTGCCATCTGAAGAAAGCAAACACAGCCCGAAGAAGGCGAGCAGGCTGCCGATAATCGGACCTTTTTGCAGAGGCGTGCGTGCCCATAGGAAATAGAGGAATGGGACAAATATGACGGTGAGGCCGGTAATCATTCCGGCTTTGCCCGGCGTCGTCCGCTCGATCCCGAAGATTTGAAAGGTGAACGAAAGAAACAGGAAAAAGCCGGTGTATAGCCCTAGCTTCCACAACGAACGATCCAGCTTGCGAAGATCGTGAAAGCGCCAGATGGCCAGGATCAATCCCGCCAGTAAAAAACGGGTTCCTTGAAAATAGAGGGGAGTCATCTCGGAAAGCAAGTCCTTAGCCAGAACAAAGGTATACCCCCAACTGATCGCGATGAACAGCAAGGAAAAATCTGCGATTAGTGCTTGTTTGTTTGTAGGCAATAAGGTTCTCTCCTTGCCGTGGTCACGTTTTCTAATATTCAAAAGGATGGTATCATCTAAGGAGAAAGATTTCCATTGGAATTTTCTCAGGAAAGCAGCAAGCGTACGAAGCAAGCGGGAGGTCATGCATGCATTATTTTGCGAATGAAATGGTGATGTCAAAAGAGAATGCACTAGTTTTAAAGCCTAGTGAGATCAAGATTCTGGAGCATGTCAGAACATATGAGTTTGCCGATGAGTATGAGGAGCAAATGCTTCCTGCCTTCGTAGAGATTCGCTGCCAAGAGGATGGCATTACGGTGAAAAAACAGCGCATCGTGGATTTCCCCGAATATGTAACGGAAAAAGAAGCAACCTTCCAAACCATCGAAGAAGCGACCGACATATTCCGTCAGTGGATTGAAGAAATAGGATAAATCTGTTTTGCATTCACAGATGTTACAAAGTTGACATAAACGGTTCGACTGCCTGAAAGGGCAGTCTTTTTTCATGACGCTCCTATGCTTGCGAAGAGGGGAATGCAGTCAATCTATTGACAAAATACTGGGAAGCTTTATAATGAAAACTGTTATCAATGAGATTGATAATGAGTCTCATTGATAACGAGCATATGAACATGTGATAGGTAATCGCAAATAACCCATAACTAAGGAAAAGCTATGAAAATATGGTATTTACTGATAGCTCTCATACTTTTTTCGATCGTGTCGCTCTTTATCGGCGTCAAGGATATTCATCCCCTTGATCTTTTCACGATGACGGAGGACCAAGCCCAAATCATGCTGATCAGCAGGATTCCCCGCTTGATCAGCATCATTATCGCGGGGGTCAGCATGAGCATCGCCGGATTGATCATGCAACAGCTCAGCCGCAACAAATTTGTTTCGCCGACCACGGCGGGGACAATGGATTCAGCAAGGCTGGGCGTCCTGGTGGCGATGATATTGTTTACATCAGCCAGCGCATTGGAAAAGATGATAGTGGCCTTTGTGTTTGCACTGTTGGGAACGTTTATCTTTATGAAAATATTGGAAAAAGTCAAATTTAAAGACGTGATCTTCATTCCGCTCGTCGGACTCATGTTTGGCAGCATTATCAGCTCGATGACGACGTTTATCGGTTTGAAGTATGACCTGATCCAAAGCGCTTCCGCGTGGCTGCAAGGCAATTTTTCCGTCATCATGACCGGACGCTATGAGCTGTTGTATCTCAGCATTCCGTTACTGCTGATTGCCTACCTGTTTGCCAACAAGTTCACGATTGCAGGGATGGGTGAGGATTTTTCGCTCAATCTGGGGCTGAATTATCGACGGGTGATCAATACCGGACTTGTCATCGTCGCCCTTGTCTCTTCCGTGGTGATTCTGACGATTGGAACGATCCCCTTCCTGGGGCTGATTATTCCGAATATCGTCTCCATTTTCAACGGGGACAATCTGAAAAAGAATCTGCCCCACACCGCGCTATTGGGAGCCGTGTTTGTCCTGTTCTGTGACATTCTTGGACGCGTCGTGATTTTTCCATACGAGATTCCGATCGGATTAACCGTCGGGGTATTGGGAAGCGGCATTTTTCTTTACTTGCTCATGAGGAGAAAGGCATATGAATGATAAAGCACGCCTCAGTATACTCGCCATTCTCTCAGCTGTCATCGTCGCTATTTTTCTGCTGGCCAATGTGGAAGGTGACTGGAGCTATGTGCTGGAGAGAAGAAGCATCAAGATCGTAGCCATTGTACTGACGGGCGTGGCGATCGCATACTCTACCGTGATGTTTCAAACGATTACGAACAACAAAATCCTAACCCCTTCGATCATCGGACTGGATTCGCTTTACTCGCTGTTTCAAACCTTTATCGTATTTCTGTTTGGCGCGACGAGCTTGACGACGATGAGCAGGAACGTTCACTTTTTGCTTTCGGTAGGACTCATGGTGATATTCGCGGCCTTTCTCTTTAAGTTCCTCTTCAAGCGAGAAGGCCAAAATATATACTATCTACTGCTGGTTGGATTGATTTTCGGCACATTCTTTCAGAGTGTTTCCGGATTCATGGAGGTTCTGATTGATCCGAATGATTTCCAGGCACTGCAGGACAAGATGTTTGCCACATTTAACAATGTCAACAAGGATATTCTCGTCCTGGCGATCATCGGCGTGCTGGCAACCATCGGCTATTCGTACCGGCATCTCAAATTCCTGGATGTGCTTTCACTGGGAAAAGAGCATGCGATCAATCTGGGCATCGAGTATGATCATGTGGTCAAACGGTTGCTGGTCGTGATCGCGATACTGACTTCCATTGCGACTGCCTTGGTTGGTCCGATTACCTTCCTTGGGCTGCTGGTTGCCAATGTGGCCTATCAAGTTCTCAAGACCTACCAGCATAAATGGTTGATTCTCGGGGCCAGCTTGATTAGCATCATTTCTCTTGTCGGCGGTCAATTCATTGTGGAGCATGTATTCACATTTTCGACCACAATCAGTGTGATCATCAACTTCGCGGGTGGCGTGTACTTTCTATATCTTCTGTTAAAGGAGAATAAATCATGGTAGAAGTAAGAGGAGTCTCGAAGCAATACGGGAATAAAACAGTCATCGATTCGGTATCCTTGCAAATTGCCAAAGGAAAAATCACGTCGTTCATCGGTCCAAATGGAGCCGGGAAAAGTACCTTGCTGTCCATGATCAGCCGATTGCTTTCGAAAGATACAGGTGAGATTTATATCGATGGAGTGGAAATCGGCAAGTGCAAAAGCAATGAGCTTGCCAAAAAGATTTCGATTCTGAAGCAGTCCAATAACATTAATATTCGCTTAACCATTCGCGAGCTGGTCAGCTTTGGACGTTTCCCTTATTCCCAGGGAAGTTTGACCAAGGAAGACTGGAAGTTCGTCGATGAAGCGATTGCCTACATGGAGCTGGAAGACATTCAGCACAAGTATCTGGACCAGCTAAGCGGAGGGCAAAGACAGCGCGCCTACATCGCGATGGTGCTTGCGCAGAACACCGAGTATATTCTCCTGGATGAGCCGCTGAACAATCTGGACATGAAGCATTCCGTACAAATCATGAAGGTGCTGCGCAGACTCGTAGATGAACTGGGCAAGACTATCATTCTCGTGATTCATGACATCAATTTTGCTTCCTGTTATTCCGATTACATCGTTGCACTCAAAGACGGGGCAGTCGTGAAGGAAGGCCACATTGATGAGATGATTGCTACCAATGTCCTCAAAGATATTTATGAAATGGATTTCCATATCCAGAATGTGAATAGCAATCGGATTTGTGTGTACTACGCATAAACCCCCGCTTTCATTTTGGTAATAATCCGGTGGTCTTTTCAGCTTTTACAATGAGAATAAGATTCAGTATCAAGCTGAGCAAGACCATTGATTTTACATAACAATACTTATTTAGAGGTGAAAGTCGTGAAGAAAAAATTTGTAATGATTCTCCTGACAGCCATGATCGCCATTTTTGCGGCGGCGTGTGGTTCGAATACTGCTGCACCGAGTCAAGCTGGAACCGAAGCACCAAAGACTGAAGCTCCGAAAACGGATGCGGCTCAAGGAAGTGCAGCTCAAGAAGAGTTGACCGTCAAGCATCAACTGGGCGAAACAAAAGTGAAAACGAACCCGAAAAATGTAGTTGTTTTTGACTACAGCGTGCTGGAAACCTTGGATAAACTCGGAGTCGAAGTGGCTGCAGTACCGCAAGAAAGCCTGCCTCCACATCTGAGCAAGTATAAAGACGCGAAATATACCAACGCGGGTACCTTGTTTGAACCGGATTTTGAAAAATTGAGCGCCTTGAAGCCAGAACTGATCATCATTTCTGGACGCGCTGCTGAAAAATACGAAGAATTGAACAAGCTTGCTCCAACCGTGCATTTGGGTGTGGATACGAAGAAATTTATGGAATCCTTTACCGAAAACGTAACAACGATCGGTAAAATCTTTGGTAAGGAAGCAGAAGCGGAAAAAGAACTCGCTGCGATCAATGATTCGATTGCGAAGCTGAAAGAGCAAGCAACAGCTAGCGGCAAAAAAGCGTTGATTATCCTGCAAAATGGCGGCAAAGTGAGCGCATACGGACCAGGTTCCCGCTTTGGTATCCTGCATGACGTATTTGGAGTTGCACCAGTTGATCCTACTATCCAAGTATCAACCCATGGTCAAAGCATTTCCTTCGAATTTGTAGCTGAGAAAAATCCGGATGTATTGTTCGTCGTGGACAGAGATACTGTGGTAAAAGGAAATGGCGCACAAACGAGCGGAAAAGACGTGATCGAAAACGATCTCGTAAAAGGAACAAACGCGTATAAAAATGGCAAGCTGATCTATTTGGATCCTAGCTACTGGTACATTTCTGGAAGCGGCTTGATCTCGGTTCCTGAGATGATTAAAGAAGTAGAAGCAGCGATTAAATAAGAGCATAAGCCTCAGGAAGAAACCTCCGTTGTACGGGGGTTTTTTCTATATATTGGATGATGTACTATTGAAAAGAGTAAGAAAAATAAATGCCTGGGGGAGAACGACATGAAAGCTGTCCTGGTTACAGCCTTTGGCGGACCGCAGAACATGGAAGTTACCGAGATTGATATACCAGCTATCAAACCGCATCAAGTATTGGTTCGAGTGGTTGCGACAAGTGTAAATTTCGCAGATATCAAGGCTAGATACGGCAAAAAGGGCGGAGGGAAGCTTCCCTTTCTTCCGGGATTGGAGGCAGCAGGTGTCGTTGAACGCGTAGGGGATCAGGTGCAGGGATTGCGAGTCGGGCAACGGGTCATCGCCTTTCCGAGCGATGGGTCTTATGCAGAGTACGTGGCCGTGGACGAACAGCTTACCTTTCCCATTCCGGATGAGATCGATTTTGAGCTGGCTGCGGCAGGAGGCATCGTCTCCTTTACATCCTATAAACTGTTAGCAGACGTGGCGAGGCTGGAGCAGGGGGAAACCGTCTTGATCCATGCAGCCGCAGGAGGAATTGGTACCACGGCTATTCAGTTGGCTAAGCTGCTGGGTGCTGGGAAAGTCATTGGCACGGTCGGCAGTGAAAGCAAAATCGCCATCGCCAAGGAAGCAGGTGCGGATCATGTCATTTGTCATAGCAATGAGGTTTTTTCCGAAAAAGTCATGGAGCTCACAAACGGAGAAGGGGCGAATGTGATACTGGACTCTATCTCAGGTCAGGTGTCCGAAAAGAGTATGGAATGCCTCGCGCCTTATGGACGCTTGGTTCATTTTGGCAATGCAAGTGGGGAAGTGGGAAGCATCAAGACGATTGACCTGCATGCAAGCTGCCGCTCGGTTCTCGGGTTTAGCTTTGGCACAACGCGAAGCAAGCGCCCGCAATTGCTTCAAGCGACTGCGGAACGCGTGCTACCCTATTTAGCAGATGGTCGTTTGCGTATTATGATCGGGAAGCGTTTTACCTTAGAAGAGGCAGCACTTGCTCACGAGTGGGTGGAAAGCCGGCAGAGTACAGGGAAAGTGGTCCTGCAGGTGGAAGCGTAAAGGCCATGGGGGAGATCGAGTTAAGAGGTGGCGATTTCTCCCTGGCTATACTCAGGCTGTTATCTCAATGGCCCAATTGAAGTGCAGCGGCTTTTCGTCTTTTATGATGGAGAATATATGAGCTGGCAATCAAGACGAAGCCAATCAAGACTGGCGACCAAGTGCCGATAGGGTCACCTACCGCGATCATGGAATAGATGGCAGCAATCAAATCGTAGGTAAATCCAGCATATGCCCATTCCTTTATGCGAGGGAAGCCTGGAATCAGGATCGCGATAGCCCCTAGCAATTTCGCTACGCCAATAAAGGGGAGGAAATAGGCTGGATAGCCTAAATGCTCGGTGATCATAGTTACCGCATCAGGTACCATCAAGATATCCGGAATCGCTCCCATGATCATCAAGGCAGATAACAGCCCGGTAAACACCCAATAGGCGATATTTGTTTTTTTCATCATAAATCTTCTCCTTTCAATATGAACCCACCCTTGTATTATAATGGGGATCGTGTCGTTTCATTTCTTATCGATTGCGAATTTTGCTTCTCATAAAAAGGATGGCTTTTCGTGTGAAAGCCACCCTTATTGCATCTATGCTTTGCTTACGCCTTACCTCATCGACAGGAGCGGAGAAGTTTTCTCAATCACTTGCCAATCCATGCCCCTTGCCCGCAAACGCTCCAAAAAGCTGATCGGTTCAATCAGTTCGGGTGGGATGCAGCCAGTAGTGGTCAAGAGACCATCCGCGATCAAATCAACCGCGACAACGGGCGGGATTCCGGTTTGCCAAATGGTAGCCTGGAACTCCGTTTTATAGAAGACCTCGTCATGATTGGCCATGGTATAGACGTAAAGTTCTTTTCGTTTGTTATCCTTTTTGCCTTTGACAAGCGCACCCACGCACGAGTAGCCGTGAATTTTTCCGGCCAAATCAGCCGGTTTGGGCATCGTCGTGACAACCACATCCCGCGGTGCCACTTTGATTCCTTTCACATCGATCTCTTCATCACTGTCCAGCCCCAGATAACTTAATACCTGAAGCGTATTGACGAAGTCGGGATGCAAGGCATACTTGAAGTCGACATATTTGCAGCCTTTTGCCCGGCCGATGGTTTCTCCGAGCGTCGTGGCTTCTTCATGCTCGACATTGTAGCAATCCAGCCAGCCGATCGGCTCCGGAAACTCAAATTCTTCCTTGTTGGCAAAAGGGGTAGGAAACAGCTGTTCACCTTTATCGGGTGTCCAGAAGTTTGGTTTGGCGAGACATTCCTGAATGGCGGTCTGTGGGCTAAAATACGAGCAAAATCCGTCGTAATCCACGACTGAATTATCGCCATCGCGGATCAAAATGGCATCGACTTCATCCAATTGATCGACTGCATAGCGGGCAGCGATGTTGGAGAAGCCGGGGTCGCAGCCAAGCCCCATGATGCCGATAATGCCGGCTGCACGGAACTTGTCATTCCAGGCGAGCTGCTTGCGGAGCCAGACGGGCCCGCTGGAAGCGGTATCGATATAATGTGTTTTTGTATTGAGGCAAGCTTTCATGACTTCAAAATTGTTTTCAGGCAAACCAATATGCAGAAGCACGTCGATGCCGTCCAGGATGGATTGTACGCTGGATACATCCCGGGCATCCACACGTTTGACCTCGATTTCCACATCCGTTTCCCTCCGCAAATCTGCAGCAAGCTCCTCGGCAGGGTCTATGGAAATGTCAGCCAAAATCAATTTTTCCAAATAATCACTTTTCACTAGCTCGCAGGCACTCACCTGGCCTACGCCGCCAACTCCTAATATCGCGACTCTCATAGAGTCCTCCTCTCCGTGTGTAACACTATCTTCGTATTCGTAACAACCACATGCGATCATGCGCTTCCCAACATGCTTTTGGTACATGCACAGCGAACATGTCAGGTTGGTACGCACGGAACAGGGTCGCTGTGCTCGTGTCTGCTCCTGTCCGTGGTACAGCCTGTTCGAGGATGTCAATCGGCTCACGAGGTTTCATAAAAGGGTCTCCTTCCAATTGGGAAATAGGTCGCTGCGTTTGTCAGCGACGATCAAGCGACTAGGGGCAGCTACAAATCGTGCAGCGTGGGAATGCTCCTCACCTCCTTGTAAGAAAGATGTATGATCGAAAGCGGAAAACATGAGAGCAAAGAAGGGATGATTGGAAATAGGGACAAAGAAAGGGGCCGCTTATATGCTGGCCCCCGCTTTGAAGTGTTAGCGATGAAGTTGGATTGAGGAGTAACACACGATTTAGAAAAATTGCACCGTATCGGCCAGATTTAGCATGGCACGCATGGTTTTGTACATCTCATACTGATCTTGAACCTTGCAGGAGACCTCTGTGGTACCTTTGCGGTATTCCATGCCCGGAATGATCGAGACCATTTCGGCTTGACCGGTATGTGCGAATTCGATCGTCAATTCAATTGGCAATGTTGCCAGAGTAGGTTTGATTCGTTTGGCAAGATCTAATGCAATCTTGGTTTCTTCTTTCAGAACGGCTGCGCTTTGGGCAGGGGTGAGACAGTGGGCTGATGTTCGTGATACGGCAGTTTTGAGCACGGCCGTACGAATCTCAGGTATCAACGCTTTGGCTTCCAAAGCTGTCTGATCATCACCTGAAACGAGGCAGACTGGAACACCGGTTAAACCTGCATATACCGCGTTAAAGCCAAACTCGCCAACGACTTGACCATTGATGTACATGTTTTTAATCACGCCGGACATCGTGTGGCTAAGCACCCCAGGCACGCCATGACGAGTGTGATAGCCAAGGAAGAAGGCGGCATCAAAAGTGCTATCTAGTCCCTGCATCATGGAAAAATCGCGAGGGGAGCCGCACAGCAGACTCGCTTTTGGATGAAGCTCCTCAATGAGGAGGTTGTTCATTTTATGATGGCTGTCCGCGACGACAACCTCGGTCGCGCCGTGATCAAAGGCCGCTTCGACAACCGCATTTACATCGCCCGTCATCAGACGTCGGCCGCGTTCGTAGTTGTCATCACCTGGGTTGCAGTAGCTTGGATCAATGATTCCAGTGGAGCCTTCCATATCGGCGGAAATAAATAGCTTCATACGGTTCTTCCTTTCCCGAGCAGCCCGTTATGTAGTGAGTTGATGGTACAGGCCAAGCGTTTTTTCGGCCATTTGCTCGATAGTAAAGGTATTCTCCACGAGTCGCAGGGCTTCCTGCGTCATTTTCTTACAAAGCTGGGTATCAACCGCCAGCGTTTTCATCGCTTGCGCCAAAAGCTCACTGTTGGCAGGCTCAACCATCAGTCCTGTAATGTTCGGTTTGACAAACTCCTTGACCCCGCCTACATTGGTAGCTGCAACCGGAATGCCAGCCGCCATTGCTTCAATGATCGTATAACCGAGACCTTCATAGATGGATGAGTGAACAAATGAATCGAAGGCATGTAGGCAAGCTGGGATGTCACGGCGAAAACCGGCGAATGTGACACGCTCCTCAATCTTCAAGGAACGGGCTAGCTGTTGCAACGGTTCACGTTCCGGACCGTCTCCGACAAGCACAAGACGATATTTCTTTCCAGAAGCCGTCTCATCCTGCAGGAATCGGGAAAAAGCTTCCAGCAAATAAGAGAGCCCCTTGACCGGTACCAGGCGGGCTACGCAGCCAAACACATACTCATCCGCAGCAATGCCCCATTCCGCGTGCAGGTTCTCTCGATGCTGCCCCTGATTTTCGGTCCGACGAAAAGGTTCGATATCGAGACCGTTGTAGATGACACTGATCGAACGTGCAGGAATCCCGTCCTTTTGCAAAATATCTCCGAGCGCACCGCTGACGGCAATATAGTGGCTATTCCAGAGGCGAGTCGTCCGCTCCATCATCGAGACAATCGTATAGGCCAGGGGATTCACATAATCAAAGCGCAAATTGCTATGCACGGTAGTAAGAAGCACCTGGCAGATCCCACGTGCGGCGATGCGCGAAAAGAAATTGGCTTTTACGCCGTGTGTATGAATGATATCCGGCTTATAGTCAAAAAACGTCCGTTTCAGACCGGAGAAAAGCCGCAGGTCAAAACGTCCGTACTGGTCTAACGTTATCACTTGAATTCCCGCTTTGCGCAGTTGCTCGGCAAATGCGGAGTCATAAAAACAGACAACGGCTGCTTCTACCTTCTCTGTCGGAAAGGTCGAAAGCAAATTGAGAATATGCTGTTCGGCGCCGCCATATTCCCCTCCACCGATGACGTGGAGGATGCGTAATTTCTTCATTGTGATCCACCCGTACCTTTCCAAGCAAAACCATTTTCACTATAGCAGATGGATAGTAGATTCGCAATAACACTAGACTTATGGTATCTTTAGGATTGATATTCGTCAGATAAGGAAGGAATTGCGAAATGAACTC
>DASQNU010000298.1:0-8448 GCA_035644815.1 Bathyarchaeia archaeon | reverse complement strand
ATCGCATCGCGATCGCTTATCTCGCCTGACCAAGTGACGGCGAAGCAGATTCCGAAAAAATTTGCGGATCAATCGTATGTGACCGATAAAGCAAGTCTGCAAAATCAAGTAACCGTCGTGCCATTGTCGGCTGGCGATATTATCACGAAAAATATTGTGAAGCCCGCGACACAGCTCAGGGATCAAAACAACCGCCTTGTTGCGGTGTTCGCTTCCGGTAATGTCATTTTTGATCAGGAGCTGCAAGCGATGGATCGGGTGGATATCATCATCTCCCACATCGTCAATGAGAAGCCGGTTACCGAGGTATTCATGAAGGACGTACCTGTGGCAATGGTGGCAAAGTCCGGAGATGAATTTAAAGGCGTGGCCCTTGAGCTTCCTTTTGATCAGGTGACGCCGTTTATCCATCAGCAGCATTACGCTTCTATCATGCGCATACTGAAGGCGAATGTCGGCAAGGGAGACTTGGGGATCCCGCAGCCATTCAATACACAGCCGCGCGACGCTGTCAATCCGCCAGGAACCGCGCAACCACCCGGAAGCCAACCGACACAGCCGGGGCAGCAGACGGGCGTCTCACAGCCGGTTAACCCGCAGATTACACCGACACCCGCGTCCCAAGGACAGGGCACTCCATCGAATACAGACGCCAAAGCGGAGGGCAAGCAATGAGCATGGATATGAAAATACTCGTCGTCGTTGATTTTGACTCCTTAAAGGATATCTTGCAGGAAGCGCTGGCTATGTACGAGGATGTGCAGTACACCACATCGCGCGAAGTAAAGCTGGAGATTGACCGGATCGGCCCGGATGTCGTGCTGCTTGTGCAGCCTGAGGACGGCTCAGGTGTCGAGTTGATTCAATACATACAGAGCGAGCTCCCCCACTGTGTGATTCTTTTCTTAACCGAGAAGCAGGACTTCATCTTGCTGCGCGACATTGTACGTGCTGGCGCATCGGAGTACATCCTGTTACCGGATGAACTGAATCTGCTGAATGACCGCATGGAAAAAATCTCGGAGCTGATCGAGCAGCAGCAGCGCAAGAGAGGGACAGCGACCACCGGGCAAGCATTCGTCCGAGGCAGGGGAAAAGTATACTCCTTCTACAGTGGCAAAGGGGGAAGCGGACGCACTCAGCTGGCAACCGGCTACGCCCAAGCGCTGAAGCTGGAATCCACAGCACGAGTACTCTTGATTGATCTCAATCTCCAGTATGGCGGCGTGGAAACCTTTCTTTCTCTGGATAGCAATCGGACGTTGGCTGATCTCGTGCCCGTACTCAATGAGCTTAACGAGAATCACATTCGCAATGTTTCCCAACGCGAGCTGCATTCCAAGCTGGAAGTGATGATGAGCCCGCGCGATGCGGAGACGGCGGAAAACATGACCGATGAATTTGTCAGCCGGTTGATCCGTTCCAGCAGACGAAGCTATGACTTTGTCATTATTGATTTGCCCACGCATATGAATGAGCTTACTTACACCGCTTTAGAGGAATCTGATCTGATCTATTACGTGATGAATCTGGATACACCGTCCGTACAGAATTATCGGTTGGTAGAGAACCTGTTCAAACAGCTGCGCATCGATACCACCGGAAGGATCGAAGTGGTTGTCAATAAAGTCAGCAAGGACAGCGAGCTGTCGGTATCCGACTTGAAAGGACTAATCCCGGCGCCGATTACCGCACAGATCAGCTTGGATCATCGCGGTGTGCAGGCAGCGGTGAACCAAGGCATGCCGCTGCAAAAGGAACCAAATGAAAAGAAGCTGGGACCTGCAGCAAAAGATATCCGCAAATGGGTGTTAAGCAAATTGCAATAGGAGGAGTGAGCAATGGGACTATTCAAACGCAAGCCAGAAGCAGAAAACAAACAGACCGAACAAGTGTCCCGAACGCTTGCCGCCGCCCCTTCCTATCACAACAATCCCTATATCGATCAGCTGGCTGAGCACTATAAAGCAAGGCTTCTGCGTGAGACCAACCTGGAGAGACTGACCAGCCTGGATGCCACCGAGATGCGCCTCGCGATCGAGCGGATGGTATCGCAATACATGTCCGAGGAAAAGGTCGTCATCCCGCGCAGCGAAAAGGAATTGCTCCTGACGCGCCTGATCAATGAGTCGGTAGGATTGGGACCATTGGAGCCGCTTCTGGCAGATCCGGACATTACGGAGATCTCGATCAATGGGCACAAGGAAGTGTATATCGAGAAAAAAGGTCGGTTGGAGCTGACCGAATTGAAGTTTCGCGATGAAGAGCATTTACGGCACATCGTGGACCGGATTGTCGCACCTCTTGGACGACGCATCGACGAAAGCTCGCCGATGGTTGACGCTCGCTTGAAGGATGGCAGCCGTGTCAACGCCGTTATTCCGCCGATCAGCTTGAATGGAACGTTAGTCTCTATCCGGAAGTTCCGCAAAGATCCATACACCATGGATGACCTGATGGAATTCGGATCATTTGATGAAAGGATGTCGCGTTTTCTGCAGGGGATTGTAGAGGCGAAGATGAACGTGTTGATCTCAGGCGGTACGGGTAGTGGTAAAACCACCCTGCTGAATGCCGTTTCGAGGGCGATCCCACATTACGAGCGTGTCATTACCATCGAGGACTCTGCCGAATTAAAGCTGGATCGTCCGAATATGGTCGGGATGGAAGCGCGTCCGCCCAACATGGAGGGAAAAGGGGAAGTCACGATACGCCATCTTGTGCGCAACTCGCTTCGGATGCGTCCGGATCGGATTATTGTCGGTGAGGTCCGCGGTGCAGAGGCATTTGATATGCTGCAGGCGATGAATACGGGTCACGAAGGTTCGCTTACGACGGTGCATGCCAACTCCCCGAGCGACGCCTTCAATCGTCTGGAGGGGATGGTCGTCATGGCAGGGATGGATCTGCCGTCCTCGATCGTGCGCGAATATATCGTGAGTGCCTTGGACTATATCGTGCAGGTCACGCGTCTTTCGGATGGTACGAGGAAGATGGTTTCCATCTCGGAGGTTATCACAACCAAGGACAAAAAGGTGGAAGTAAATGAGATCTTCCATTTCAAGCGCACCGGAATCGGGAAGCGGGGAGAAGTACTCGGTTACTTCACGCCGACAGGCATCATTCCGGAATGCCTAGAGCGCTTGCGGGTGTACGGGATTGATATTGATGAGTCGATGTTTCAAGTGGATGAGGTGAGGGAACGTGAGCATCTCCATACTGTTTAGTCTTTCGGTTCTGCTCGGGATCTGGGGGCTTTATGATTATCTCGGGTATCGATCGAAAAAAAGCGAGTGGAAGAAGAAAGCGGAAGATTGGTATGACGTCAAGTCGCGGCGAAAGAGCTTTCTTTTGGCATGGGGGGATCGCTTTGACCGGACTCCGCATGCGCGGGAGGTACAGAAGAAGCTGCGGAAGGTGAATATTCCGCTGGCGCCTTCGGAATTGTATGCCGGGATGATTGTGGGGACTATGGGGCTGTCATTCTTTTTTGAGAATGTGGTCGGCATCTCACCCCCTTATAATATTGCGGCTGGGATTGCAGCTATGTATCTCATTCAAAAGATCGTTTTCTTTGTCAGACGCAACAAGTATCAAGAAAGACTTAACGATCAACTCTCCGAGGTGTGTCGGATGCTAGCGAACTCACTCCGGGCTGGCCTTACATTGACGCAGGGAATTGAACTGGTCGCCAAGGAGATGACGGATCCAGTTAAAGAAGAATTTAGTAGGATGTCTCGTGAATTGCAACTAGGAGTCAGCTTTGATAGAGCGATGGCTGATATGGAAAAACGAATACCATCAAGAGACTTTCGAATTTTTTCTGCGACTCTGCTGATCCAACGCCGGGCAGGGGGAAGTTTAAGCGAAGTGCTGTATGAGATGGCAGAGACTCTGGAAGAGCGGAGACTGGTTACGCAGGAAATCAAAACAATGACAGCTGAACAACGTTATGTGTCCATTCTTGTTCCCATCATGCCAATCGCTTTGGTTCTCATGATGAACATCATTAATGAAGGCTTTATCAATCCATTATTTACTCCAGTTGGGTATGTCATTTTGGTATTGTTCTGCATCGGAACATTGCTGTCATATGTTCTTGTAAAGAAAGTGACGAATATAAAGGTGTGAAATTATGGATGCAGTGATCATCACTTGCTTGTTTCTCTTTTTGCTTTTTGTTGGCATTTCATTGAAGGAATGGTATAGGTATACAACCGAGAAACAAAAGCTGATCAACCATTTGCAAGAAGTGACTGGGTTTGAAACCTATAATGCGAAAAAGCCTGATACTTCCAAGCAACGGTTAATCAAGCGAATTCTAAAATACGGCGATGATTATGCGGCGATTGGTCAGCGTATCAACTTTTTTAGCGAATCACATGAGGTGGAGGAATGGCTGCTGAAGGCAGGGAGGCCACTTGATTTGACGGTTGCACGATTTCAAGGGGTCAAAATTGTGCTTGCAATTATTGGTTTTTTTCTGGGGGCGTTATTTTTAGTCCTTGGCTTTCCCTTTTCGGAGTTTGGGTTATTGGGGTGGCCAATGATCGGATATTTTCTTCCTATATTACTTTTAAAGAAGGAAGCGAGAGATCGCCAACAACAGCTTCGCTACGATCTCCCCGAATTTTTGGACACAGTTAGCGTTACGCTTCAGGCGGGTGTCAGTCTTGATCAATCATTGAGAGAAGTGATCCGTTATTTCACAGGCCCAATCCGCGAAGAGTTTGCTCGGTTTAATCAAGAAATCGATCTGGGAGTTCCGCGGGAAAAGGCATATGAGCAATTGCTAAAACGAAATGATAATCCTGAGTTTCAAATGCTAATAAAGGCGTTGATTCAAGGGCTGCGGTTAGGTGTGCCAATTGCTGTTACTTTTAAATTACAAGCTGAGAACATGCGAAGAATGCGCAAAGAATTAGTGAAGGAGAAAGCAGCAAAGGCTTCGCCAAAAGTAACCTTGATAACCACCTTTGTCGTAGCACCCACGGCTATTCTCATGATCGGAGGGTTAATGGTGTTAAACATTTTGGATGACACCACTATCTTTTCTGACATGCTGAAATAAGCAATTCCTTTGAAAGGGGTGATAAACGTAAGAAGTGTTGAAGCAACAAATAGCGTTGGAAACATTCATTCATTTTATGAGAGGGGTAGAGGTATGATGAAAAATTTTATTCAAAAAATGTATGTAAAGGTTGACAGTGCTCTTCACAATGAGAAAGGCGCTCAAGCGATCGAGTGGATTGCGCTTGCTGGAGTGGTAATGGCTGTATTTGCTGGTGCAATCAGTGTGTTAGAAGAAGATGAAGCGATCGGTGGCGCTATTTCTGAGACGATATCCGCAATAATTAGTAAGTTAAAAGGATAATTAACCCAATTTTTAAATGAAGACTTCAAAGAGTTCTTTGGTGGTGAAGAGATTCTCTTCACCACCAAATTCAGTACAATTTATCGACTGAATGGTAAATCCCTGTATTCCGGAGGTATTTCAAAATGAAATATATAAAAAAATTTGCAATAGCCATCCTCTTTTTAAGCCTAATATCAGCATGTTCATTTGGGGAGAAAACAGAGCAACAGCCAACGACCAAATCTGAACAAACTCCGGAAACTGAAACACCGGGTTCAAGTGTCGCTCCGTCCCAGGAAGTGAATGTTACAGAACTCACAAAAGAACAAAAGGTAGAAAAGTTGAAGGCGTTGACTCCTGAATACATGGATAAGATACCTGAAACAGCGGAAGAATTTGCAGGAATGCAACCCGGCCAGTTTGCTGGGACTTTATACGGGGATCATCAAGAGGAAATTGAGCAGATTTTACAACAGCTTCCGGATATCGAAAATCCTGATAGTGAGACTATCGACATGTATTTTCAAGTCTTGTTGGGTTTGTTCGGTGAGGACTATCCGGACCCCAATCAAATAATTGAGGAAATAAAGCTTGCTTCGTTTGGAAATCCGGATGTTAAGGATCCCCGTTTTGCGTTCAAACAGAATTACAACGTAGAAATTATTCTGGATGCAAGCGGAAGTATGGCTAATATCGTTGATGGAAAAACGAGAATGGAGGCGGCCAAGGCTGCTATTAAAGAGTTTGCTGAATCCCTTCCTAAAGAAGCGAATGTTGCCTTGCGCGTATATGGACATAAAGGAAGCAGTAAAGAGTCAGATAAGGTGTTGTCATGCGGGAGTAGTGAATTGGTTTACGGGATGCAACCATATAGTGCCGAAAAGTTACAGCAATCGCTTGATATGTTTAAACCTACGGGGTATACCCCTATTGCTTATTCTTTGAAAGAAGCCAAGAACGATTTAAGTGGACTCGCAGGCGAGCAAAATACCAATATTATCTATCTCGTAAGCGATGGTATTGAAACATGTGACGGTAATCCTGTCGAAGCTGCCAGAGAATTAGCAAATTCAAATATTGCTCCTATTATCAATGTGATTGGATTTGGCACTGATGGGGAGGGCCAGAGGCAGCTAAAAGAAGTAGCCAATGCAGCGGGCGGGCGTTACGTACTTATTCAAAATCAGAATGAATTGTATCAGGAATTTAAAAAGTCAGAAGAAATCGCACGAAAATGGTTTCAATGGAAAAGCGATAATTCCTATAACGCAAATGTTAATCAAATAAACAGAACATTAGACATAATAAAATTCGCTCAAAAATGGAGAAAAAACTCAAATATGGAGAGTTATAACATAAATTCAGCACTTATTAGAATTCAGAATATGAAGGTTCTTTCAAAGGAAGTTGTTGAGGAGCTTATGAAACGTAAGGATATTCATAAACAATTGGGCATTCAAAGAGCGGATGAGTTGGAAAGTTTCTTAAACTCCATAAATAAAAAAACATATCAAGAGGCTGTTGATGCGATTAATAAACAATTTAATCAAGAAGCCGGGGGTGAATAGAGGTATTCATACTTGGGATTGATTGAAATAAAGTATACCTCATAAGGAGGGGTAATGGTGAGAGGAAGGGCAAGCAATAGATTTTGGGCCGGGATAATTGTGTTTTTAATGATTTTTATGCAGTTGTTCCCATTAGTTGCAATGGCGTACGATCCGCCCAAATATAATGCTCCTCAATACAAAGGAACGGGAGTAAATGCTCCAACATGGGATACTCCCCAAATTGAAGCACCGCAATGGGAGCAACCAAATTTACAAAGCCCTGATTGGGGAAAGTTGGGGTCAGAACCGCCTAAATACCAACCTCCCGTTTTAGAGAGTCCAAAATCAGAAATCAATATTCAAGATCCAAATATTCAAGCACCTGATATGAATCCACCTACTGTGGAACCGGTACAAGGAGAGCCAGTAAAAGGTGATCCAGCAAAAGGAGAAGTAAATCCGGGAAAATCGGAACCGCCTGTTACCGGGTACGATGCTTTGAAGTTTTCGTATAAGGAAGTGGTAGGTGGTACGCTCGGCTATACGGCTGGACTTATAGCGCAAGGCGAAATTGATCTCCAAAACGGTTTAAAAGGAAAAGGTTTGTTTTTAAGCGGATTGGGTATAAAGGGTCTTGATCTCGTCTTTAAGGATGTACCTTATCTTGGCACAGTAACGAATCTTGGCGTTGATGCGTTTGACGTCATCAGTGGTTACGAGAATTTTAAGTTTTTGCTTCAGCAAGTCCCTAATTCGAGAATTGCAGGTTTTGCAAACAGTTATCTCCCTATTTCTAATATGGATCCCCCTCAAATGCCAGGGCTCTTTAAAGGTCTAAATGTAGCGGCAGCGGGAATAAGTCTTGTCTTTGATGGGATTGATGCAGGGAAGAACTTCTATGAAGCGTTCGACCCAAGCCTGAGTGAGGAAGAACAGAATGCAAAATTTGTGGATGGAGTGGGCAGTACAGGCAGCTTTTTAATGGATGCAGCGGTTATTGCATCGGTCATTCCTGCTGCGCAACCGGTTGCTGGTGCGCTATTTGTGATAGGAGCATCATTATGGGTAATTAGTAAGGCTGTAAAATACGGTGACAAGTTGTCTGGTGGAGCGATTACTCGCGGAGTTCGAAACGCTGTGAAAAAGACATTTGGGTGGGTAAAATCGATCTTTGCATAATGGAGGAACATAACGATGAAAGTGATCCAATCTGCACCAGTCCGGGCACAAATCCAAGCATTCAAACGCTTTTTGGAAAAACCCGTGGTATTTAATCATTCGGCCCAATTAAATAATCAATTTTATTATAAAGTACAGTACTGGAGATTTGGGAAAGTTCAAGCCGTAGGGTACTTGATTATGCGTCCGGATGGGCAGTTGGTTCCGCGAGAAGAAGCAATCCCTGTGATGAGATTGTTCCAGCTTCATAATATTGCGGCTCATCGTTTTCTAAGAAATTTTGCCATCGATAAGGAAAAACCGGTATGGATGTTCGAACAAATGCAGGAGTGTTTGCAAGGAGTGTTTCCCGCATATGCGGAT
>DASQNU010000297.1:0-7958 GCA_035644815.1 Bathyarchaeia archaeon | reverse complement strand
CAGTTTCTCGATTTGACAGGTCAAGGTGTTGCATTGGGAGTCAAGCGTAATGCCTCTTATCCGGAGAATGAGGTGGAACTGCTCCCAGGAGACCTGTTGATTCTCATGACGGACGGAGTGATCGATCGAAAGGTGGGGCAGTGCTATTTGCAACGGGAGGATCTGATCGCGTACATACAAAGAGAGATCGGGAATCCAGCGCAGGTCATGGCCGATAATTTGTATCGCAAGCTGTTGGAAGCATCCAGCTTCGAATTGCCGGACGACCACACCATGATCGTGATTAAACGCAAGTAAAAGGGACTGTTCTGCGCGAGCGGTTGTACAAGCAAGGTTCGCATACACAGGGGGGAATGGGTATGAACTTATCGATCAGGATGGAACATGGGGATGGAAAGCAAATCTTGTCTCTCAGCGGAGAAGTAGATGCGTTTACGGCACAACAATTGCGGGATCGTTTGTTCCCTCTTGTGCAGCAAGGTTCAGAACAATCTGTTACCATCGATCTCGAGCACGTCTCCTATATGGACAGCACGGGAATCGGGATCATCATCGGAGCGTTAAAAGCGGCTGCCCAGAGCGGCTGTCAGCTTCAGTTGGACAAGGTTCCTTCGCGGATTGAGCGCTTGTTCCGCATTACCGGGCTTCATGAAATCATCTCGATTACCTCGTCAGCTGAGGAGGGACAGAAATGACAACAGGCATCGATGTCATAGAAATGTCTCTGCCAGCCCGTGCAGAATATGTGGGGGTGGTGAGGCTGACTGTATCGGGGATTGCCAATCGAGCGGGCATGGCTTACGACGATATTGAGGATGTCAAGCTGGCCGTTGCAGAAGCGTGTACGAATGTAGTTCAGCACGCATACGCTGCAGATGATGTGGGCAGCATTCATTTGCGCTGCAAAATCATGGAAGATCGCATGGTCATTGAAGTCGCGGATGACGGCAAGAGCTTTCAGGTTGACGCCGTGCCAGCCAAGCTGAAGCCGATTGATCATAGCTTGTCGGTCGACGAGTTGACGGAAGGTGGCTTGGGGCTTTATTTGATCCACACCTTGATGGATGAAGTGCAAATTAGCGGGGAACATGGCGTCATTATCTCGATGACAAAATACCTTCGGCAGGACGGGGTGGCGGATCATGGCGGAGCAGCAAACTAGGCTCACCAAGGAAGCTGTCGCCCAGTTGATTGCCGCCTATCAGCAGACGCCAACAGAAGAAGCTCAGACCAAACTGGTCATTCATTTCAAATCGATGGTAGAGTCCCTTGCCTCTCGTTTTGCCAAAGGACACGAGCCTATGGATGATCTGGTGCAAGTCGGCATGATCGGACTTTTGGGTGCGCTGCGCCGCTTTGATGCGGAGTATGGCCGTACATTCGAAAGCTTCGCCATTCCTACCATCGTCGGGGAAATTAAACGGTATATTCGGGACAAGACCTGGAGTGTGCATGTCCCGCGCCGAATTAAAGAACTGAGTCCCAAAATCAAAAAAGCGGTGGACGAGCTTACCATACAATTGCAGCGTTCCCCGCAGATCGCGGATATCGCGGATTATCTCGCGGTGACGGAGGAAGAAGTGCTAGAGACGATGGAAATGGGACGCAACTACCATTCCCTATCCATGGACAGCGAGATTGAAGCCGACAGTGACGGAAGCACGATTACGCTGCTCGATTTGGTAGGAACCCATGACGACGGCTTTGCCCATGTAGAGCGAGAAATCACGCTGGGGAAAATCCTGCATGTTCTTAATGAGCGTGAAAAAGAAATCATTCAACTTACTTTTTTTGATAATTTGAGTCAAAAACAGGCGGGAGATCAACTCGGCATCTCGCAAATGCATGTATCCCGGTTACAGCGCAGGGCTTTGTCCAAGCTCAGGGAAGCGATCGAAAAGCAAGGCTTGCTGGAGCATCGCAGAACGGCGGGGGAGTAGTTATTTAGGAAAATATCTCTTTGCACTTGCGAGAGGTACTAATTATTCACTAAACGCACCGGTGAAACGGTGCTTTTTCTTTTTATTAAGTCCTTTTCCCGATACGGATTAGGAGGGAAGCCAAGTGAGGAAGGGAAGCGCGGGTAGCGCGTAGGCCTTGTCACACCTACCCAGGTGGAGCTTGCAAAGACGGGACACGATTGTCGCCCAACCACTCCCGTGAGATACCCGCGCGCCCTTCAGGCGCTTTTGGGTGACGTCCCGTTTTTGCGAGCGGAACCGGACAGTCTAACCTCCCTGCAGGTGTGGCATGAACGGAGCGCTCCCGCGTTCTCTTCCCCCACCACTACGGTAACTCAGCCCGCCAGCCCGCCAATTCCCCAACAGGCAAGGAAATTTTTGTGATACAATAGGACAGCGAAAAGTTCCGTACATAGGGGGATTATCACACATGGATATAGCGTTGATGACCCAGACCATCTCCCGGGAGATTGGGGTAAAAACACATCAGGTAGAAGCCACCATCCGACTGCTCGATGAAGGGAATACGGTCCCGTTCATTGCACGTTATCGCAAAGAGATGACAGGTCAGCTGGATGAAACCCAGATTCGCGAGGTAGAAGAGCGTGTCCGCTACCTGCGCAACCTTACCGTCCGAAAAGAAGAGGTGCTGCGCCTCATAGAAGAACAAGGGAAATTGACAGACGAACTGAAGCAGGCGATCGAGCAATCCGCAAAGTTGCAGGAAGTCGAGGATTTGTACAGACCGTATCGGCAAAAACGCCGCACGCGGGCGACAATGGCGAAGGAAAAAGGGCTCGAACCTTTGGCGGTATGGCTGCTGTCCTTGCCGGCACAAGGAAATCCGCTGGCTGAGGCGGAAGGCTATGTGAATCCGGAAAAAGGGGTAGAGACAGCGGATGAAGCTTTGGCAGGCGCGATGGATATCATTGCCGAGCAGATTTCCGATGACCCGGACATCCGCAAATGGATCCGGGAGACAACCTATCAGAAGGGCAGCATCTCCGCTGAGCAAAAGGAGGCCGAGGAAGACGGCAAGAACGTCTATCAGATGTACTACAGCTACAGCGAGCCGATCAAAAAAGTAGTGCCCCACCGCATCCTTGCAATGAACCGCGGGGAAAAGGAAGGCATTTTGAAGGTAGGCATCGACGCTCCTGTTCCGGAGATCCACAGCTTTTTGACCCGACGTGTCATCACGCGGGAGACAGTTGCCCGCGAGCAGCTGACGGCTGCGCTGGAAGACAGCTATAAACGGTTAATCGCCCCCTCCATCGAGCGGGAAGTGAGGTCCATGCTGACCGAGACGGCGGAAGAGAGAGCTATCCACATCTTTGCCGAGAATCTGCGCAATCTCCTTCTGCAGCCACCTGTCAAGGGCAAAGTGGTGCTGGGTGTGGATCCTGCCTATCGGACGGGCTGCAAGCTGGCTGTCGTAGACGAGACGGGCAAGCTGCACCACGTGAGTGTGATTTACCCGACCCCGCCGGTTAATAAAGTGGCGGAAGCCAAAGAGCATGTCAAAAAATTGATCGACCAGTACGGTGTGTCCCTCGTGGCAATCGGCAACGGAACCGCTTCGCGGGAAACCGAACAATTTATCGCCGATGTGTTGAAGGAAATCAACAAAGAAATCTTCTATATCATTGTCAATGAAGCGGGTGCATCGGTCTACTCGGCATCGGCCCTGGCCAAAGAAGAGTTTCCTGAGCTGGATGTAGCGGAGCGCAGCGCGGTTTCGATCGCTAGACGTTTGCAGGACCCGCTGGCAGAGCTGGTGAAAATCGATCCGAAGTCAGTGGGAGTCGGTCAGTATCAGCACGATGTGTCGCAAAACCGATTGGCGGAAAGCCTGCAATTCGTCGTCGAGTCCGCGGTAAACCATGTCGGGGTGGATGTGAACACGGCCTCTGCTTCGCTGCTGCAATATGTCTCGGGAGTGAACAAGCAGGTCGCCACCAATATCGTGAAAATGCGCGAAGAGATTGGAAAGTTTCAAGACCGTGGCCAATTGAAAAAGGTTCCTCGCCTTGGAGCCAAGACCTACGAGCAATGCATTGGATTTTTGCGTGTCATGGAAGGGAAGAATCCTTTGGATAAGACCCCGATTCACCCGGAATCGTACGCGCCTACCCACCAATTGCTGAAAACCCTTGGCCTTGGACCGGAGGATATCGGCACCGACCACTGCCGCGAAAAGCTGCAAAAAGTAAACATCTCCGAGATGGCGGCAGCCTTGGAGATCGGGGAACCGACCCTGCGCGACATCGTGGAAAGCCTGCTGCGTCCGGGACGCGACCCGCGCGATGAGCTGCCTAAGCCGCTCTTGCATAAAGACGTGCTAAAGCTTACGGATCTGCAAAAAGGCATGAAGCTGCAGGGAACCGTGCGCAATGTCGTGGATTTTGGAGCGTTTGTGGACATTGGCTTGAAAAACGACGGACTCGTCCATATTTCCCGTCTGAAAAAAGGCTTCGTAAAGCATCCGCTCGATGTCGTTACCGTTGGGGACATCGTGGATGTATGGGTCGTGGATATCGATGAACAGCGTCAGCGTGTCGGCTTGACCATGATTGAACCGGGAGCAGAATAAAGCCAGCAAAAAACCCTACAGCATCATCACGCTGTAGGGTCTACGGCAACCAACTAGGCAGCGGCCATCCTATTCCTGAGGACGGCCGCCGTGTTTTTCCAGGTATAAAAACCAGCAGCTGTTCAAGAGACGAATTTGTCTAACGTCTTTTCCGAAGAAGGCACGTTGTAACTGCCTCCGCATCCACTGTGGCATTGGGGCACCTCCTGATCGCTCTTCTGGCAGTGTATGCCCAAGAGGCGATCCGGGTACCTGTCTCTATTGCTTCACTTTTATTCTTCTTCCTGCAAATATTCGAGCTGGGCTTGCAGGGCGCGAATTTCCGTTAACAGGGAGATTAGCGGGTATTCTGTTTCCTGCAGGGCAGCGAACTGTTGCTCCAGCTTGCTAACGTAGGACAACCCTTCCTCCAACCGGGCATCATCTGCAAGTAGCTCCAGCTCGCTGCATTCCGCGATTACCGCTGGCAGTTTTGGACGGTCGGCAATGGTCAGTTTGTCGATTTCTTTATGAAGCCGTTTGAACAACGCGACCAATTGATACATATGTGAGGCGGGCATGGATACAAAGTGAAGCCCATCCGCTTCTTGTAAAAGTAGAAAGCGCATACGGTTCCTCCGCAATCTCGTATTTTTGGCTCCGAATAAAGCCAAGTCCACGTCAAGTGTAGCCCAATACTCAGCAGGAATTCAAGCAGAAAGTAGCCGCCGTTTATCGCGAGCGAAAGGAAACATGGCTGCCGTTGTGGAAATGCTTGGGAATCGGAGGGGGAGGAAAGATGATGCATTTCGTATTGGAAGAATTGCTGCGTACGCAATCTCAAGAAGGGGAGATCTATCATGAGTTTCTTCGCGAGGATTCCATGAGTGTGGGGATCTATCAGCTGGCGGCAGGTGCTGTGGATGGGCAACAGCCGCATACGGAAGATGAAATGTACGTAGTCCTGAAAGGGAGTGCGCAGTTTTACTTAGAGGAAGAGAATATTGAGGTGAAAGCGGGTTCCATCCTCTTTGTAAAGGCTCATGCCAAACACCATTTCCATAGTATTACGGAGGACTTGACAGTCATGGTCATCTTTTCGCCGGCAGAATACAGTTTGCGATCTTGACCGAATGTCCGTAGCAAGCTAGAGCAAAAACTGATATGGTGAGAGGGGAAGTCTGCCGGAAGGAGGGAATGATGATGACAGATCAGGAGCTGCAAGTATTGGTGGAATCGGTGTCGCAGCAGTTTTTTGCCAAGCCGTTCCGTCATCAGGCCCGCTTTAACGGACGTCTTCGGACTACAGGCGGTCGCTACCTGCTCAGGTCGCATGATCTCGAGTTTAATCCGGGCCATTTGGCCGAGCATGGAGAAGACGAGCTGTTAGGAATCATCAAACACGAGCTGTGCCACTATCATCTCCATCTGGAGGGCAAGGGGTATCGCCATATCGACCCAGATTTTAAGCGGTTGTTGAAAGCGGTGGGTGGGAGCAGGTATTGCCAAAGCCTCCCCTCGATGACGAGGAAAGCTCTCCCTTATAAATATGAATTGCTGTGCGATCATTGCGGGATGTCGTATAAACGGAAGAGAAAAATGGATCCGACCCGCTACGTATGCGGCAGGTGCCGGGGGAAACTGCGCTTGCGTCCGCTTTCCGCGCAGGCCTAGCGGGGAAGCGGGTTGCACCTTGTTTTTGCCAACGGTATAATGAATGCACAATCAAACAGAGGGGAGCGAGGCAGGCCGATCGGCTGATTGTCTCGCTTCCGCTGTGTAGGTCGGGGAAAAGGAGAGAGAACGGTGGCGCTGGATGAATTCTCCCGGATTCGAAAATGGACGAGCCGATCGGCAACAGATAAGGGCGACGACGGACTGTCCATCGGAATTGGAGATGATGCCGCCGTTTTTGGCGTTGCATCGGGTATGGAGGTAGTCGCCTGCTGCGACGCGATGATCGAGACGGTTCATTTTCTGCGCAGGACGATGCAGCCTGCGGATATCGGATACAAGGCGTTGGTCAGCAATTTGAGCGATGTTGCTGCGATGGGCGGCATCCCGAGGTTCGCGATGGTCACGATCGGTGTCTCTCCCTCATGGACGGAAGAGGAATGCGAGCTTGTGTATGAGGGGATTTATGAAGCAGCCGAAGCCTACGGAGTACGGATTATCGGCGGGGATACCGTGTCGACACCCGATGCCTTGCATCTCTCCATTAGCGTCCTGGGCGAGGTGGAACGAGGAAAAGCCATTCGTCGCTCAGGGGCGATGCCGGGTGATGTGATCTTTGTCACGGGGCATGTGGGAGGTTCAGCTGCAGGGCTCCACGTGTTGCTGTCCGCAAAGGAAGAGGCGGAACGAGACGAAGCTGCTTTTCGTGAATGGACCGAGTTGATTCATAAGCATCGCCGACCGGTTCCGCGCATCCAGGAAGGGCGATTGTTGCTCGACGGTTGCACGAGGGCGGGGGCGCTCAATGACGTGAGCGATGGCCTTGCTTCCGAGCTATGGGAAATTGCCGAGGCGAGCCAAGCTGCACTGGTCATCGAAGAGTCGCTCATTCCGATAGCAGATGTGACAAGGCAATACGCTTTGCATACAGGCAAGTCCGCCTTGGACTGGGGTCTGTACGGCGGTGAGGACTACGAGCTTGTCGGCACTGTGGCAGCCGAGGAAGCAACGCGTATCGAACAGCTTTTCCGCGACCACGATTGTACGTTCCGGGTGATCGGTCGTGTGGAAGCGGGAGAACCAGCGGTCTGGATAACGGATGCGCACGACAGGAAAAGACCGCTGCCAAAAGGCGGCTACAATCATTTCTCCCGTTAGCGAAAGCGGGTTTGATACATACGGGGTGATTCGGTACATGACGAAGGAATATCGGTGGGTGCTGCAAGGCGAAGAGGAGACAAGAAACTTTGCCGAGCAGTTTGCCGCTCTTTTACAACCAGGCGACTTCCTGGCGTTGGAAGGAACGCTGGGTGCAGGCAAGACCACCTTCACGCAAGGGCTGGCACGGGGGCTGGGCATCAAAAAGGTGGTCAACAGCCCGACGTTTACGCTAATAAAGGAATACGCAGGCAGGCTGCCGCTCTACCATATGGATGTCTATCGGGTGGAGGATGATGTGGCTTCGCTGGGCTTGGACGAATACTTTTTCGGTGAGGGCGTCTGTGTGGTGGAATGGGCTTCGTTGATCGAGCCATATTTGCCAGACGAGCGTCTAACGATTACGCTCGCCCGTGGTGAAGGGGAGAGCCGGATTTGCCTGTTCGAACCGTTGGGTGAGCGATACATAGAAAAATGTGAAAGGTTTGATTACAATGCGCGTACTGGCGATTGACACGTCCAATCTGGTACTGAGCGTGGCGGTCGTGGACGAGAAGCGTGTGTTGGGCGAAATCACGACCAATCTGCAGAAA
>DASQNU010000296.1:0-7840 GCA_035644815.1 Bathyarchaeia archaeon | reverse complement strand
CACCGTTGTCCTATGTATTACTATTATACGTATAAAAAAGAAAGCGGTTGCACAATTTACACAATCGACACAGATTGAAATTTCAACCTGCATCGACAGCCTGCATTTGCCCTGCTGCCTTGCCCTTTTCGAGCATGACTTCGTGATTGTGATCAGCAAGTTTGACAAGCTCTCGTACATACTCCCACAAATGGCCGTATGCATTGTAGATCGCTAGCCGGGTTTCGAAATCATCCAATCCCCCCTGTTGGTTCCAAAGGCGATTGCGTGTTTCTTCCAGCATGACCTCCAGACCCGCCAAATCTGCCGCTTGCCGGGAAATAATCGCCTCCTGCGCCTGAATGATGGCATACAGCAGCTCGTTTGCTTCTCCCACTGCCGGATGAGTCAGATCAACTTTTTGCAGTTCCTTGCTGACATCGCGGAACCGTTCGACCATGGCCTCCAGCCCACTGAACAGCTGGATCGGGTTCTTCCGCGGATTGACCCGGTATTTTTCGTCCTCCCTAATATATCCACATATTTCTTTCCCTCGTTCGATATACACACGAACCTCATTGATTTGCTCACGCATTTTTGGGTAAGGAGTTACTTTGCCCTCACTCAATTCAATATGCGTATAATGCAAGAGCACTCGGATCATCCCCTCGGCTTGTGTCAGCAGGTGGCCTGCCCGTTCTTGATGAAACGGCTTGGGAAGCAGGTTGATCACTGTACCATACCCCACACCTATGATTACGAGAGCGATTTGATTGATCGCGGACTCACCAAAATAATGCGGGATTGTTCCCATCGTATTGACAGCAACGACCACGGATATGAGCAATGAATTCGTGGTTTTCAATTTTACATGCAATGCCATTAAAAATAAAGCCACTAAGCCAATGACAAAAAAGGAATTACCCACCTCAAACATGACAAAGGCACCAACCACAGCTCCAACGATGGCGCTAATGGTATGCTGGATCCCATAGCGCAGCGAGCGATAAAAAGATGGCTGAACAGCCAAGATCGCAACGATGCCCGCGAATTGCGGGGTCTGCAGTTCAAAAAATCTCGCTGTAAGGATCGATAGCATCACTGCAATTGCCGTTTTCAACACACGCGCGCCAATCATCCGATCTGCCCCCTTCATTCACGTAAGAAAACCTAACACGAAACACTGGATTCATTTATATTATGTTAGGATATCTTACATGACTCTGGTTTTCAAGCAAAAAAAACCTCCCCTTTCAAAAAAAGGTGAGGTTTGTTCAAGGTTCGATTGGTTGCAACGCTCTTTTTTTCACGCGGACACGCGTAATGCGGAAATGATCCACTTCATCCACGATAAACTCGTATTCCTTCGCTCGTACCGTATCTCCCACTTTGGGGGGATGATCGATTTGCATGTATATCCATCCCGCAAGCGTGTCGACTTCTCGATCGTCCAGCGATAACTCGAGATATTCATTGACCTCTTCAAGCAACACACGCCCATCAAAGGAATAGGTATCGTCCTGTTTTTCGATTTCCGGACGCTCGTCATCAAATTCGTCCTGAATGTCGCCCACGATTTCTTCCATAATATCTTCGAGGGTGACCAGACCAGCTGTCCCGCCGTATTCGTCAATGAGAATCGCCATCTGGTTGCGCCTTTTTTGCAGCATGGTTAGCAGCCGACTGATGGAGATCGTCTCCGGAACAGTGACAACCGGCCGCATGATCTGCGAGAGGTCTCCTCCAGTATTTTGCAGAACATTGGTTAACAGATCCTTGATATGCAGGCTCCCGACTACGTGGTCTTTGTCCCCATCCACCACCGGATAGCGAGTGTACCTGCCATTTTTGACCAAATTCACACTCTCTTCGAAGGTATCCCGCAAATTCAGGACAACCATATCCGTACGGGGCACCATGATTTCCCGCGCCATCGTTTCACTAAAATCAAAAATATTATCCACAAGCATGAGTTCCGTGTGGTCAATCAACCCGCTCTTGTGGCTCTCATTTACCAGAATGCGGATTTCTTCCTCCGTATGGGCCTCTTCGTGGTTGGTCACTTCCACACCGAACCATCCCAGGAACTTGGAAGCCGACCAGTTCAAAAAAGCGATGAACGGATACATCACTTTATAGAAGAAACGAATCGGAGTGGCTACATGCAACGAAACCATTTCCGTACGCTGGATGGCAAGTGATTTCGGTGCAAGCTCCCCCAAAACGATATGCAAAAAGGTAATGATGGAAAATGCAATAATGAAGGAAAGCGTCTCTTGCCAAGCAACGGGCAATCCCAGCAGTCCAAATAAGGGATGAAAGAGATGAGCAACCGCAGGCTCCCCTACCCAACCAAGGCCGAGTGAAGCCAACGTAATACCCAACTGGCATGCCGATAAGTAAGCATCCAAATTATGAATGACATGCTCCACCACTTGCGCCTTTTGATTCCCTTCCGCAACAAGCTGGGTGACGCGAGATTCCCGCATCTTGACGAGGGCAAACTCCGTAGCGACGAAAAAAGCATTTAAAAGGACGAGAAACACTACAAGGATCAGATTGAAGGAGGTCCCCATGATCGTCGTGTTCGTCAAACCAATCCCTCCTGTGCGCCAACTGTTCCCTTAGTCTTACCCATCTCCTAGGGATTTATGGATGAATCGGAAAAAGGGAAGATAGCAGCCTGGATCATACCGCCTTCTTCCCCTCCGCGATCCGATAAAATTTCAATGATGAGGTCACTCTTGTTTCTCTTGCGGGATGCCGATCAATACCTTTTCGTCCTCAAGTCGGACAGGAAACGTCATGGCTTCTCCCTGATCGGGCTTTTGTACCTGACCATCGATCAAATTGATTTTCAGGTCACGTATAGGGCAGTAAACGTAATGACTGCTGACCATCCCTTCTGCCAGGGGACCCCCTTTTTGATGCGGCGTGTGATTGTCCAGCGCGTAAAACCGATCGTCCGATGTGTGAAACAATGCGATGTCATAGTTGCCAATGACGACTTGTCGGCCGAGCTGTACCGGAAAATTTGTGCGTTTTCCAACTTCCACGTACAAGAACGAAAGCTCATGATTTTGGCGGTGCATAAGTGTTCATCCTCCTTATTGACCTGCAATGCTTATGGCTTATGTATAGGTTCGTACAAACGTTCACGCAGCTCTTGGTTTTGCAGCACTTCTTTCCACGGATCAGACAGTTGGGCGATCGCCAATTCTATTCGTTCATGTAAAGCATGGCGGTTGGCTTGGTCAGCCACTATTGCTTGCTGAATGACGTCCACCCCGATTCTCTCCACCCACTCGGATGTTCGCTCGCCGTACCGGCCGGTTTCCCGATACAATTGAATGAAGGCACCTGCTATTTCCATCAGCTCTTCCTCTGTCTTCACCTTGCACAACAGATCGGCCATCCGCGCCTTGATTCCCCCGTTCCCCCCGACATAGATTTCCCAGCCGCCATCATTGCCGACGACACCCAGATCCTTCGTGCACGACTCCGCACAATTGCGAGGGCAACCATTGACTGCCATTTTAAACTTGGCTGGCATGCTGATTCGTTCAAATTTCTGCTCCAAGGCAATTCCTGTACTGATGGAATCCTGCGTGCCAAAGCGGCAGAAACGCGAGCCAACGCATGTTTTTACCGTCCGCAACGATTTGGCATAGCCATAGCCAGAAGGCATATCCAGATCAGCCCAGATGTTGGGCAGGTCTTCTTTTTTCACGCCAAGCAGGTCGAGGCGCTGCCCGCCCGTTACTTTGACCAGCTTGACATCATATTTTTCAGATACATCGGCGATTTTACGCAGCTCAGCAGGAGTCGTGACCCCGCCATACATCCGCGGTATGACCCCAAAGGTGCCATCCTTCTGAATATTGGCATGTAAGCGCTCATTTACAAATCGCGACTCGCGCTCGTCCTCGTGCTCCGTTGGCCAAACTATTCCCAGATAGTAATTGATGGCCGGCCGACATTTTGAACACCCCTCCGGCTGTGTCCACTCCAGCACATGCATGACTTCCTTCACATGGGTGAGATGCTTTTCCTTGATCGCTGCGACGACTTCATCGCGTGTCAGAGGTGTACAGCTGCAGATCCCTTGCTCCTTGGCAACAGAACCCGCGAACCCATTCCCAAGCACTGCCAGCAGAATCTGCTCGACCATCGGCTTGCAGCCTCCGCAGGAACGGGTCGCTCCGGTACATGCCTTGATCTCCTCCACCGTCGTAAAGCCTTGCTCCCGAATAACGTTGACGATCTTCCCTTTGGTCACGCCGTTACAGCCGCAAACGATTTCGTCATCATCCATGGCATCTGCTGCGGTTATTTTTTTGCTGCCACAGCAGCCTCCGCCAACTATACGCTCATGGATCTCTGCCGTCATTTCAGCCTGTTGGTTCACCCATTTTGCCAGCAAAGATGCATCTTCTACATCCCCGAACAAGATGCTGCCTACGATCCGGTTCTCTTTCAGCAATATTTTTTTATAAGTCTGTTTCCAGTCATCATGGAACCGCAATACCCGGTGATCGTTGCCCTCCATGAACTCCCCGGCGGAAAAGACATCAACACCTGATATCTTCAGCTTCGTCGATACGGTCGAGCCCTCATACGGCGCGGTTTCAACGCCAGCCAGTTTTTTGGCCAACACGACTCCTTGTTCAAAGAGAGGCGCAACTAGTCCGTAGCATTCACCCCGATGTTCGACACATTCACCGATCGCGTAGACGTTTGGCGCACTGGTCTGCAGATAGTCATCTACCAATATCCCACGATTTACCTTCAGCCCGCTGGCTGTCGCGACCTCGATGTTGGGCCTGATCCCCGCTGCCATCACGACCAGCTGCGCAGCAAGCTCGCTGCCATCGCTGAATCGCAGACCTTCCACATGTTCCTCGCCATACAGCTCGACGGTGCGCGTGTTCAGCAAGAAACGTATGCCCTGGGATTCGAGCTCCTTTTGCAGCATGGCACCTGCAGTGGGATCGAGTTGCTTTTCCATCAGGGTATCGGTCAGATGAACAACCGTTACCTCCATCCCTAAACTGACCAGCCCTTTTGCCGCTTCCAGGCCGAGCAGTCCTCCCCCGATGATGGCGGCTTGTTTGACCGTTTTTGCAGCAGCCATCATCTGCTCGCAATCGCGAATATCCCGAAAGCCAACGACTCCTTTCCGTTGCGCGCCAGGTATCGGTAAAATAAACGGCTTCGAGCCTGTGGCAATGATCACTTTATCGTAGGGTGCTTCCATGCCGTTTGCCGTGATCACCCGCTGGCGTTCGATGTCTATCCGTGTGACGGTTGTGTCGGTGAATAAGGTAATGACGTTCTCCGCATACCATTCGCGCCGGTTCAGGATGATCTCGTCGATTGATTTGCTCCCCTCCAGTACGTAGGAGAGTTGAATCCGGTTATAGTTCGGATAAGGCTCGTTGCCGAAAACGGTGATGTCATAATCCTGTGTGTAAGTGAGCAATTGTTCGATTGTATTGATGCCAGCCATGCCGTTGCCGATCAGGACCAATTTCTGTCTGCCAGATTGGGTTCTCATATGGTTGTTCCCTCCAAGTATCCAAGCAATCTCTCTATCTTGTGAGTCCATCATAACCTGGCGACTATTGCTAGTTTGTGATTTTTTTCACATATAATCGGTACAAAAAACAAAAGTCCCGACCCGCTCTTCCATGAAGACCGTTCAGGACTTGTTTTCGTTCAAGCTGCTATTCACTTTTCACTGACTTCCTTTCGTTTCTTCCGTGCTCTTCATGCCGTTCAGGGTATCAAGTCGTTGAGGAGAATCGATCACTCCTTTATTTCTTGATGATGATGCTTCCTGTTGTTTGCCTCCCCTTCCTGGTAGATAAGCGATTGCCTCGCTGTGGTTTTATTATACTCATTATTCTGAATATTGTAAATACATAAACTAAAATGTTTTTCTGGCTGCTTCTATGATTTACCAGCCTGTTTCCTTTTCACTGTTTTTCATCATAGATATAAATGTGTTACCATGTTACTATTATTTCTTTCGTCGAGGTGTTCCTACGTGACATACAATCCGGAGCTCCCCCTTATCGTGCAAAGCGATCGGACCATTCTCTTGGAGGTTCAAAACCCTCTCTTTTCGGAAGCCAGACAGGCATTATCCGGCTTTGCCGAGCTATTGAAAAGTCCGGAATATATCCATACATACCGGGTTACGCCGCTTTCGCTGTGGAATGCGTCCGCTAGCGGCTTTTCCGCAGAGTCGATCATACAGGCACTCCTTACCTACAGCAAATTTGGCGTTCCGCCTGCTATCGTCGGGGAAATTCAGGAGCAGATGTCACGCTATGGAATGATTCGCCTGGAACAATGGGACGATGCTCTTGTCTTGGTAAGCGAGAATGATCTGCTGCTCACGGAGCTAACCTGCTATAAACAGATCGAACGATACATTCAGGAGAGACTCTCCTCTCAAGCATATCGCATTCCGCTGCACACACGCGGGGTGATCAAGCAAGAACTGATAAAGCTTGGCTATCCGGTCCAGGATGTAGCCGGTTATACAGAAGGGGAACCCTGCGCCCTTCAACTCCGTACGCAGACAACAACCGGAACACCATTTTCACTGCGTTCCTATCAACAAGACGCTGTCGATACCTTTTACGCAGGAGGCTCATCGATGGGGGGCAGCGGTGTGCTCGTTCTCCCCTGCGGTGCGGGCAAAACGATCATCGGCATTGGGGCGATTGACAAGCTGCAAACAGCGACCCTGATCTTAACGACTAATGCGACTTCCGTTCGCCAATGGATCGACGAATTGTTGGATAAAACTACCCTGACCGCCGACCAGGTGGGAGAATATACCGGTCAACGGAAAGAAGTAAAGCCGATCACCGTCGCTACTTACCAAATTCTCACCTACCGACCCAAAGGCGAAAATGAAGAGTATCCTCATCTCAAACTGTTCACCGAGCGTGATTGGGGGTTGATCATTTATGACGAGGTCCATCTCTTGCCTGCTCCCATTTTTCGCATGACCACCGGGATTCAGGCCAAGCGCCGCCTCGGGCTGACTGCAACCCTCGTGCGTGAGGATCAACGGGAAGAGGATGTCTTTACATTGATAGGGCCAAAGAAGTATGATCTCCCTTGGAAGGATCTGGAGGAGAAAGGGTGGATTGCGCAGGCGGTATGCAAGGAAATACGCTTGCCGATCGAGCCCCACCTGCGCGAGAAATACGCGTTTGCAACGCCACAGCAGAAATATCGGATTGCGGCGGAAAATCCGAATAAAGCGATGGCCGTGCAAAAACTGCTGGAGCGACATGCGAATGACCGTGTTCTCATCATCGGTCAATATCTGGATCAGCTGCAAGAATTGGCCGATACCCTGCACATCCCGCTGATCACGGGCAAAGTGCCGGAGAAGGAACGCGCCCTTCTCTACCAGCAATTTAAAGAAGGTTCCTGCAAACAGCTGATCGTATCCAAAGTCGCCAATTTCGCCGTTGATCTTCCCGATGCCAATGTCGCCATTCAAATCTCGGGAACGTTTGGCTCCCGGCAGGAGGAAGCCCAGCGTCTCGGACGCATTTTGCGTCCAAAAGCTACGGACAACACGGCACATTTTTACACATTGGTGACAAGAGATACGCGTGAGCAGGATTTCGCCTTGCATCGCCAGCTATTCCTGATTGAACAGGGCTATCGCTATGAAATTTTGGAAATGAACGATCTTTTTTGATTCTAGTGAAACGCCATAAAAAGAAGAACGTCAGATAAAGGGAAGGGAGGCCGGAGATTGATGCATTCCGATGCCGAAATCATCCAGCGGATCTTAGGTGGTGACATCGAAGCATACCGCGAATTGATC
>DASQNU010000295.1:0-3415 GCA_035644815.1 Bathyarchaeia archaeon | reverse complement strand
TGGAAAAACGGGTTTACATTAAGAGCTCTTCTGATGCACGAGGTTCACCATCGCGGTCAAATGACGGTCTTGATGCGGCAAGCCGGTTTAACGATACCCGGGATTTATGGTCCTGCCAAAGAAGAATGGGCCGCAATGGGGATGGAAGCTCCCGTTGTTTGATGATCATCAGATAGAGGTTGAGTTGCTTATTTAAGAGTGTAATTTTTTGCGGAATATTCCATAAAAACCTTCATCTTCTGTTGGACGATCCGATGGCGATGGAGGTTTTTTTGCCATAGATACGCATATTCAGGCTCAGCGGCAAAGAATGCTTCCTATCTCGAACCATTTTGCGCAAACGATTAATCTATGCAAAGGAAAGGACTATTCAACTACATTTACATGGGGAACAGTTCTCTCTCTTTTAGTTGAGAATCTAGGGAGGCGACAAAATGTCTAAAACAAAAATTGAATGGACGGACATGACATGGAATCCTACAACTGGTTGCAGTAAGGTTAGTGCAGGATGCAAGAATTGTTATGCTGAACGAATGGCAAAGAGATTACAAGCAATGGGAAATCCGAGGTACGTTAATGGCTTTGAACCACAAGAGCATCCCGAAGCGTTTGATTTGCCGTTTACTTGGAAACGACCTAAAAAGGTTTTTGTTAATTCAATGTCGGACCTGTTCCACGAAGCAATATCTGAGCAGTTTATTGAAAAAGTATTTGATGTCATGAATAAGACCCCCATGCACACTTATCAGATTCTGACGAAGCGACCGGAAAGAGCTGCTCGTTTGGCAAACCAATTTACTTGGACAGACAACATATGGGTAGGAACAAGTGTCGAAAACTCATGTGTGGTCAACAGAATTGATGTACTCAGACAAGTACCATCAAGAGTACGATTTTTATCATGTGAACCGCTACTTGGTCCATTAGAAAATGTAAACCTTCAAGATATTCATTGGGTAATTGCAGGGGGAGAATCTGGACCGGGCGCCAGACCAATGGATGCAAGCTGGGTTCGATTATTATTACATCAATGTCAAGTCGCTAAGATTCCGTTCTTTTTTAAGCAGTGGGGCGGTGTGATGAAGCACAGAAATGGAAGGCTGCTCGATGGCCGGGAATGGAATGAGTTTCCAGAATGAAACAAGACGTCTGTACAATTGGTTTTGCTAAAAAAAGTCTGCAGCAGTTTGTTGAGCTTTTGAAGGGTGCGGGTGTTACGCAGCTCATTGACACACGTCTACATAATACATCTCAATTGTCCGGTTATGCTAAAAAAGGCGATCTTGAATATGTCATGAAGCTTGTTGGAATCTCCTATTATCATGATTTATCGCTGGCACCGACAGAAGACATACTTAACGCCTATAAAAAGAAGCAGATGACTTGGGGGGAGTACGAGAAGCGATATATTGACTTGCTTGCAAAAAGAAAAATCGAAAATCGCATAGATGATGTATTAGCTGATGAAGTAAACTGCTTTTTGTGTAGCGAGGATAAGCCGCATCACTGCCACAGAAGATTGCTAGCAGAGTATCTGAATCAGCATAAGAAGGATATTCGAGTCGTTCACTTGGTTTAGGTGAGTCGCCTTTTCCCTGGCGCTTGTTCACGCCTACGTGAAGTGTTTTTGTCGCATGATGGATGGTTGGCTTATATTCCCCGCTGGTATTATTATGGGGGCTGTGAAACTGACTAAGCTGGGAGAGCGCTTCGCTGGCAGCGATAGGTCAGGGGTTCGATCTCCCTTGGCTCTATACATCCAAAAAGTCGACCTCAGTATCGTTCCATGCAGAGTGGAGGAGAAGATAAGTTACTTCGCCTCATTGAGCATCTGGCTGTCCTGGGACAGTACTGGCATTTATCTGGGGCCAGATGTTTTGTTTGTTATTTTCTGTTAACATTGATATCCAAGGATAAATAACTTCCTTCTGAAATTATTCCAATCCAGGAGGTAATGATGGTCTATACTGCTCTGCTCCGCGGGATCAATGTCGGCGGAAACAACAAAGTGGATATGAAGATACTAAAAAAATCATTCGAGCAAGCCGGTATGAAAAACGTCGTGACTTATATCAATTCGGGCAATATCATTTTTACAACCACCGGCCACTCCAAAAATGATTTAGTGCCTATTCTCGAAGAAACGATTCTGGATACCTTCGGATTGCCTATCAAGGTGCTGGTGCTTAGTTTAGAAGACATGAAAAAAGTAATGTCCTCGCTTCCCGAATCATGGACAAACGATGATAAAATGAGGAGCGACGTCCTTTTTTTATGGGAAGATATCAATGACGAATCCGTTCTCGATAAGTTGACCTTCAAACCGGAGATCGAAACGGTGAAGTATGCTCCAGGTGCGATTCTATGGACGATTGACAAAATAAACGTAACGAAAGGCAGCATGTCAAAGTTGGTTGGCACGAAATTGTATCAACAGATGACGATCAGGAATGTAAATACGACACGTAAAATCTATGAGTTTATGCTGGCTGCAGAAAAACTATTGATAGGATGAATGGTGCAAACGAAACACGCCAATTAGCGTGTTTTTTGTTTTTGTCCGTACGGTATAATATTCCATATGGAGGTGAATAGGGTGGAATCGATGGCATCGATTTATCAGCGGTTTTTTGATGAATCATTATTTTCCCAAAAGAATGGGATATCTTATATGCTTCAGGCTGAAATCGGTACTGGGAGCGTCTATAGATTCTCTACTTACAGCGGCATCGAAATCGTTTACTACGATATGCGCTATCATGCACCCTCTCCTTTTTATTTTGCTTCCAAAGGATGTATGGTCGAACTTCATTTTGCTCTTTCCGGTCAACGACAGGTGATTGTGTCCGGTCAGGATCATGAATTACCTGTTGGGCAGGGTGTCCTTGCTTTAGTTCAAGACTTTCAAGCTCAGTTTTATCCCCCGGCACAAGAGCAGTATGCTTCACTCGAGCTGGGCATTCCGATTTCTCTATTCGATTTTGCGGCTAATCAATTGGCGACTTCGCCAAATATGATTGTCGAGTTTAACCGACTCATAAAAGGGCAGGCATTCCGCTCCTTTCATTTTGAAATCGATGCCAGAAGCATGGTGTTGGTAAAGCAATTAATCGCAGATATTAAAAATCCCAATAGATCCCTGTTAATGATGGAAGCCACCGCATTGGAGCTTTTACACATGCATATGACTCAATTATTTAATCTGACGCCTAGACCAAATGGCTTGTCGAAAGCGGATATGCAAAAGTTGCATAAAGCTAAGCAAGTACTTGAGTCTAGTATGACAGAACCTCCCTCGCTGCTGGCATTAGCAAAAATGGTTGGGTTAAACGACTTTAAACTGAAGACGGGATTCAAAGCATGTTTTGGAATGACCGTATTCGAATATTTGAGACATATTCGTCTCGAACGTGCG
>DASQNU010000294.1:0-31541 GCA_035644815.1 Bathyarchaeia archaeon | reverse complement strand
TCCAAGCTGGTCGCGTGGGTTCGATTCCCATCACCCGCTCCATTTTTTGCGGAGGGATACCGAAGTGGTCATAACGGGGCGGTCTTGAAAACCGTTAGGGTGCAAGCCCACGGGGGTTCGAATCCCTCTCCCTCCGCCACATATGGAGAGTTACCCAAGAGGCCGAAGGGGACGGTTTGCTAAACCGTTAGTACGTGTATGCGTAGCGAGGGTTCGAATCCCTCACTCTCCATCTTTATGAATACATATCTTATTGAGCGGTATAGCCTGGATTGTTCTCTATATGAGAATCGTCCAGGCTTTTTTCGTTCCATTTATTTGAGATCCGCCTTGACTGTTTTGATAATTCAAGTCAGTGACAAGACTATTTCGGAATTTACTGAGCAAATCTATCAGCTGTTGGCTCAGGAACAGGCTGGCTATCAGTTCGGCTTATCCCAGCTAGTGGTCCCCGGGTTCGCGTTGCGGGTGTTCGCCACTCCACCCAGCTGCCGAAAAGGTAATCGGTCTTTGTCACGGGTATATTTGGGAGCAATCGCAGGATTTGATTTATATCGACAAAATTTTCTTTATAAAAATAAGTAAACTCAATTGTGGCTGAATAAAAGCAACTATGCTAATATTGGGAATATTAATTCTAAAAGGACAAGGATGTACGACTACTCGTATCACCATTGGCCAAAGTACAAACAAAGAGATACTTATAAGGAGTGGGAACATGAATCGAAAAACAAGACATGTAAAAGGGGCGTTACTTGCTCTCTGTCTGCTATTGACGGCGTGCGGTACACAAACAGGTGGAGGAAACCAACCATCATCCGATTCTTCCGCTGCCCAGCAAAGCGGCGGCACTGCATCGGGAAAGAAATTGCAAATCGGCATTACGCAAATCATTGAACATCCTTCGCTTGATGCCACTCGGGAAGGGTTCATCGCAGCACTTAAAGACAATGGCTATGAAGACGGAAAAAATGTTGACATCGAATATGCATCTGCACAAGGTGATCCGAGCACAGTTATGACAATCGCTCAGAAATTCGCAGGGGATAAAAAAGATGCCATCCTGGCGATCTCCACGCCAAGTGCGCAATCCATCGTACAGACGACAGACGGCACAGATATTCCGGTTTTCTTTGCCGCGATTACAGATCCATTAAAAGCCAAACTGATCGAAAATATCGAGAAACCAGGGAAGAACGTAACAGGCATCTCAGATACCCATCCAGAATCGATTAAAAGTACGATTTATTCCATTAAAGAGTTTTTCCCAGAATCCAAAAAGGTTGGCATCATTTATAATTCAGGAGAATCGAATTCTGTCGTTAACGTAGAAAATGCAAAAAAAGCGCTGACTGAAATTGGTCTGGAAGCCGTTGAAGCAAATGCGAATAATACATCAGAAGTCAAACAGGCTGCACAATCGTTAGTGGGGCGAGTTGATGCAATCTATATTCCCAAAGATAATACGGTAGTCGCTGCCTTAAAATCAGTCGTCATGGTTGCCGAGGAAAATAAAATTCCGTTGTTCGTAGGGGAAATGGACTCGGTGCGCAGCGGCGGCTTTGCAGGATACGGGATCGATTACCACGATCACGGGTACGAGACAGGTTTGCTTGCAGTAAAGGTATTAAAAGGAGAGGCAAAACCAGGAGATTTGCCCGTTCAATTCCCGAAAGAGCTGAAAATGGCCGTTAATAAAGAAGCCGCAGCGAAACAAGGGATTGAACTGGAGAAGCTGAAGCCTGCGCTCGATAAAATCAATCCGGTTTATTTCGACAAGATTGAAGATTAAGAGAAGCGGTTTTTTTAGAAAATAAGGTGAAAGAGGGAGGTTCCCTCAAGCAAAAGAAACTCTCTTCCATTTGTGAAAGAGAGTTTCTTTTTGCAACGAAAACTTTTTGACCCATCTCAGACTACGTTAACTCTTTCTGTTGTACAGATGCAATCGGTTGCGCTTGTCCCTGTGTCAATTGCTCTTTGGCGAATTCTTCGACACTTTGTGTGTTCTTTGCCAGATAATCTTGGGACATGCGCTGCTGGTCATTGGGTTGCTTGTTGTTTGGATGAGACACTGTATCCCCCCGTGAAATGAGTTTGATGGAACTATCTGTAATGTGTACGGGGAACAAGTAATTTATGAGTCCGATATGGAACTCATTATTTTGTTGCTGTTTCTTTGGCAATCTTAAGCGTACGATCTTGCTCACGCCCGAAACCATCAATTTCCAAACGATCCGGATACACTTTTACAATCGAATAGGAATTCGTGTCGGGTGTTTCGACCATTCCTTGAAAGTTCAGATAGTGAATACCGTTTTTCTCCCCGTAGTTACCCGCATGATTGTGTCCGTTAAAGTAGGCCACTACATTTCCTGCAGACTCCAGCGCTTTGATCAGAGCTTCATCATTCCACACATTATGCTCGTTTTTGGGATACAATGCCATGTGTCCAAAGACGACGACCTTTTCATTCGCCTTTTTGGCTTGGTCCAACACATTTTTCAGCCAAGTCATCTGCTCTTCACTAAGACCGCCGTTCCACTTCTGCGCGTTCATCGCGCCAGTCCATGTGAGTACATCTAAATAGGATTGTGATTTAGCCTGTTTTTCTGCACCCGCGGGACTCGCGTATGTACTGAGATCATTCGTATCTAACACGACAAAGCGCCAACCATCTTGACTAAAGTCGTAATAGGATTTAGGCATATCCAGGATTTTGACCACTTCATCCGTGGGCACAGGGAAGTCATGGTTTCCCAGGACGTGGTATTTTTTCCCCTTAATCTGATTGTAAATGGGGACTATTTTCGAAAAGCTGGCTTGATCGCGGTCAATGATGTCGCCAAGCTGGATCGTAAATGCAAGATCGTTTTTGTTGAATGTATCGACAGCCTCTTGCATTTTATCGAGGGAAGCGCGATAGTTGCGGGTTCCATTCGTATCGCAATCGCAGTATTGGGCATCTGCAATAAGCCCGAATGCAAAGCTCTCCTTGTTGTCTTTTGCCCATGCGGTTGGTTGGAAGGATACTGCCCCAAGAAGAAGTGCAAAGGCGGTCATCGCACCAGAACTGGACTTCATGAGTTTCTTGTATCTTTGCATTAGAATATCTCCTCTCCCTAAATCGAATGGTATATATAACACTATAACGAACATTTGTGGACAGATTGTTAAAGGAATTCTAACATTTGTTTAATATTAAGCTTATTTTGTTTGTTATTAAGAATTTGTGTCCATTTAACATTGAGCATGCAAAGAATAATGACCCTCTGGTATGATATGGATGCTGCATTCAGTCTTCATGCAAAGGAGTTGATAGCAAGACCATGATGGAAATCTATGCGGGCAAAATCCCAGAGCAAATGAGCACAGACGCGTATGCGTTGTCCATGCAGTTGGTAGCCCCGGAAAAACAAAGACGGATCCAGCAATATCGCCATCGGGAGGATGCATACCGGTCCTTATTGGGGGAGTTACTGGTTCGAAGCGTAATTTGCAAAAAATGCGGACGTCCAAACGAGTCCCTTCATTTTGCCAGCAATGAGTATGGAAAGCCTTTTGTGACGGATGAACCCGATCTGCATTTCAATCTGTCACATTCAGGAGAATGGGTTGTTTGTGTATTTCACACGCAGCCGGTCGGAGTCGACATTGAAGAAATGATTTCGATCGATTTTCAGATGGCGGCTCTCATTTTGAGCGAGAAAGAGCAGCTTGTCTTTACCCAAAAAAAACAGCAGGAACAGATGGATTATTTTTATACCATGTGGACGATCAAGGAAAGCGTAACAAAAGCAATCGGCAAGGGTCTGTCTATACCGGTAGCTTCTATTGAGGCGGTGCTGGGCCAAAACGGTACGTTTGAAGTCATGCTGCCAAGCCATTCACAAAAGATGTGTCATGGTCGACAATATGATCTTGATCCCCGATACAAGCTTGCAGTTACAACATTTGACCGGCAATTTCCCGCAGACATAAAGATCATTCCTCTCGACAAACTATGCAAAGAATTGGTGTGATCGAATGAAAACCATATTGTTTTGTCTCCCTTATGGGGGAGGTTCGGCGACGATTTACCATAGTTGGAAAAAGGATGTACATCCGAGCATTGAATTGGTGCCGCTCGAATTGGCAGGCCGGGGGCGGCGGTTTCTTGATCCGTTTTATCGGGACCTCGATGAAGCGGTAGACGATATCTACCAAATGATCATCGGACAAGTAGAACATTATCCCTATTCAATCTTTGGTCATAGCATGGGCGCACTTCTCGCCTTTGAATGTGTACATAGATTACGGATAAAGAATCAGAGAATGCCAGACGTCCTTTTTTTATCGGGTAAGAACCCTCCTCACAGAAAAGGGGATAAGCTGCGTCATCAGCTGTCCGATGAAGAATTTCGGCAAGAGATATTCGCTCTTGGCGGCACACCCCGGGAAGTAATGGAACAAAAAGAAATGTTTGATTTCTTCCTGCCCATCCTTCGCGCCGATTTCCGAATGATTGAAACTCATGAAACCCAAAAAAGCTATGAAAAACTTGCTTGTAAGATGCTGGTTCTGCATGGCTCTCGTGATGAACAGGCAGCTCCTTCCATGGTAGAGGAATGGTCACTGTACACGGAAAAGGAGTTTCAAAGTTTTCCATTTGAAGGGGACCATTTCTTCATACACAGCCAAAAAGGCTCGGTAATAGGTCTAATCAATGAGACCTTGACAAGCACGGCAACGGAATGAACGGGAGAAAGGTATGAACATGATTGAATAATCATAAAGGAATAGGGGATTGGTACAAGCAAAATGGTGGATTACTTTTTACCTAATTGTTGGAAAAGGAATTAATTAGACTTAGACAAAAAGAACCAATCATGTATTTCGGTTTATTTGCTGTATTGCCAAAATGATCTAACTGGTATAAATTTGACCATGGATTATCGGTGCTGTGGTATGGAGAGTATTACCAAGTGGTTTGATTCATGGAAATCTAACAAACGGAAAACAAAGAAGTAACAATCTTGTGATAATGTTTTCACGGGAAAGTATCCCCCGTAGTGTTTGGTTTCTTTGAAGGGATTGTTCTCGGTATTCATTACCTTTTTTTGGTTTTCCTGATATTCATTTACATTTTTTTATTTTTAATGATAACTTCTCTACTTCCTGCTCAACTACTTGACATACCGCTTTGTGCTGCTAATCCTTACTAGCAAGTGACGCTGACCCAAATTGTTTGTGCCATTTGGAACGCATGAAAGTGCAAAATATGGAGGGTTGTATGTCAATGAATCAGGTGCTATCACTGCTTGACCCGGTACTGGAAAGGGCGCTATGTTCGTTGAATCTGACGGACAGAGAGTTCCCTCGCAACAAGACCATTCATCAACTCTTTGAAGCGCAAGTAGAACGAACGCCAGACCAAGTTGCCATTGTCTTTGATCAGGAAATGCTGACGTATAGGCAATTAAATGCAAGAGCAAATAGGCTTGCCCGTAGGTGCATGAAGCAGGGACTGACTGCGAAAGCCATAGTAGGGATCATGATGGATCGGTCCATCGATATGGTTGTTTCGGTACTCGCGGTTCTTAAAGCAGGTGCTGCCTATGTGCCGATTGATAGGGATTACCCTGCCCAAAGGGTTATGTATATTTTGCAAGACTCATGCACCAAATTGGTACTTACTCAACGACACTTGATCGACATGGTAAAAGCGACCGGCTATACCCACCAGGTCATAGCGGTCGATGATCCAGATGACGAACTGACATCGGATCAAAATTTGAACCTTTCCACTTCTCCCCATGATCTTGCCTACGTTATCTACACTTCCGGGACGACCGGCAACCCAAAAGGTACCATGCTGGAGCATATCGGCATCGTCAATGTAAGCTCATTTTTTCAGGAACGATTTGGCATTACGGAAAGTGACAGAATTGGACAGTTTGCCAGCATTTCGTTTGATGCTTCCGTATCGGAATTTTTCATGGCTTTGCTGACCGGTGCAAGCTTGTACATGATCCCCAAAGAAATAATCAATCATTTTCACCGTTTTGAACAGTTTATGGAACGTAATCAGATCACCGTCATTACACTCCCACCGACCTATGTCATCCATCTAGACCCCGAACGAATATCATCTCTGCGCGTACTCATCACAGCAGGATCAGCCTCTTCACAAGCCATCGTCACCAAATGGAAAGACAAGGTAACCTATGTGAATGCATATGGACCAACCGAAAACAGCATCTGTACAACGACTTGGATATACAACGAAAAAGAAAGCGGGCATCCTACCGTGCCCATCGGAAAACCCATTCATAACACAAAGGTGTTCATATTGAATGAACAGCTGGAACCCGTAGCCGTCGGGGAAACGGGGGAGTTGTGCATTTCTGGCGTCGGATTAGCCAGAGGATATTGGAATCAACCCGATCTGACCGCTGCCAAATTTGTGCGCAATCCGCTGCTGTCCAGCGAGCGAATGTATCGGACAGGAGATATCGTCCGATTGTTGCCGGATGGAAATATCGAGTATTTAGGCAGAATGGACCATCAAGTGAAAATACGTGGTCATCGGATCGAAATGGGGGAAATTGAACGTACGTTGCTAAACTATCCCGGACTCAAGGAAGTGGTCGTCATTGCCCGGGAAGACTCACAAGGTCAATCGTATCTGTGCTGCTACTATGTTTCGGAAGAGGTGATTACGACCGCTGAACTTCGGACATACGTAGCGGAAAAACTGCCAAGCTATATGATTCCTTCCTACTTTGTCAAACTGGACCGCATGCCCCTTACCCCCAACGACAAGATCGATCGCAAGGCGCTGCCTGATCCCATCGTCCATGTTGAGACCACCGAGAAATGTGTAGCCCCTAGAAATCCACTGGAGCAAATGTTGGTTCAGGTCTGGCAAGAGATACTAGGGATCCAAAGAATCGGGATTACGGACAGTTTTTATACCCTTGGAGGGGATTCCATCAAGGCTATCCAGATTTCCGCCCGTATGTTAATCCATCAATTAAAACTAGAAGCGAAAGATATATTGCAATATTCAACGATCGAGTGCATCGCCCCCAACGTAAAAACAACCACACGCACCATTGATCAAGGAATGGTGGTTGGGAAAGTAGAGCTTAGCCCTATTCAACGATGGTTTTTTGAACGGAAATTTACCAACAACCATCACTGGAACCAATCCTATATGCTTTACCGCAAGGAAGGCTTTGATGAACGACTGCTAAGAAAAGTTCTGGATAAGATTGTGGAGCACCATGATGCATTGCGGGTCGTCTACAGGGAAGAGAATAGTCGGATAATGCAGTGGAACCGGGGGTTCGAGGACGGGGTGTATACCCTGCATTCCTACGATCTCAGCAGGGAAAATCAGATTGCACAAGTGATTGAGAGCGAAACCCAGTATTTGCAAAGCAGCTTGAATCTGCAAAAAGGACCATTGATTCGTGCAGCTATCTTCCATACTTCCCAAGGCGATCATCTTTTTCTGGTCATCCACCACTTGCTGACGGATGGGATATCTTGGCGGATTTTATTTGAGGATTTGGCATACGGATACGCACAAGCATTGAAACAACAAGAGATCGTCTTGCCGCCAAAAACAGATTCCTTCCAATTGTGGTCCTCTCGCTTGCAAACCTACGCAAATGATAAAAATTGTCTGCAAGAAATGGACTTCTGGGATCGATTGGGAACCATTGCACAGGAGATTCAAGTACCCAAAGATTATGCAACCATCGCTTGCAAGCAGAGCAGCATCCGCCACATAAAAACCTTGCTGTCTCAAGATGAGACGCTGCACTTATTGAAAAATGCGCATCATCCCTATGCCACGGAAATGAACGATTTGCTGCTGGCAGCCCTAGGGCTGGCCATTCACTCATGGAGTGGGTTGGAGCGGATCGTGATTCAACTGGAAGGACACGGTCGCGAAGATATTATGGAAGATATGAACATCACCCGTACGATTGGCTGGTTTACTTCACAGTACCCTGTATTGCTAGATTTGAGATACAGCGATGATCTATCTCGTCATATCAAAACTACCAAGGAGGATCTGAGAAAGATTCCAAACAAGGGGATCGGATATGAAATCTTACGTTATGTAACCCATCCGAATCGAAAAACACACATGCATTTTCCGCGTCAACCGGAGATCAATTTTAACTATTTGGGCCAGTTTGACGTTGATGTTAACAATGACATCTTTACCCGCTCCCCATATATCGGAGGGAATACACTTGGTCCTGATGGGGTGAATAATATCAATGCGGAGTCAGAAAGTTACATGGCTCTTAATATCACTGGTGTGATAGCGGATGGACAGCTCGTTACTACTTTTTCTTATAGCAAGGATCAGTACCACGAGGATACCATCCTTGCCCTGAGTGAGGCGTATCGCAATCATTTGAAGCGTGTGATCTACCATTGCCTCGATAAAAGGGAAGGAGAACGTACTCCAAGTGATTTTAGTTACAACGACTTAACTCTTGAAGAGCTGGACGATCTATATGAATTCTTGGAAAGTTCGGTTGCTGCGAAAGGGTAATTTGCAAGTCGATGGGGGAAACGCGCGCCTAAAATAACCATTAAATTGTAAATTTAAATAAAAATGTTAATAAGAGGTGTAATCATGAGCTTTTCGATAAAAGATCAAGTGCAAGACATGTACGCATTGTCCCCCATGCAACAAGGAATGTTATTCCATGCTCTGCTTGATGACCAAAAAAACAGCCACTTGGTCCAGATGACACTTACTTTAGAAGGCGATCTTGATGTCGATATTTTTGTAGACAGCATCCAAAAGCTTGTTGAGCGTTACGATGTTTTTCGAACAACTTTCGTACATGAAAAAATGAAACAGCCTTTGCAAGTAGTGTTAAAATCACGACCGATCCCGATTCAACATATCGATCTAACGTCATACGACGATGCTGAGAAGACTCGTTTGCTGGAACAGTACAGAATAGAAGATCAAATGACTCTTTTCGATCTGGCGAGTGATCCGCTCATGAGAGTGAAGGTGGTCACAACGGGAGAAAGCCGATTCGTTGTCATCTGGAGCTTTCACCATATTTTGATGGACGGATGGTGCTTCCATCTCATCTTCCATGATCTTCTTTCATTTTACTTAGTGGAGAAGCAGCAAGCTTCTATTCACATGGAAATGCCTTTGCCTTACAGCAGTTTTATCAAATGGTTGGGACGTCAGGATCAAGAATCCGCTCAGCAGTATTGGCGTCACTATCTGAACGGTTATGAGGCAGTATCAAGCGTCCCACGGTTGTCAGGTACGCCGAAAAAGGCAGAGACTCGGCATACACAAGCTAGTTTTTCCATTACGCGGGATGTAACGGAAAAATTACAGCAGCTGGCTGCGCAATGCGATGTAACTTTTTCTACCGTGTTCCAAACGATATGGGGTATGGTTCTGCAAAAGTACAATGATGTGGATGACATCATTTTCGGAACCGTGGTATCCGGCAGACCGACAGAACTATACGGCGTCGATCAAATGGTCGGATTGTTCATCAATACGTTGCCGCTGCGGATACAAAGCCAAAAGGACGAGTCGTTTGCAGAGGTAGTGAAAAAAGTACATCTCGACATCCTGCAATCCAGAAAATATGAACATTTCCCTTTATATGAAATACAGAATCTGGCGGAGCAAAAGCAGGGTTTGTTCGACCATATCATGGTCATCGAGAACTATCCGCTCGTGGAAGCATTACAAAAGAACCCGTTCATGCAGCAAGCCGGATTCATGATATCCGATGTGAAGATGTATGAGCCGACCAACTACGATTTGACCATCATGGTTCAACCGAGAGAGGAAATCGCAGTCCGCATCGATTATGAAGCGAACCTATTTGACGAAGGTTTTATCAATCGCATGATCGGTCATATCAAGTCCATTGCATGCCAAGTTGTCTCCAATCCGTATATCCACATCAAGGAGTTGACTGTACTAACGGAGGATGAAAGCCAGCGATTCGTTGGGCAATTTCAGAAGAATTCCGTAGCCTATCCAGCCAAAACCATCCATGAGCTTTTTCACGAGCAAGCAGAGCGCACACCGGATCGGATCGCGGTTGCTTTTGAGGACAAGAAAGTGACGTACCGCCAATTGGAGGAGGCTTCCAATCAATTGGCCCGGTTCCTGCAAAAGAAACAGGTTCATGCTGATCAGGTCGTTGGTATCTTGATGAACCGTTCCATCGAAATGGTCGTCGCGATTCTTGGAGTCTTAAAGGCGGGGGGCGCCTTTCTCCCGATTGATCCCGAATATCCCGAGGAACGCATTGCCTACATGCTGGAAGATAGCTCGTCCCATGTCGTGCTGACACAAGTACATGTTTTGCAGAGCCGATTGCTTCGCGCCGAGGCAATCGATATCGAAGATTCCCGTATATGGCAGGAGAGCAATGAACCCGTCGAATGCATGAATCAGCCAGAGGATCTCTTCTACGTGATTTACACCTCGGGTACAACGGGAAAACCAAAAGGGGTCATGCTGGAGCATCGCAACTTTGCGAACCTGATGCAGGATTCGTTCGAGAATAGCGGCATCCCTTTTACCGAAAAGGTATTGCAGTACACCACCTGCAGCTTTGATGTGTGTTATCAGGAGATTTTTTCTACGTTGCTCGCAGGCGGGCAGTTGTATTTGATTCGGAATGAAATGAAACAAGATATCGAGCAATTATTTCATTTGATTGAACGCGAACAGATTTCCGTTTTGTTCTTGCCAGTCGCCTTTTTAAAATTCATCTTCCACGAACAAGACTATGCTCACCTTTTCCCAAGGTGTGTCAAGCATATCATCACGGCAGGAGAGCAATTGGTGGTTACTGCCGAATTCAACCGTCATTTACGCCATCATCAGGTGACGCTGCACAACCATTATGGACCTTCGGAAACCCATGTGGTCACAACCTATACGATCTCCCCGAATCAGGCATACCAGGAGCTGCCGCCTATCGGGAAACCAATTTCCAATACCGGAATCTATATCATGGATTCCGCGCAAAAGTTGCTGCCGGAGGGGCTGGTCGGGGAGTTATATATCACAGGCGCCAATGTCGGAAGAGGCTATCTGGGAAAACCGGATTTGACTGCCGAAAAATTCTTGGAAGACCCTCTTGTTCCCGGACAACGAATGTATCGGACCGGTGACTTGGCCAGATGGCTGCCAGATGGAAATTTGGAATACCTGGGACGCATTGACCATCAGGTGAAAATCCGTGGCCATCGAATTGAGTTGGGTGAAATCGATTCTCATTTATTAAATCATCCATTGGTGAAAGAAGCGGTGGCAATTGACCGGTTGGACGATCAGGGAGACAAAGTCATTTGTGCATATGTCGTGCCGACAGGGGAGAAGTGGGAGACGGAGCTGCGGGAAGCTTTATCCCGAAGTTTGCCGGAATATATGATGCCAGCTTACTTTGTTGAAATGGAGCGGATTCCGCTCACACCCAATGGCAAGGTGGATAGACGCGCACTGCCGAAGCCGGATAAGAACGTCAGCAGGGAAACGGATTATGTTGCGCCAACAGATGAGCTTGAATCAAAGATAGCCGAGGTATGGAGAAAGATACTGGATATGCAACAAGTTGGCATTTACGACAATTTCTTTAGCTTGGGTGGCCATTCGCTTAAAGCGATCCTGTTGATTTCCCGCTTGCAAAAAGAATGCAAGTTGAACGTGCCGATTCAATGGCTGTTCAAGCATCCGACCATCCATGGGATTGCCCGCTATGGTCGTGAGCATGGTCAGGGTGAATATGTGCCGATTCAGCCGGTATCAAATCAGGAATGGTATCCAGTATCATTTGCCCAAAAACGGATGCTCATCCTGGAACAGGCTAAGCAAGCAGGAACCACCTACCACATCCCGAGCGCCCTGATCCTGACTGGCGAACTCGATGTAAAACGGCTGGAATGGGCACTGCAGGTTCTGTTTGATCGGCATGAATCGCTGCGTACTTCCTTTCATACACAGGGAGGAGAGTTGGTTCAACGTATTCATCCTTACGTAAAAGTTACGATTGAACAGGGTGAATGCCCAGAAGCTCAACCCGATGCTTTTCTTAATTCATTTATCCGACCATTCGACTTAAGCATGGCCCCCCTCATGCGAGTGGGTCTTGCCCGAATGGCTGACAACCGCCACTTGCTTGTATTCGATCAGCATCATGCCATTTCCGACGGCGTGTCCGTTAGCATCCTGCTTGATGAGCTTGCGCGTTTGTATGCAGGCGATCGCTTGCCGGACTTGCCGATCCAATATAAAGATTTCGCGGTATGGCAGCAGCAGTTTGCGGAGAGCGAGACGTATCGGAAGCAGCAAGCATATTGGCAGCAAGTTTTTGGGGATGATGTACCTGTAATGAGTATGCCGACAGACTACCCCAGACCGTCTGTCCAAAGCTTTGAAGGAGATCGAGTCGCCTTCTCTACGGCAAAAGCACTTAGTGAGCAATTGCAACAGCTTGCCTCGCAGACGGGAACTACACTATACATGGTCTTGCTAGCGGCATTCCAAGTCTTGCTGTCCAAATATTCGCGGCAAGAAGACATTATCGTAGGGACACCAATTGCCGGACGCAGCCATGCCGACACGCAAGCGATCGTCGGGATGTTTGTGAATACGCTCGCGATGAGAAACAAGCCGGCGGGACACAAACCATTTCTCCACTTCCTGCAAGAAGTAAGACAACAGACGTTGGAAGCTTTCACGCATGCGGATTACCCATTGGAACGGTTGGTGGAGGATCTGGGGCTTCAGTGGGATGCCAGCCGAAATCCGCTGTTCGATACCCTGTTTGTACTCCAAAATACAGAAGCGATTCCTGCTGCCTTGGGGCCATTACAGATGGAGAGCTATGTTCCCCAAGCGAAGCAGGCAAAATTTGAGATAACGCTAGAAGCCATTCAAACGGATACAGGAATTCAATTCCATTTAGATTATGCAACGAAGCTGTTCACTCGTGAGACGATGGAGCGGCTGGGCAGACATTTCGTGCAATTGCTTCAAATGGTGGTGCAAGATCCTGAGAACCGAATCGCTGAAATCTCCATGTTGACAGCAGAGGAACGTCATCAAGTGTTAGTGGCTTTCAACCATACAAAACAAAGCTATCCGCATGAGATGACCATCCAACAGCTTTTTGAGCAGCAGGTGGAAAAGTCACCCGATAAGGATGCGGTAGTCTGTCAGCACGAAAGGATAACGTTTGCTGAACTGAACCATCGCGCGAATGCAGTGGCTTACAGACTACGGGAGAAAGGCGTCACATCCGAACGAATTGTGGCTCTTTTTCTGGAGCGTTCGATCGATTTTGTGGTGGGTATGCTTGGCATATTGAAGGCGGGCGGTGCTTTTCTGCCAATTGATCCGGACTATCCGGAAGAGCGGATTCGCTATCTGATTGAGGACAGCGAGGCTCAATGGATCGTGACAAAAGATCCGTATCTGCCGAGAGTGCCCCTTGATATGGACGTTCTCGATTTGGCAAGCATGGAGACGGGAGATGCGCATATCCAGAACCCGGCCGTTTGCAATGGTCCGAATGATCTTGCTTACCTGATATATACATCGGGCACCACCGGCAATCCAAAAGGCGTCATGCTGGAACACCGTGGCGTGGCTAACCTGCAAAGCGTGTTTGAAAATACGATAGGGGTTACTTCTCAGGATCATGTCATCCATTTTGCCAGTGTATCGTTTGACGCATCGGTATGGGAAATGTTTATGGGGCTGCTGACGGGAGCCACCCTGCATGTTACTGCAAAAGAGGAAATCAGTGATTTTCGACGCTTTGAGGATTATGTCAATGATCATCAACTCACGATTTTGACCCTGCCGCCTACTTATGTCGTTCATCTTGATCCGAAACGAATTCCTTCCGTCCATACATTGATTACTGCCGGCTCAGCTTCATCTGAAGCCCTGGTGAATCAGTGGAAAGACCACGTGAGGTACGTTAACGGCTACGGTCCAACGGAAAATACGGTTGCCACTACCTTGTGGTTTGCCACGGAAACAGCGGAAATCATCAAAAACGTTCCCATCGGCTCCCCGATCCCGAACTGCCATGTATGCATATTGGATCAGGATCTTCAATTGCAAGGCATTGGGCAGGTAGGCGAACTGTGTGTGAGCGGAGTCGGATTGGCCAGAGGATATTGGAAACGTCCGGAATTGACCGCAGAAAAATTTGTTGCCCATCCTTATTTGCCTGGAGAGAGATTATACAGAACCGGGGATCTGGCCCGTTGGCTGCCAAAAGGACAGCTCGAATACCTAGGTCGGATTGATCATCAAGTCAAGATTCGCGGACACCGCATTGAACTGGGAGAAATCGAAAGTGTGCTGCTGCGTCATCCGGATATCAAGGAGGCTGCTGTGATCGCACGGGAGGATCAAGCCGGGCAGCCATACCTTTGCGCATATGTTGTTGGCCAATGCTCACTGCCACCAGTAGCACTACGGGCATATTTGCGTGAAGCATTGCCGCAATATATGATTCCTTCCTATTTTATGCAATTGGAAAAAATGCCGCTGACCGCAAACGACAAAATCGACGGGAAGGCATTGCCTAAACCGGATTTCAGTCAGAGTACAGGAAGAGAATTTGTCGCACCGCGTTCCACACTGGAACAGACATTGACCGTAATCTTCCAGGAAGTGCTGGGAATCGATCAAGTGGGAATTCATGACCAATTCTTTGAATTGGGAGGTCATTCGTTAAAAGCAATGGCGCTCATTACGCGCGTGCACAGAGATCTTCATGCGGAGTTGCCTTTGCAGGTTGTTTTTGAACAGCCCACGGTTGCAGAACTGGCAATATATCTGTCCGGCAGCCGAAGAGAAACGGGATATTCCCTCATTGAACCCGTCGAGGAAAAAGATTATTATCCCGCATCGTCCGCACAAAAACGAATGTATCTCCTTCAACAATGGGAAAACACGGGAGTCAGCTACAATATGCCGGGCATCTTGCTTTTGGAAGGGGAGCTTGATCCGCAGCGATGGATTGAAAGCATTTATAAACTCGTCCAGCGCCATGAATCGCTGCGAACGTCCTTTTTCTATGAAGGGGAAGAACTTTTCCAGCGCATTCTTGACCATGTCTTAATCGAAGTCCCGTATATGGAATCGGCCGAAGAGGACATCGAGAAGCACTTCCAAGCATTTGTGCAATCCTTTGACCTTAGCAAAGCGCCGTTGCTTCGTAGCAGCCTGATTAAGATTTCAAAAGGGAAGCACCTGTTCCTCTACGATTTTCATCATATTATCGCGGATGGAGCCTCGATTGCCACCATGCTGAAGGAATTGGTTTCTTCCTACTATGGAAAAGAAGTGGAGGCACCGTCCGTTCAATACAAAGACTACTCAGTCTGGCAACAGGAATGGCTGCAATCCGACGTATGCAAAGCACAGGAAGCGCATTGGGTCAGCGTTATGTCTGGCGATTTGCCTGTGCTCGACTTGCAGACAGATTATCCGCGGCCAGCTGTGCAAAACTTTGAAGGGGACCACTATCGGATCGGGCTGGGTACAGAGCTACAACAGCAATTGCATCAGCTTGCAGCCCAGACTGGTACAACCGTTTCGATCCTGTTACTGGCGGCTTGCAACGTCTTGTTATCGAAATACTCGGGACAGGAGGACATTCTCGTCGGCGTACCGATATCGGGCCGCACCCATCCGGATGTCCGGGACACCGTCGGAATGTTCGTGAATACCGTCTGCTTGCGTAGCCGAGCCGAGAGCTCCCTTACTTTCCTTGCGTTTTTGGAAAGTGTCAAGGAGCAATCTCTGCAGGCCTATGCGAACCAGGATTATCCCTTTGAGAAGTTGATCGAGCGGCTGGGCATTCCTCGAGATCCCAGCAGAAACCCATTGTTTGATGTCATGTATATCTATCAACACGCCGACCTGCCATTTTCTGCGAATCATTCCTTGACCGTGAGACATTATCAGAGCGAGATTGCGATGAAGGTAGCCAAATTCGATCTGGTATTCCATCTGTCGGAAGAGCCGCTGGAGACAGTCTTGCGCATGGAATACGCGACTAGCTTGTTTGCACCTGATACGATCGCTCGGATGGCCCAGCAATTTATCCGCATTTTGAAAGCCGTTGTTCAACAGCCGGATCGTCCGCTTGCGGATGTGGATATCCTCTCGGAGGAAGAAAAACATAGGCAGTTGGTGGGCCTTAATGACACGGTCAGCAGAATCGAGCTACTCACGATTCCGCAGCTCTTCGAAAAACAAGTCAAAGCCACACCCGATCAGGTGGCAGTAGTTAGCAACAAGAAACGATTGACCTATAGGGAGCTGAACGACAGAGCGAACCGTCTTGCCGTCACCTTGCAAGAGATGGGAGTTGGCGCAAATCGCTTCGTGATTATGTATGCGGAGCGTTCCGTGGAATGGATCGTTGGTACGTTGGCGGTCTTGAAAGCGGGAGGAGCTTTTGTACCCGTTGATCCGGATTACCCGATCGAACGTGTTCGATACATGCTGGAAGATAGTGCGGCGAGCTGGGTGTTGACACAGACGCATCTGCTGGAAAAAGTTCCGGGAAATGCAGTCTTCATTGATCTGGAAGATGAGCGGCATTACATGGAATCTTCCGTCATCCCGGAAGCGACCTGCACCCCAGACGATCTTGCGTATATGATCTATACCTCTGGCACTACCGGCAACCCCAAAGGAGTCATGATCTCTCACAAAGGGATTGCGAACTTGCACCATTTCTTTACGGAAACACTTGGCGTTAGCGGGGAAGAGCGCGTTGGTCAATTTGCCAGCCCGTCTTTCGATGCATCGGTATGGGAGATCACCATGGCGCTGACTACCGGAGCAGGTCTCTATCTTCTCACCAAAGATATCATCAATGATTTCTCCAGATTTACTACGTATGTCAAAGAGCATCAACTTTCGATCCTGACCTTGCCGCCGGCGTATGTTGTTCATCTGGAGCCAGAACAGTTTCCTTCGTTGAAAACATTGATCACAGCTGGCTCAGCAACTTCGCGGGCGCTCGTAGATAAATGGAGGGAGAAAGTCACTTATATCAACGCTTATGGACCAACCGAGACGACCATCTGTGCGACATTCTGGACAGCGAACGATACGGTCGGGATGCATCCGAGCGTTCCGATTGGAAAGCCACTGCCCAACACCCAGGTGTTCATTGTCGATAAACAGCTGCGGTTAGTTCCTACAGGACAGGTAGGGGAGTTATGTGTAAGCGGTGCGGGATTGGCTATCGGATATTGGAATCGACCTGATCTGTCCGCTGAAAAATTTGTGGAGCATCCTTATCTCCCGGGAGAAAAAATGTATCGGACTGGCGATTGGGCTAGATGGCTGCCGGATGGAAACGTGGAATATTTGGGTAGAAGCGACCATCAAGTGAAGATTCGTGGTCATCGCGTGGAACCGGAGGAAGTCGAAGCTGTACTGCTGCGTCATCCCCAAGTGAAGGAAGCGGTGGTGATCGCTCGTCAGGATCAGGAGAGTCAGTCGTATTTGTGTGCCTATTTCGTACTGAAAGAAGGAGACAGCAAGTCTCTTCGCGCATATGTCAGCCAATCATTGCCAAGCTACATGGTGCCATCGCATTTTATCCAACTGGACAACATGCCATTGACCCCGAACGGCAAGATTGATCGCAGCGCCTTGCCAACCTCAGCCATGGAGCCGCGCTCATTGGAAGCAGAAGAATCACCTCGAGATGATCGACAAGAAATGGTTGCTGCAGTGTGGAAAGAGGTACTTGGCATCCAGAATATCGGTATCTTTGACAACTTCTTTGAATTAGGCGGGGACTCCATCAAAGCCATTCAAGTTTCAACGCGTTTGAATCACTTGGGGTGGAAGCTTGAAGTCAAAGATTTGTTCCAATTTCCCACTATTGAGCAGCTTACTCCGCAGCTCACTGCGAAGAACACGAAAAAAGAGCAGGGACCAGTGGAAGGGGAAGTGCCTTTCACAGCGATCCAAAAATGGTTCTTCAGCCGTCAAATTACTACGCGACATCATTGGAACCAGGCGATGATGCTCCGTAGTCAAGAACCCTTGGATGAGAAGGCGATGGAACGAGCGCTTCAGACCATCATCGAACATCACGATGCTTTGCGGATGACCTATCTTCCGACCGAAGATGGAATGGTGCAATGGAATCGCAGTTCCAAAGAAACAAGCAGCCTGTTTGATTTCGCCTGCTATGATCTGAAAAAGGAGCCTCAAGCAGGCGGGATGGTTACCGCCATTGCGAATTCATTGCAAGCTAGCATCGAGCTTACGGATGGCCCACTGGTGAAAGCAGCGATATTTAAAACTGCGGAGGCTGACCACATCCTTCTTATCATTCATCACTTAGTGGTTGATGGCGTTTCTTGGCGGATTATTTTGGAGGACTTGGATGCTGTCTACGAAGGTTTGGTCACGAATAAGGAAACGGTGCTGCCGGAGAAAACGGATTCCTTCCAGACATGGGCGAAAGCGATGCAAGAATACGCTGCCAGTCAAGAGGTATTGAAAGAAATCAACTATTGGCAAAGCATGGAGCAAACAAGCGTTGTCCTGCCACTGCCAAAAGATTATCAGGTCGAACAACCGCAACGGCAGCAGCATACCAAACTTGCGAAAGTATCATTGTCTCGCGAACAAACAGAGAATCTGCTGCGCCGCGTACACCATGCCTACCATACCAACATCAATGACCTTCTTTTGACTGCACTGGGATTGAGTCTTACGGAATGGACCCGATCGGAGCATGTTGCAGTGAACCTAGAAGGGCACGGACGCATGGACAATCTGGACGCACTGGATGTCTCACGGACAGTTGGGTGGTTTACCTCTCAATATCCGATTGTGCTCCAGCTCGATCCCGCCCACGATCTGTCCCATCAGATCAAACAGGTCAAAGAGATGCTGCGGCATATTCCGAATAAAGGGATCGGCTATGACATCTTGCGTCATCTAACCCCGAAAGAACTGTGCTCGTCTTTGCAATTCAGCCTGCAGCCGGAAATCAGTTTTAACTACTTGGGACAGTTTGACGCAGGTGCAGCGAGCGGCTCGTTTCGCTTTTCGTCACTTTCCACAGGAGAGCTTTTCTCTCCTGACTCGGAACGGTTGTTTGTTTTAGACATCAGTGCCGTTATCGAGGAAGGGGAGCTCTTGATCCTGTACGGATACAGTGAACGGGAATACAAAGAGGAAACCATCGTGCGGTTAGCCGAACGCTTCCGCGATGAATTGCTGCGTATCATTGAGCATTGTATGAGCAAAGAGCACGCTGAGATGACTCCGAGTGATGTGGGAGATGAAGACCTGACGATGGAAGAATGGGAGAACATTCTGGAACTCATCTAAGTTTGAGAAAAGAAAAAAGAGTGCTCCCCCAATGATCGGGAACGCGATTGGGGGAGCCCATATGCTAATGAGTGAGTGGAGGTTCACAATGAAAAAGCAGGATCTAATCGCAAAGGTCTACCCATTAACCCCTTTGCAAGAAGGAATGTTGTTTCACGCAGTTAAAGACAAAGAAGCCGGTGCCTATTACCTCCAATTGTTTGCGACGATTCAAGGCGATTTGGATCTTTCGTTATTCACACGAAGTTTGGAAAAACTGGTAGAAAATCACGAGGTGTTGCGTACAGTTTTTGTTCATGAAAATTTGCAGCGTCCCCGACAGATCGTTTTTAAAGAAAGAAAAATCTCCCTGCATCGTGGAAACATTTCCCAAATGAGCGAGGATGAACAAAACGCCTACATTCACGCCTACGCTCGCCGTACACAAGAACAGCCTTTTGACCTCTCGAAAGATGTATTGATGAGGGCGGCGATATTTGAAACAGGAAAGGATACATACCGTTTTGTGTGGGCCTTCCATCATATTATTGTCGACGGATGGAGCTTGGGCATTCTGGTACAGAAGCTGCTCGGGTACTATGGTTCGCTCAAGCAGCATGGGTCCATCCCAACAGAGGCCGTCAAACCTTACAGCGACTATATCAAATGGTTGGAAAAACAAGATAAAGAGGCGGCGATCGGTTACTGGAAAGCGTACTTGCACGGATATGAGCAACTTGCCGAATTTCCAAAGCGCTCTGCGAGGACCGAACCAACTCCGAAACGTCATGCGGAAATTCAGTTTACGCTAGATACGGAACTCACCTCTTCACTTCTGCAAATCGCACGAAGCAATCAATCCACGCTAAGCAGTGTATTTCAGGCAATGTGGGCGATATTGGTCAGCAAATACAAGAATACCGATGATGTCGTATTTGGGTCCGTCGTATCGGGTAGACCACCTCAAATCAAAGATATTGAAAAGATGGTGGGGCTGTTTATCAATACGTTGCCAACCCGTATTCGGACAATGGGAGAGCTGTCGTTTCGCGATCTCGTGAAGCAGGTACAGCAAAATTCTCTCGCTTCTTCTGTCTATGATTATGCGCCGCTCTATGAGATCCAGAGTCAGACCTATTTCAAGCAAGACTTGCTAGACCATCTTGTCACCTTTGAAAATTACCCGGCTTCTGATGCACAGGAATTAGAAAAACAACTTGGGTTTCGTTTTCACATGGATCACGCGGAAGAGCAGACTACGTTTGCATTGAATGTGGTTGCTGCGGTAACACCCGGAAATCAATTGATTGTGAAACTTAGCTACGATTCATCGATTTATGAAGCCGCGATCATCGAAAATATGGCCGCACATATACAGCAAATTGCGATAGAAGTCTCGGCTCATCCGGAGCAAGCGATCAAGCACATCGGTGTCATTACGGAAGCAGAGAAAAAGCGTTTGATCGTTGACTATAACGATACGCGGTCGGACTATCCTCGGGATCGAATGATTCATGAGCTCATCGACGACCAAGCGGAGCATACGCCCCAACAGGTTGCTGTCATTTGCGGCAACGATCAGTTGACGTATCATGAACTCTTGATGCGCTCCAACCAGCTAGCCCATGCTTTGCGCAAGCGGGGAGTGGGAAGAGGAGACATCGTCGCGATTCTGGCGGATCACTCCCTTGAGTTGATCGTTGGACTCTTGGCTGTGCTGAAGGCAGGGGGGACGTATTTACCGATTGATCCTACCTATCCACAGGATCGCATTCAATATTTGCTTGAAGATAGTCAGACAAGGATGTTGCTTACACAGGATCATTTGTTGCAAAAAGAAATTCCGGGGCACTTCGCGGGAGACATCCTACTTCTTCAAGACCCATTGCTCTACCAAGGATCCGCAGAAAGGCTTGTATCGGTTACGGGACCGACTGATTTGGCATACTTGATGTACACTTCGGGTTCGACCGGTAAACCCAAAGGAGCCATGATCACTCATCAAGGGCTGGTCAACTATATTTGGTGGGCAAAGAAAGTCTATGTTCAAAACGATCCAATTGATTTTCCGCTATATTCTTCTATTTCATTCGACTTGACGGTGACCTCTATCTTTACTCCTCTCATCTCGGGAACCTCCATCCATGTCTATCCAGGAGAAGACAAGGTGCAATGTATCCAGCAGATTTTTGCGGAAAACCGTGTTGGCATCATCAAATTGACCCCAACCCATCTGAAACTAATCGAACATCTGGACGGAAAGCAAAGCAAAATCAGAAGGATGATCGTAGGTGGGGAAAATCTCACTTCCCAATTGGCGCATACCATTTATCAAAATTTTGGGGACGACCTGCAAATCTTCAATGAATATGGACCAACCGAAACAGTCGTGGGATGCATGACGTATGTATACCATCCCGAAAAGACCTGGCAGGATTCAGTACCGATCGGAGTGCCAGCGGATAATGTGCAAATCTATCTGTTAGATGAAGCTTTGATGCCTGTGCCAGTAGGAGTGATCGGGGAAATGTACATCTCCGGCGACGGTGTAGCACAGGGATACTGGAATCGAGCAGAGCTGTCTGCGGAAAAATTCGTGTCCAATCCATATATTCCAGGAACGCGGATGTACCGTACTGGTGACCTGGCGAAATGGCTGTCTGACGGAAACATGGAGTACGTTGGCAGGATCGATCATCAGGTGAAAATCCGAGGGCACCGAATCGAGCTCGGAGAAATCGAAACGCAATTGCTTCGTCATCCTTTCATCGATGAAGCTGTGGTCATTGCGGATGCAGATCTCTCCGGCCAACAAGCCTTGTTTGCTTATTACGTATCGGAGAAGGACTTGACGGTATCCGAGTTACGGGAACATCTGGGAAGCACACTTCCCGCATACATGGTTCCCTCCTACTTTTTGAAGCTGAAGTCGATTCATCTTACGGCCAATGGCAAGCTCGAGCGCAAAAAGCTGCCTAAACCGGATGGGATGGTGAATACCGGCTCACCTTATGTAGCTCCACGCAACCTGATTGAAATCAAGATAGCCGAAATCTGGCAAACGGTCCTGGGCTTGCAGCAGGTCGGCATGCAGGATCATTTTTTCGATCTCGGCGGTCATTCTCTGAAGGCCATGACAGTCACCTATCAAATCTCCAAGGCGTTCGACATCCAATTACCGATTCATCTCTTGTTTGAAAAGCCGACCATTTCCGAACTGTCAGCACACATTGCCAAACTGAAAGGTGAAGCGGGGCATCAGGCATTGATGCCGGCGCAAGAGCAGCCCTATTATCCAGTTACTTCCACTCAGAAAAGGATGTACATTATCCGTCAGCAACAAGGTGCGGATGTCAGCTACAATATGCCAGGCGTCATGATGCTTGAGGGAAAAGTCGATGTCAAGCGATTGGAACAGGCGCTCAACACGCTAGTGAATAGACATGAAATCCTGCGCACCTCGTTTCATTCCATTCAAGGGGAAATTGTCCAGAAGATACACGCTGAGATCAAGGTCACGATCGATTATCGTCAATCGACAGAAGAACAATGGGAAGAATTACGCAAATCGTTTATCCAACCATTTGAGTTGGACGAAGCTCCGCTTTTCCGGGTAGGTCTGGTGCGCCTGGAAGAGGAGCGGCACGCATTGCTGATGGATATGCATCACATCATTTCGGATGGGGTATCTTCCGCTATTTTTTTCGAAGAATGGTTCCGTCTCTACAATGGCGAGATGCTTCCGCAGCCGTCCCTTCACTATAAAGATTTCGCTGTTTGGCAGCAGGATTATTACAGATCGGAAGCCTATCTCGCACAAAAAAGCTACTGGCTCAAGCAGTTCGAAGGAGATTTGCCAATCTTGCAACTGCCGACCGATTATCCGCGTCCGTCGCTTCAAAGCTTTGAAGGAAGCCGCCTATCCTTTGGAAGCGGAAGTCAGCTCAAAAGTGACTTGCAACGGTTGGCGAGCCAAACAGGCACCACGCTGTACATGGTGTTATTAACAGCTTATAACGTGTTCCTTTCGAAATACACCGGTCAGGAAGATCTGATTGTGGGAACACCGATTGCAGGACGTTCCCATGCGGATGTACAGGACATGATGGGGATGTTCGTCAATACGCTTGCCTTGCGCATCCAACCGCTAGCCGACAAATCTTTTCAACAATTTTTACAAGATGTGAAGCAACATACGCTGCAAGCATTTGCACATCAGGATTTCCCTTTCGAAGCATTAGTTGAAGCATTGCAGATTCCACGTGATCGAAGCCGCAATCCACTGTTTGACACGATGTTCGTCATGCAAAGCTTGGATCGGAAAAGTGTGGCAATGAACGGGTTGACGATCACTCCGTATCAGCCGGAAGTCAATCTGGCCAAATTGGATCTTACGCTTGAAGCTCATGAGCAAGAAGAAGAGATCCTGTTTTCCTTGGAATACGCGACAAGACTGTTTGCCCGCGATACGGCAGGACGGATGGCCGGACACTTCCTGCAGGTTCTTCGCACCGTGGTCGAACAGCCAGAAGTGAAGCTTGCCGATATAAGTCTGCTTCATGCGGATGAAAAAGAAAGAATGCTGATGCTCGCGCAGGCTACAACCTGCCCGATGTCAGATTCGACACTCCATGCGATGTTCGAAGCGCAAGCAAACAGGACACCTCAGCAGATTGCACTGGAGTATGACAGTCAAAAGCTCAGCTATCAGCAGCTTAACGAAAAAGCGAATCTAGTGGCCCACGCGTTGAAAGAAAAAGGTGTCGAGACAGACCAGGTTGTAGGGATCATGGCAAATCGTTCGCTCGAAATGGTTGTTGGCATACTGGGGATTCTGAAAGCAGGAGCTGCTTATTTGCCAATGGACCCGAGTTCTCCGAGAGAGCGTATTGCCTATATGCTGCAGGACAGCAAAGCTCAGGTGGTTCTCATTCAGGGAGAAGAGAAAGCAAAGCAACTGCCAGCCTTTGTAACAGGACTTGACTTAGCGACAATCACGGATGGATCAGTGCCATCGTCCAATCTGGATGACAGTTGCCATCCGCATCATTTGGCCTATGTGATCTATACATCAGGTACCACTGGCAATCCAAAAGGAGTCATGGTTGAACATCGTAATATATTGAATTCGCTGCAATGGAAAAAAAGTGTCTATCGGCCGGATGACAAGTGCCTGCTGTTCCTTTCATATGCCTTTGATGCCTTTGTAGAAAGCTTGTTTACTCCTCTGCTTGCAGGCGCTACAGTCGTACTGGCTACAGACGAGATGGCAAAAGACCCGATTCTATTGCGAAATGCGATTCTCACCTCCCGGATCAGCCAGTTGACGAGCGTACCTAGCTTATATCAAGCCATTCTCGAATGCAGTTCGCCGGAAGATCTGCAAAGCTTGCGCGTCGTGACACTTGGAGGAGAACGACTGACGGAACAACTGGTAGAAAAGAGCAAGCAAAAGAACCCGCAATTGGTGCTGATGAATGAGTATGGGCCAACCGAATGCAGTGTGGTTGCGACTTGCCACGAGAATGTGCAGGCGGGGGAGCCTATTACAATCGGACGTCCGATCACAAACGTAAGCATCTACATTCTCGATCGGAATCACATGCTGCTCCCTGTCGGCGTGATTGGAGAGCTTTGCATCGGAGGACCGGGACTTGCGAGAGGATACCTTAATAATCCGGAGTTGACTCGCGAGAAATTTATCCCGAATCCGTTCCAAGAAGGAGAATTGCTATACAAAACGGGAGACCTGGCGAGGTATAAAGCAGACGGAAGCATTGACTATATTGGAAGAACAGATGATCAAGTCAAGGTAAGAGGGTACCGGATTGAGATCGGGGAAATCGAAACGGTCCTTCTGCGGCATGAAAAGGTAAACGAGGCAGTAGTAGCCGTCCAGGAAGACACACGCGGAGAACCATTCCTGGCTGCTTATTACACTAGCGTGCATAAAGAGCAGGAAAGAGAGCTGTGGCGATATGCCGCAAGCCAATTGCCTGCCTACATGGTGCCAACCTATTTTGTTCAGTTGGATCAATTGCCAGTGAGCGCAAACGGAAAAATTGACCGCTCGGCACTGCCTGTACCTGCAGGCAAACCTATGTCTGGTCAGGAATACATCGCCCAGAAAAATGAGGTCGAGCAGCAGCTTGTGACCATTTGGGAACAGGTGCTTGGTGTTCAGTCAATCGGTACACTTGATCATTTCTTCGAGCTTGGCGGCCATTCGCTGCGGGCCATGTCGGTGATCGCCCAGATTCATCGGGAATTTGGATATGAACTGCCATTGAAAACGTTTTTTGAACATCCGACGATTCAGGCGATAGCGGCTCTGATCAAAAAAGGAGAGCACCGTCCATACACAACCATTGAGCCAGTTGAACAGCAACCGTATTATCCACTGTCCTCCGCGCAAAAAAGAATGTATATCCTGCGGCATATGGCGGAAAGTGACACCGTATACAACATGCCGACCGCGATGTATATAGAAGGGGAACTGGACAAAGACCGCTTAATGGAAGCCTTGCGAGCACTTGTGAAAAGACACGAGGCACTGCGTACTTCTTTCCATTCGCAAGATGGGGAACCTGTGCAAACCATTCATCAAGAGGTTGAGCTGGATGTTTTCTGGCTCCAAGCGACGGAAGAAGAGGCAAATGAGATTGTCAAAGGATTCATTCGTCCGTTTGATCTGTCCCGCGCTCCTTTGTTCCGGGCTGGTTTGGTCGAGCTTGAGAAGACACGGCATTTGTTTCTGATGGATATGCACCACATCATTTCGGACGGTGTATCGGCCACAAGCATCACTGAAGAGATCGCTAGACTGTATGCACAGGAAGAGCTGCCAGCCCTGCGGATTCAGTACAAGGATTTTGCGGTCTGGCAAAATAAGCGTTTTGAGACAACCGAATATAGGGGCCAGGAATCCTTCTGGTTGGAGCAGTTCGCGGGAGAGATCCCGGTTCTAGCGCTTCCGACCGATTTCCCGCGTCCGGTGGTGCAGAGCTTTGCTGGCGCCAGAGTAACGTTCCGCGGCAGTTCCGAGCTGAGAAGTCGCCTGCACCGCATCGCTCGAGAGACGGGTACGACGTTCTTTATGGTCCTGCTGGCAGCCTACAATGTGCTGCTGTCCAAGTACGCGGATCAGGAAGACATTGTCATCGGGACCCCAATCGCAGGCAGAATGCACGTCGAACTGGAAAAGGTCGTGGGCATGTTTGTCAATACGCTCGCTTTGCGTAACCGTCCTGAAAAAAATCGAAGCTTCTGTGAATTTTTGCACGTGCTCAAGCAAAATACGCTGCTTGCCTTTGACAATCAGGAATATCCGTTTGAAGCCTTGGTCGAAAAATTGGAGATTCCGCGCGATATGAGCAGAAATCCATTGTTTGATGTCATGTTCGTGCTGCAGAACGCAGACCAGCAGACTTTTGCGATGGAAAACCTAACGTTTACCCCTTGCGAATTGCAAGATCACGAAACCAAATTTGATCTGACGTTAGGGGTCATGGACCAAGAAGACGGCATTCTCTTTACCCTCGAATATCGTACGGCTTTGTTTGCGTCTGAGACCATACAAAGAATGGCTGGGCATTTCCTCGAGCTTTTACAACGTGTGGTGGATAGCCCAGATTCGAAGATCGCTGAACTCAGCATCCTGACGCATAGTGAAAAAGAAAGGCTGTTGGCGTATGGGCAGTCTCATTCAACAACGCCGAACGTCAATCAGACGCTGACGGCGCTGTTTGAAGAGCAAGTACGAAAATCTCCCGACAGCACCGCGCTTGAGTGGGCGGGGGAAACCTATTCGTTTGACACAGTTAACACGAGAGCCAACCAGCTTGCCCATACCTTGATCAGCAAGGGAGTCGGTCGAGAGCAGATCGTGGCAATCATGGCGGAACGTTCACCGGAAATGGTCATTGGCATTTTGGCCATTTTGAAAGCCGGCGCAGCCTATTTGCCTGTGGATCCGCAATATCCCCAGGAGAGAATCCGTTACCTACTGGAGGATAGCAAGTCCAGTCTGCTATTGACCACGTCCAAGCTGGCTCCTGCCATCCCTGCGGGAACATCGTGGTTGAATTTAGAAGGGGAGCAAAATTACGCTGCGGATCAAGTCAATCCGCCTGCAATGAACCAAGATACTGATCTTGCCTATGTCATCTATACATCGGGAACGACAGGTAAACCAAAAGGCGTCATGATCGAGCATCGGGGAATTGTCAACTGCGTGAAATGGCGCCGGGAAGAATACGAGTTTAGCAGCAAGGATAAGGCCCTTCAGGTGTTTTCCTTCTCCTTTGACGGCTTTGTAGCGAGCCTGTTTGCGCCTTTATTGGCAGGAGCCGTGTGTGTTCTGCCGCGTGAGGAAGACGCCAAGGATCCAATCGCATTGCGAAAACTGATGCAAACTACTGGCATCACACATTTCTATGGTGTTCCGAGCCTCTTCCAGGCCATTTTGGATTGTACAGACGATAGTAGAATGCTTCATTCCCTTCGTTGCGTGACGCTCGGTGGAGAAAAACTATCACCCCAGCTGGTGGAGCAGATCAAAACGTACAACACTGCTATTGAAATTAACAATGAATATGGTCCTACCGAAAATAGCGTCGTAACCACAATCGAACGCTCGATTGAACCCGGTCGGCCTATCTCCATTGGACGTCCCATCCCGAATACGGCAGTATACGTCCTTGATCAAGCTCATCAGATGGTGCCAGTGGGAATCGTTGGCGAGCTGTGCATTGGTGGCCTCGGCTTAGCTCGAGGTTATCTGTACAGAGAAGAGTTGACCGCGCAGAAATTCATTGCCAATCCTTATGTACCAAACGAACGTCTTTATGTAACAGGCGATTTGGTCAAATGGGGAGAAGACGGACGCCTCTACTATATCGGGCGCAAGGATGACCAAGTGAAGGTGAGAGGATATCGGATCGAAATCGGAGAAATCGAGGCAGCGGTCCTTTCCCATGAACAAGTGAAGGAAGCCGTCGTTACGGTGTACGAGAGTGGAGAAGAACAAACGTATCTAACATGCTATTTCAAAGCGGAGAAATCAATCGACAGCGAAGAGTTGCGAGCCTATTTGACAGCACATCTGCCTGCTTATATGGTACCGACGTTTTTCATCCATATGGAATCTTTCCCGGTGACACCCAATGGCAAGCTTGACCGGAAAGCACTTCCCAAACCAGATGCGAACATTTCCAATGAAGCTGTGTACGTTGGCCCTCGCAGTACAACCGAGGAAAAACTTGTGGCCATCTGGCAAGAAGTGCTCGGGATAGAGGGCATTGGAATCCGAGACAATTTCTTTGCTCTCGGCGGCCACTCACTGCGCGCCATGAATGTAGTCGCACAGGTTCATAAGAAACTGGGCATTGAAATGTCCTTGAAAGTGGTCTTTGAGCGTCAAACCATCGCGGAGCTGGCAGCTTACCTGGATAGCGTAAACGTCAATGCCTATCAATCCATAGAACCAGTTGCATACCGGGAGCAATATCCTGCCTCATCCGCTCAGAAAAGGATGTATGTCCTGCGCCATTTTGAGGAAAACAATACCATCTACAATATGCCATGCTTGCTGCAGTTGGAGGGTCCACTTGATACGGAAAGGTTTGCACGTGCGGTTCAGGACTTGGTAGATCGTCATGAATCACTGCGGACATCTTTTACAGTGATCGATGGGGAGCTATATCAGCGGATATCCGGGAATGTAGACGCTCCGCTAACGGTCGCCTTTGCGTCCGAAGCAGATATTCACCAAAAGATTCAACAATTCATACGGCCGTTTGACCTGCAAACAGCCCCGCTGCTTCGCATGGAGCTGCTAGTGCTTTGCGAACAGAAACATCTGTTCATGATGGATACGCACCATATCATTTCGGATGGAGTATCGACGGGGATATTGCTTGACGAATTGGCCCGTTTGTATCAGGGACAAAGCTTATCTGCTCGATCCATTCACTATAAAGATTTTGCCGTGTGGGAACAGGAGTTGCTCCAATCCGATTCTTTTGCCACTCATGAGTCATATTGGCTACAGCGCTTTGGTGATGAAATCCCCGTGCTACGTCTATCGACGGATTATCCAAGGCCAGCGATCCAAACCTTTGAAGGTGCGCAGCATACCATTGCGTTGGATAAAAAGCTGACGGATGAGCTTCACCAGTTAGCCCGAGATTCCGAATCAACCCTGTACATGGTGCTGTTGGCCGCCTACAACATACTGCTCGCCAAATACACCGGGCAGGAAGATATCGTGGTGGGCATGTCCATTGCTGGCAGACCGCATGCTGATCTGGCCGATGTTGTCGGGATGTTTGTAAATACCTTGGCCCTGCGTAACCAACCTACGGCCGAAAAGAACTTCCGTGCCTTTTTGGCTGAGGTGAGGCAGCATACACTGGACGCATACGAACATCAGCTGTATCCGTTTGAAACATTGGTAGACCGGCTTGGAATTCCGCGTGATCCCAGCAGAAATCCGTTATTTGATACGATGTTCCTGCTGCAAAATCTGGAGGACAATACCAGTCAACATTGGGGGAACGTAAAGGTCTCCTCTTGGCAAAGCGTAGACTTGAAGGCCAAATTCGACTTGATGGTAGAAGCGCATGAAGGCGATGGAGAGATACTTCTCAGCTTCATATATGCAACACGCTTATTCAAGGAAGAGACGATTCTGCGGATGGCCACGCATTTTGTAAATCTGTTGCGTGCGATTACCGCTCAACCCGACGAGCACCTCAGACAAATCAGCATGATGGATCATCAGGAAAAGCGCCTCATCGCCGAATGGATGAACGGCATGACCGAAGAATACCCACGCGAACAGGCGATTCCCACTCTGTTTGAGACCCAAGTGTATCGCTCTCCTGACGCTGTGGCAGTCGTGGGAAGCGGAGGGGAATTCACATACAGTGAACTCAACGATAAAGCGAATCAACTGGCGCATCTCCTGAAAAAGCGTGGAATCGGCAAGAACTGCATCGTAGGGCTTTTTGCGGACCGGTCGGTAGAGATGGTAATAGGAATTCTAGCTATCTTGAAAGCTGGCAGTGCTTACTTACCCGTAGATCCGGAGTATCCGGAAGAGCGGATTCACTACATGCTGGACGATGGGCAGGTGTCGATCGTGCTGGCACAACCCGACCTGATCAATCGTTTGCCTCTCTCATTGAAAGCGGGGGTAATATCCCTGTCGAATGAAGAGTGGAAAGAGGAAAGTCGGGCAAATCCACAGGGGTCGGTACAAGCAACCGATCTTGCCTATGTCATGTACACGTCGGGCTCAACCGGCAAACCAAAGGGGGTTATGGTCGAACATCGCAACGTCGTTCGCTTGGTTACGCACACCAATTATATTCAGGTGAATGCCAATGATCGGATGATACAAACGGGTGCAGTCGGTTTTGATGCGATAACCTTTGAGATTTTCGGAGCTTTGCTGAATGGAGCACGTCTCTACCTAATCGAAAAAGACGTCCTGTTGAACCCGAATGCACTGGAAGCTTTTCTGCATACACACCGCATTACGATCATGTGGCTGACCTCTCCGCTGTTCAATCAATTGGCGGAGGACGGCCCGGCAGACCTGTTTGGCAGCTTGCGGGCGTTGATTGTAGGTGGCGATGTCTTGTCTCCGAAACACATTGAAACGGTAAGGAAACGTCATCCCGGGCTTGCGATATGGAATGGCTACGGGCCAACGGAAAACACAACGTTCTCCACGTGCTTCCTGATTGACAAGGAATTTCAGGAGAATATCCCGATTGGAAAACCGATCAGCCATTCTACGGCTTACATCCTCGATCACGGCAATCAGCCTGTTCCTGTCGGCGTACCAGGCGAGTTATGTGTCGGAGGAGACGGGGTGGCCCGAGGATATCTCAACCAGCCGGAACTGACTGCTGAAAAATTTGTGCGTGATCCATTCTGTCCGGAAGAACGCATGTACCGTACGGGGGACCGGGCTCGTTGGCTACCGGATGGGTCAATTGAATATTTGGGCAGGATGGATCAGCAAGTGAAAATCAGAGGGTACCGAATTGAGCCGGGAGAAATTGAAGCGGTACTCTCCAGTCACCCGGAAGTAAAAGCTGCAGTCGTCTCCGTGTATGAAGATGCCCGTAAGCAAAAGGCGCTT
>DASQNU010000293.1:0-8301 GCA_035644815.1 Bathyarchaeia archaeon | reverse complement strand
CATGCAAGCCTTGCAAACCAATGCATTGACCTTGTCCTACGGAGACCGGAACATTATCGAAAATCTGGATATGGTGGTTCCAGCGGGGAAAATCACTGTATTCATCGGCAGCAACGGCTGCGGCAAATCGACGCTTCTCCGCTCGCTCGCCCGCCTCTTAAAGCCGAAGAATGGTGCTGTCCTGCTGGATGGGCAAGAAATCAGCAAGTGGCCGACCAAGGAAGTGGCCAAACGAATGGCTATCCTCCCGCAATCCCCGATCGCACCGGAAGGACTGACTGTATTGCAGCTGGTGAAGCAAGGACGCTATCCTTATCAAAACTGGTTACAGCAGTGGTCGGAGGAAGACGAAAAAATGGTGATGGGTGCCTTGGCCTCCACTCGCCTGACGGAGCTTGCCGATCGTCCGGTTGACTCCCTTTCCGGCGGTCAGCGCCAACGTGCCTGGATCGCGATGACACTGGCACAAGGAACCAATACGATTTTGCTGGATGAGCCGACTACGTATCTGGATATGACCCATCAAATCGAGATTTTGGATCTGCTGTTTGAATTGAACGAACAGGAAGGCCGCACCATCGTCATGGTCCTCCACGATCTCAATCTGGCATGCCGTTACGCTCACCATGTCGTAGCTGTTCATGATCAAGGCATTTTCGCACAAGGCAAACCGGAAGAAATTATTACCGAGGACTTGGTTCGTACGGTGTTTCATATGGATTGCCAAATCACCACCGATCCTATGTTCGGAACGCCGATGTGCATTCCATTTGGCAAAGGACGCAAAGTGGTTGGTATGAAAAAGCAAATGGTATCGGTGTAAATAGAAGTGCCCGGAGGTCCAACGCGCTCCGGGCATTTTCATGTTCAGATTTCGCTTGTTTTTCTCATGAAACAGCATGCCGTCTTCTTCAGAATGAATCGTCTGTCTACATAGTACGCGAGCAACAGAGCAAAAACGATTAACAACAGCGGAATCCCGAATGCTTCCCAGGAAAACGGCTGACCTTGCAAATTCAGATGGTTGGCCCGGTATTCCAAGCGTTTTGCTCCATACTTGGCCGTCAAATAATCCTCTTGCTGGGCCAGATCCTCCAGCGGCGCATCAAACACGAAGCTATTCGGGGAAACGCTGTGTATATACATCGGCTCGATTGGGTGCCCCTTTTCCTCCCATTGTTTTACGGCATCAACAGCCAGCGTTTTCGCTTCGGTACCTGTAACGAACATCTTATCAACCTGCGGAGCGTTCGCTACCTGGTATCTCGGGAACAAGGTCAACTGATATTTTGTGATGATCGGTTGATCTGAAGCTGATACGGTATAGACCTTGGTCGTACCGGATGCTGCGTACGTATCGAAGATCGAGGTCAGTGCCGAGTCTTCCATCCCGTCATACAGCAATACCCCCGCTTTTGTCTGGTTCCACTGGAACGCTTGATTGAGTATATAGACGATTTCACTGCGATCCACGTAATACGGGTCCACTTTTGGGTTCTTTACAAAGTGATAGGATGGATAGTTCATTTCCTTTGCGATTTTCTCCGCCATCGGTTCACCCAAATGCTTGGAGATGACATAGAGCACAGCATCGATACCGGAAGTGAGACCAGCTGACCCGATGATATTGCCATCGTCGACGTACCGTTGATCCCGGACCCAGTTTGTGTCCACAAACCGATCTTGGAACCTATCGAAAAACTGCCAGTGGATGGTTGCCGATCTGCCCTTCAAGAGGCCCGCGTCAGCAAGGTTTCCTGCACCGCCGCAAATACTCAGTAAGTTCGAGTGTTCATGCTTTTGCAGCCATTTCCGAAGCGGCTGGTACTTGGCCTCATCGATAATCGGAATGTATGGAATTACGATATGGTCTGGGCTTTTTCCTTGCAATAATTGATCGAGCTCTGCAAACGAATAGTGCGGGGCCAGATCCAGTCCCCCAGTCAACGAGATCACTTTTTTCTCCGGGGCAACCGCGTACACATTATAAGCATCAGTCATGGCGAACATTTGGTACGGCATCATAAAATCAAATACCTCTGTGGTTGGATCTCCCAACAGTACGGCGACGGTTGGTTTATTTGGATCATGCTCGGGAACCATCACGCTTTGCAAGGAAGGAAGCGGCTGCTCGCTTGGCGCCACCCAGTAATTTCGCTGCTCACGCGCATAGCCCAACACCCCCGTCCCTCCCACAAAGATAACCAGCATCAAGACATATACGAAAACTCGCATGATTGCCTTCTTCATCTCTCATTCTCTCCCTTTGTCAATTTCAAACTCAACTTGCCCTCAGGGATACTATAAAGCGGCTCTGTGAACTCAACATGAATTGGCAATCTCTAAAAAAAAGAAAAGCCGCCTCAACTATCGGCAGCTAAGAAATCAACCGGGCAAATGAACGGTGAACGTAGAACCAACACCGGGTTCTCCGGATACAATGATCTCCCCATGATGAATATCGACAATGTGTTTGACGATGGACAAGCCTAGTCCATTGCCTTTGACGGCACCATCCCGCGCTTTATCGACCTTGTGAAATGGCTTGAAAATATCGGCACATTCTTCCGCAGGGATACCGATTCCCGTATCGGTGATGGAGATGACGGTATGCTGTTCTTGCTTCTGTGCTTCGATCGTGATATTCCCGTATTCAGGCGTAAACTTGATGCTGTTGCCAAGCAGATTGGTCCATACCTGCTTCAGCTGATCTTCATCTGCCTCAATCGTCAAAGGCTCCAGCTGCATCGTGATCTCGATCTCCTTCGCCGACCATTGCGGCTCCAGCGCAATCACGACCTTGCGCAGCTGCTCATCCAGTCGGAATAGGCTCACCTGTACGGGTTGGTCGTGCTGCTGCAAATAAGTCAGTCTGAGCAAATTCTGGCTTAATCGAGATAACCGTTCACTTTCCTCCTCGATGATCGTCAAATAACGGTTGCGGCTTTCCTCACTCATCTTCTTCTGCCTGATTGCTTTGCTAAACCCGGATATGGACGTTAATGGAGTTTGTATTTCATGAGAAACGCTGGACACAAACTCCTTGCGCATGCGATCCAGCTTGGAGAGCTCTTTGGCCATCTTGTTAAAACTGGCGGTCAATATCCCGATCTCATCCTTGCGACTTGTGGGCAGTTCGAGATCGAATTGACCTTTTGCCATACGCTTTGTCGCATCGGTCAGTCTGGCGATCGGCTTGACGATATAGCGCGCAGCGACCACAATCAGCAGACTGCCGAAAAATAGAATAATGATATACATCAGATGGATGGAGTCCATGATTTCCATCTCAACCTGATTCGGCTCCACCGACAGGAACAAAGCATACGGCTGGCCATCCACCTCAAAGGGCACACCGACCACCGGCAGATAGGGAACCATCCCGTCTTCTTCCGCGATGTTGCTTACGGTCTCGCCAGCCAGTGCCCGTTTCAGCAGATTCGGACTGACGTTGAGGATACCCGTAGGTTCCTTCAGCAGAGGCTCCCCTCGCTTGTTGTATAGCTGCAGCAGGTTGCCGGAAAGTCCGGAGAAATTTTGCATAAACGGAACGATCTCCGCAGCAGGAGTCGCTTGATAGTTGCCGATGATTTTTTGCGCATTGGTAATAAGACTGCCTTCGACCATTCCCTGAATGCGGCTTTTATATAGGAAAGAGGTAGAGAAAAAGGCGACAAACAGACTGAGCATGACGATCCCGACAAATATCAGGACGATACGGGTATAGAGCGATTTAATTGTGATGCACCTCCAGCCGATAGCCAAGCCCTCGAATGGTCACAATCCGGAATTCTGACTCATACGCGCCAAACCTTTCCCGAAGCCGCTTGATATGGACATCCACCGTGCGCTCATCGCCTTCATAATCCAGGCCCCATATATCCTCGATCAGACTATCGCGGGTAAACAACTGCCCGGCATGGCTCCCCAGCTTGTACAATAATTCGAATTCTTTCATCGGAAGCGTAACTGCTGTGCCGTCTTTGTGCATCACGTGGTATTTTTTGCGATCCAAGGTGATTGACCCTAATGTGAGTGTATGGGATGCATCAATCCGATACCGCTTCAGCAATGCCTTCACCCGCAGCACCATTTCTACCGGGTCAAACGGCTTGACCAAATAATCATCTGTCCCCAGCTTGAAGCCTTTGATCCGGTCCGCAGCCTCTCCCTTCGCCGTGATCATCAAAATCGGCATATCTCCGTATTCACGTAGGTTTTCACAGAGTTGCCACCCATCCATTTTGGGCATCATGATATCGATAATGGCGAGATCAACTTTATGATGCTCCGTGTACTCCAACGCTTCTGCTCCATTTGCCTTCTCAATGATTTCAAAGCCCTCATCTTCCAGATAAAGACGAATCAGCTCACGAATGTGAGCTTCATCATCCACCACTACTATTTTTAACAACCTATTTCTCCCCTTTGATCTCAACTACATACGGAAATGCTCTTACTTTTCCACCTTGTTTGAACTCCGCCCATATCTTGTACACGCCAGGCTGAGTAAACTGTGTTTCAAAAACCGGCTCCTCTTCATTTGCTGGATGCACGTGAAGGAAGGTCTGCGCATGTTCATCCAATATCACGACATGCCCCATGGCCCCCAGATACGGAGTCAGGTGTGTTTGGTCCAGTTCAAACTGCAGTGTCACAGGCACATTCGGTTGGAAAGCACTTAATTGTAGTTTGACTCTTTCCCCGTCTACGGTCCGGGTAAAAGATGTGTCTTGCTTAAGTCCCGCATGTTGCCCAGGGGGCATGCTCGGCTTTCCTACGACAAACGGAACAGGAGCAACCTGGTAAGCCATATTGGTCGGCTTGATATCTACGAAGGCCTTATAAAATCCAGCGGGAAGCGGATTCGCAATCCGAAACTCTCCTTTTCCGGTCTGTTCCGGGTGCAAGTGATGGTATTGCTGTAAGCGTTCATCCACAACGATAAAATGTAGGAGCTTCTCATGATTCACTTCGAGGTGTTCGACGGGATTACCCGCTTTGTCTTTCAGGTATACTTTCAATTCTTTTTCATCCGATTGCACAAATACATTGACCTCGCTATGCGACACATGCTGTGCCTCGCTTTGATGTCCATGACTTTCTCCGGTGGCCTCTGCGTGATTTTTTCCCTCGCCACCGTGTGCGGCCTCCGCCGATGCAGCCGGTCTGTCCTCTGACACAAACTCATCATAGAAGGTAAAACCGCTAATCAATACAGTCAGATACAACAATGTTACTACGATCCATTTATCCATACCTTTGCGCTCCTTGCAAACCATTTTTCTTCGGGAGGATGGCCATCGCTCCTGTCTCTTCCCCTACTATAAGGCTGCAATGTGAACCCAATATGAACCAGAATCTGCCGTATGGGCAAGCACACTTGCCAGCGGTGCGGGCAAAAACAGTACAGGAGGGACGAACTCCGCCATCAAAAGCAAGGGGACACTTCCTGGATTGCTTTCGGTACAACTACTAGCACTCGGAGTTTCATTACCCCGAGTGCTTTTTTTCTTGAATCGCTGGAAGATGTTCCGCTATAAATTGTTTCAACCGTTGAATTCCCAAACGGATTTCATCCAAGCGAAGATGACCATATCCGAATACGAGCTTGCCGGGATACGCATCTGGCAGCAAACTGTATGTACCAAAGCTATGGACATTGACGCCATAATGAATCGCGTCCTCCCAAGGAATTTGCAAATAGCCACTCCTCATAAACTCAGCCTGCACATGCATCCCTGCCTCATCCCCATGCACAGTCAAATCCTCCCCGAAGCAATCGTGCAATTGATCCACCAAATATGCCCGCTTCTGTTTATAAATGGCTTTCATGCGATAAATGTGCCGATCAAGATGGCCATCCCGAATGAAGCGAGCTAATGCTCTCTGTAGAATCGGCGGGGTATGCAAATGCAGCTGTTCCTTCATCGCGGCAACCGTCTCCACGAGCTGATTCGGGATGACCAGATAGCCGATTCTCAAGCCCGGTGACAAGGTCTTACTGAAGGTCCCGACGTGTATGACACGAGAAGGAGCCAATGTCTGCAAAGGCGGTATGGGTATGCCCTTGAACCGGAATTCGCTGTCATAGTCATCTTCCATGATATAATTGCCGGCACTCTCTGCCATCTCGATGATTCGCTGTCTGCGTTGAATCGAGAGGACACTTCCCGTAGGAAATTGGTGAGAAGGTGTGACGAGCACCAGATGTCCTGCCTCCCATTGATCCATGCTTTCCACATTCATGCCATGCCGATCCACAGGAACGGGAATCAGCCGATAATTCATGTGCTTGAAGATGTCTCTGATAAAATCAACCGTCGGCTCCTCGATATAGAGGGAGTGAAAAGCCGCCGAAAGCGCTTTGGAAAGGAGCAAAAAGCCTTCCGCAGAGCCAGAAACGATGATGATTTGTTCACTGCGGCATTGAATCCCCTTCATGCGATACAGGTAGTCAACGATTGCCTCCCGAAGCTCGATATCCCCGCAAATATCCCCGTAATCAAAAAGCGTATGTTCTGCATCATGGACAGCCTGCTGCAAGTATTTCCCCCATTTCTTCCGAGGAAAAAGAGCAAGATCAGGCGCCCCGGCGATAAAATCAATCACATCCTCGCGTACATCGTCCTGTCCGGACACCGGTTTTTCATTCCCGACTGCTCTGCGATTGGCATTTTCCTTGATGCCACCAGCCACATACGTTCCCGCTCCCACTCGGCTAATGAGATACCCTTCCGCTATTAACTGCTCGTACGACTCCATCACCACATTCCTGGATATCGACAACTCCGCAGCCATTTTTCTCGTCGGCGGCAAGCGAAAACCTTCTGGCAGTTGACCACTCTCGATCTGACGCCGCAGCTGATCACATAGCTGACGAGTCAATGAAAGTCGTTGGCTGCTTTCGAATCGGATCCCCAGCACATTCCCCGCCTCCATTCCTTTCCCAATTGGCTCTATCAATTTTGTCAGAATTGGAACTTAAACCGACCAATTTCCTTGATTATAGTGTATTTGAAAGAATGAATGAACAGGAGATGGTCTGAAAATGAAACAGTTGGGGAAATCCACAATGGAAGTGAGCAATCTCGGAATAGGATGCTGGGCGATTGGCGGTCCATTTACCCTGGATGGATTGGCAGACGGATGGGGGCAAGTCGATGATCAGGAGTCGATTCGAGCGATTCAGCGTGCCTTCGAGTTGGGCATCACCTTTTTTGATACCGCTGATGTGTACGGTACCGGGCACAGTGAACGCATTCTGGGAGCGGCGCTGAAAGGAATACGGGAGCGGGTAGTCATTGCGACCAAATTTGGCTATACCTACAACGAAGACAAACGGGAGGTACTGACTGACTACAATGTCTCCCCCGCTTACATCCGTCTAGCATGCGAGGCGTCGATGCGCCGTTTGCAGACCGATTATATTGATTTGTACCAGATTCACGTAGGCAACCTGCCGGACTTTGAGGTCGATTCAGCTATCGAATCGCTTGACCGTCTCAAACAGGAGGGCTATATCCGCGCCTATGGATGGAGTACGAGCGATGTGAAGAGAGCAGAAAAATTTGCAAAGGACTCCCATGCGGATTCCCTCCAATTTTCCTTAAATGTGCTCAAGGACAGGAAAGAATTGATTGATCTATGCGAGCGGCACCAGCTGTCAGCTATTAGCAACTCTCCGTTGGCAATGGGGTTGCTCAGCGGAAAATTCAACGCGGCTTCCCGCTTGCCAGCTGACGATGTCAGAGGAAGCAGCCATTCCTGGGTCACCTATTTTCAAGACGGAAAGCCACGGGAGGACTTTTTGCAAAAACTGGACGCAATCAAAGAAATTATGACGTCAAACGGGCGAACACTCGTCCAAGGCGCTTTAGGATGGATATGGGGCAGAAGCGAGACCACCATCCCGATTCCGGGAATCAAGACCGTCTCGCAGGCTGAGGAAATTGCCAAGGCCTTGCACTATGGGCCCCTCGGTCATCAAGAGATGATGGAAATCAAGCACATATTGGAAAAACTTTGATGGACCATTAGAAAAAAGCAGACTGCTTCGTACAGAAATACGAAGCAGTCTGCTTTTATTAGGTAATCTCAAAGTGAATCTCTTACTATTTCAGGTTGTAGAAAGAAGCACGGCCGCCGTAACGAGAAGTTTCACCCAGCTCGTCCTCGATGCGGAGCAACTGGTTGTACTTCGCCACACGGTCTGTACGGGAAGGAGCACCCGTCTTGATTTGACCCGCATTGGTTGCTACTGCAATGTCAGCGATGGTCGCATCTTCGGTTTCACCGGAA
>DASQNU010000292.1:0-20597 GCA_035644815.1 Bathyarchaeia archaeon | reverse complement strand
GTTCAGCGATCTGTGTGGTAATCCCTTTTAATACTTCCAGCTTGCCATAGTATTTGTGGAGATCGGTAACTTGAATGATCACGCAGTTGTGCGCCCCCTTGTGCGATTTTTCTGTAATTTCTATCTATTGTAACCCACCTTTGCAGAAAAAGCATGATCTTTCTGGTGGCAGCCACCTCCTCCGCTTCCAGTTACTCTCGGGCCATCTCATGCGTAATCCAGCAGCGTCATGTGAAAGATACCCTTTAAGGAGGGATTGGCATGAACCGAAAAAAGTGGATCGTGCTGGTCATCGTTGCCGCGGTGATCGTCGCCGGGTTTAGCGTGGAAGCGCTTTTTGGCAATTATTCCGATCTGACTCCTGCTCCGGTTGCCTGGGAAGAAACGATCATTTCCGATGGCGGTCCTCATAAGATCGTACAGCTTTTTGTCACCGGAGTGATCTCGGGTCAGTCCTCCAGCCCAGGCACACCTGCCATGAATGAAGTGCTGGCAGAGCAGCTGCGCCGTATTGAAGAAGACGATCTGGTAAAAGCCGTTGTACTCCGGATTGACAGTCCTGGCGGCGAAGTCGTAGCCACGGATGAAATTTATCAGCGGCTCCTTCATCTGAAAACAACACGGCAGATTCCCTTGGTAGTCAGCATGGGCTCTACTGCTGCTTCTGGCGGCTACTATTTGGCTGCAGCTGGTGATGCCATTTTCGCGAATCGCAATACGATGACGGGCAGCCTCGGCGTGATCTTCACGTTAATGAACTATGCAGAGACTGCGGCGCGGTTCGGGATAAAGGAGTATGTGATCAAAAGCGGCAAATACAAAGACATCGGGAGTCCTGCCCGTCCATTGACAGAGGAAGAACGCGCGATTTTCCAAAGGCTAGTGAATGAGAGCTATGAGAATTTCGTCGATGTCATTGTAGCAGGCCGCAAACTCCCGCGCGAACGCGTCCGTGAGCTGGCGGATGGTCGGATCTATTCCGGTGCCCAAGCGAAGGAATTGGGACTGATCGATTCCTTTGGAGATCTCGATGCAGCCACCGATCATGCCTTAGCACTCAGCGGCCTGCCGGAAGCGACCATTGTACGCTATGCAGAAACGTTTTCCTTGGGCAATCTGCTATTCAGTATGCAAAAGCATTGGACCTCAAATGATCCATTTGGCCTGCAGCGATTTCTTGATCGGGAGGCCGCTCCCAAATTGTTATATCAATATCTCCCGAACTAAGGAGGTACAGCGCATGAATGAAGAACAAGAACAAGAACAACACCCATATCCACACGAAAACGAACCGAGTAGTCCCATCCCTTATCGCTATGCAGGTTTTTGGATACGGGTAGCCGCTACCCTGATAGACAGCCTCTTTCTGGTGGGGATCAGCTTTTTGCTCTTTAATCCGTTGCGCAGGTTGATGGGATATACGGAAGAGGTTTATTCCCCCGTCGACGTGATCGAGCTGATCGTGAATTTTCTATACTTTGTCCTGCTTACCTGGTGGTCAGGGCAAACATTGGGGAAAATGCTCGTCGGCATCCGGGTCATCAATGCCCGCAATGACGGACAACGCCAGAGGCTTTCCCTCGGACAGGTGTTCCTGCGGGAAGTCATCGGAAAGCTCCTGTCTTCCATCCCACTCGGACTGGGATACTTCTGGGTGGGATGGAATGATAAAAAGCGCGGCTGGCATGATATGATGGCGAATACGTTGGTGATTAAAGAGCGAAAAAAATAAGCAATCTTCACCCTCAGTCCCATTTGGACGAATGTTGGTTTTTCGTGTCCTAGGTCAAGCATCCAATCGTTACCCCCCCCTTTTTCATATGGTGTGTAATGTGAAGATTATCCTTCACAGCATTCTTTAAAAGGGGGTGCTTTCATGTCTGGTAGAGGTATTTTTGGGGACGATTTCGTCTTGGTGCTGGTTCTCTTCATTTTGCTGGTAATCATTGCTGAAGCTGACTAATCCAAGTCCATGTCGCTTCTGTTTGGGAATGAACAAAGAACAGGGTCGTTGACGATTGTCAACGACCCTGTGTACGAGGGACAAGCTGTTGTACGTTGGATTGTTTCGGTTGCTCCGTGATCTGCGGTTCGCTATCTGTAAAGAACGGAACCACTACTAAGCTGACGACAAAGAAGAGCAGCCAAATCAAGCCGCGTTTGTAAAAGCAGGGTGTAAGCAAGAGACTCACCTTCCTTTAGGAGGTTCTCTATGTTACTCTCCCCTGTTTCTGTTGAATCATACAGGAAACGTGTGTTCTTCTTGATTCTTGCGTGCCGCTCCCTGCCGAAAGAAAAAGCCGAGTATCGTGAAGAGGCCTAACAAACCGCCGATCAATCCAAACATCATCCATGGCTCCAAATATTCAAACACATAACCGTTTGCAGTAGGACCCGCGATGCTCGCAATGCTATAGTTCAATGAAGCAATGATGCCCGCTGTCGGTACAAGACTGGCTGGCAAAATATCCGCAGAGTACGCAAGGCCGAGCGAGTAAAAGGACCCGACTGCTGCACCCGCGATCGCCAAAATGGTCATCATCAGCCATACCGATTGTCCAGCAAGGGGAAACAGCAGAAATGCAGCCGCTCCTATGAAGGCACAGGCCCCCATGACTTTCTTTCGCCCGATCCGGTCACTCAGACTGCCAATCGGCATTTGCAAGAGAATGCTGCCAATCACGAAGGACGCCAAAATGATGGACACCGATTCAACCGACACACCTATGCGCAGGGCATACACCGGAAAGCTTCCGTTCAGGGAGGCTTCCAAATATCCATAAATAAACGAAGGAATCAGCGCCCACCACGCTAATCCTACGACAAGCGCATACTTGTTTTTGCTCTCCCCTGTCTTTTGGGGCATATCCGGGAACTCATTTTTTAGCCTGGCTACCATAAAAAAGGCAATCACATAAGTGGCAGCCAGGGCAGCAAACGGGGCCCATAGTCCAAACGGAAGCAAATTCAAGCCCAGCGGACCAATGCTGAATCCCACGCCAAAAGCAAGTCCGTACAAGGAAATATCACGCCCGCGGGTTTCCGGGGATGCAAGTGCAGTTACCCACATCTGACTCGAATAATGCAATGCCGAATCTCCTGCTCCCAGCAGCATGCGCAGGATAAACCAGATCGCCAAATGGTTAAAGAACGGCAGCAGCACCGTGGCAATCGTGATCAAAATCAGTCCATAGACGATGGTGGTACGGTACCCGATCCGACGCAACGGAATTTCCAACCATGGCGTCACCAGCATAATGCCGATATAGAGCGCCGCTGCATTGATCCCATTGGCTACCGAGGATACTCCTTGTTGTTCCAGCAAAATCGCCAGCAGCGGAAGCGTCAATCCCTGACTCATTCCTGCAATGGCGACGATGACTATCAATGTGAAAAAAGTATATCGTGATGCAGACATGAATCGTGCTCTCCTATCGCTGTTTCTTTCTATCGTAACCTTTTTCCTTACGGTATGGTCAAGCGTTATTCCTTGCCATTTCTACTGTTGCATGATCTCCTTGTTGAAGCTGATACATCTTCTGGTAGATGCCATGGTGCTGCATCAGCTCTTCATGGGTCCCCCGCTCGACCACCTCTCCGCGCGAAAGGACGAGAATCAGATCGGCATGCTGAATGGTCGACAAGCGATGCGCGATCATAAAGGTCGTGCGTCCCTTGGATAACACCTGCAGCGCCTCCTGGATCGCCGACTCCGTCTCACTGTCGATGCTGGCCGTGGCTTCGTCCAATACGAGTATGGCCGGATCGCTTGCCAGCGCCCGCGCGAAGGAAAGCAGCTGCCGCTGACCGGCTGACAAGGTGGCTCCCCGCTCCACGACCAGTTCATCGTACTGTTTGGGGAGCTGCCGGATAAAATCATCCGCTTTGACGGCCTTTGCCGCTTGAACCACATCCTCGTCGCTGATCCAGTCATTGTACAGGCGAATGTTGAAGGCAATCGATCCTGTAAACAGAAACGGGTCCTGAAGCACCAGTCCTACGTGACGCCGCAGCGCCTCCGGATCGATATCACTCAGATCAGTGCCATCGATAGCAATACGCCCTTTTGTCACCGGATAAAATCCAAGCAACAGATTCATTAAGGAGCTTTTTCCCGATCCAGTATGGCCGACCAGCGCCACTGTCTGACCCGGTTTTGCCGTAAAGGATACGTTTTTCAGCACATACTCCTCGTCTTTATAAGCAAAAGAGACTTGATCGAACACCACTTCTCCCCGTGGACGGGCAAGCTCTTTTTTGCCAGTCTGTTTCATCGTCTCCGTATCCAGGATCTCAAACACGCGCTGGGAGGAGATGACGGCCTGCTGCAACGCAGAAAGACGATCCATGATCATATTGATGGGTTCAAAAAATCGCCCCATGTAGTCGATAAACGCATACAACACCCCGAATGACAAGATCCCCTGTAATGACTGATCCCCAAAATACCACAGGATTCCCGTCAAAGACAGCTTCCACAGCAAGTCGACTGCTGGCCGCAGCAAAAACGACTCCAGGTTATTTTCCTTCAAACGTGAATGAAAGTACGCGTCATTCACTTCTGCAAACTCGCTCTCCACCTGCTTCTCTCGGCGGAATGCCTGCACGACGGTCATGTTTTGGATCATTTCATTAATCGTCCCGTTCATTTCGCTTAAACGGCCGCGAATCGCAGCGTAATACTTGGAGCTATAACGCCGATAGCCTATAACAAGGATAAAGAGTACCGGGACCAGCAGCAGGCAAAATAGCGCCAACTGAGGCTGCAGGATGAACAATGCCACCAAAATGCCGAGTAAATAGACTCCGTTTTGCACGAAAGTAGCCAGCACACTTACATACAGCTCACGGATCGCTTCGGTATCGTTGGTCAGTCGTGAGACCAATTGCCCGACCGGAGTCGAATCAAAGTAGGAGACGGACAGCTTTTGAATATGCGTAAACAGCTGCAGCCGCATCCGTTGAATAATCCGTTGGGCCGTCGTCTGCAGGGACAATAGCTGGACGTAGTTAAGCCCTGCTGAAAACAGGATCAGTGCTCCATAGCCAGACAGCAGCAGGATAATCGGAGCGACATCCCGGCTGTACAACGCCTTGACGTCCCCGGCGGTCAAGCGGATTGCTTGTACGCTGTCCGTAAGATCAAAATCAAAGAAGTTCAGCTGATAATGTTCCCTTCCCGTTTGCTGATCGGTAAAAGCGAACACAGGAGTGATCTTTCCTTTTTCCAGATCGGTTGCACGATCCATTAAATAATAGTCCGTTCCTAATATGACAATCTCTACGGGAACCGCAGTGGACACTTTCGGCTGTACCACTTTTGGCAGCCAGTCTTCCCTGACATAGTAGTCACCGTCAATTTCAACGCCTGCCATTTGCTGTTCCTCTTGATAGGGCACCTGCTCAAAGCGATACCATTGCTTCTGAATACTTACAATATGATCATCGATGACGACCTTGGCGATAAAGGGACCAGCCAGATCTGCAGCGGTACCCATGATCAGTAGCGCGAGCGCAAGCCAGATTCTTTTTTGAAACGGCTTGGCATAGCCCACGAGCCGACGCCATACGGTTTGCCCTCTCATTGTCTTTTTCCCCCTCTTACCCAGACACAAGCGCTTCCATCTGTTGGCGTCGATACTGCTCCGCATACCAGCCGTCCAAAGCCATCAGCTCGTCATGGGTTCCTCTTTCCACGATACGCCCTTCATCGAGGACGATAATCTGCTGGGCATGCTGCACGGCCGACAAACGATGCGCAGTGATGATCGTGGTTTTTCCGGCTCGCTCCTGCCGTAGATGCTGGAGAATCTTTTCCTCCGTCCGGGCATCCACAGCGGACAACGAATCATCCATGATGAGGATTTCCTTGTCAGCCAGCAACGCACGGGCAATGGAAATGCGCTGTTTTTGCCCGCCAGACAGCATGATGCCCCGCTCCCCGACCATAGTTTCCAGCCCCATAGGAAAATGAGCGACATCTGCTGTCAGTTCCGCTTGCTCCATGGCCTGACGAATCTTGTCTTCGCCCGCTTCCGGATTGCCAAAGCTGACATTTTCCCGGATCGTACGTGAGAAGAGCATATGCTCTTGTGGGACATACGCGATTTTTTCCCGGAGAGCGGATACGGTCATCTGCTCAACTGGTTTACCCGTGAAGAACAGCTGCTTCTCCTCCAGCGGATATTGGTGGAGAAGCACTCGGCAAAATGTGGACTTGCCGCTTCCAGTCCGTCCGACGATCCCAAGCGTTTCCCCAGGACGTACGAACACAGATACATCACTAAGCGCTGGACTCTGTGCCCCAGGGTAGATAAAGGTTAAGGATTTCGCTTCGATGGCTCCTTCCGCTATCGTGTCGGTCGCATCTGGAGCGTCCTGTACATCCGGCTGCTCGGCAAGCGTTTCCTGCAGACGCAGTAGAGAGGCGCTTCCCCGCTGCAAAATGTTCATCAGCCAGCCAAACGCAAACATCGGCCAGATGAGCAATCCTAAATATAAGTGGAAGGAGACCAGATCTCCCAACGTAATCTGACTGTTAAACACCAAAATGGCTCCATACCCCAGACCGATCAAAAAGCTGAAGCCAATAATCACATTAATCGTAGGGTCAAACAAGGCATCGACGCGGGCAACGCTTACATTGCGCTGCAGCGTTTTTTCACTCACCTGGCGAAACGCCTCCACGTCCTGCTCCTCTTGCACGAAGGAGCGCAGCACTCTAACCCCCGAGATCGACTGCTGGACATGATCGTTCATTTCCCCAAATGCTTCCTGCGCCAAAAAATAGCGGTCATGCAGAAGCTTACCGTAGTGAGCGGTTGCCCAAGCCATCAACGGCATCGGCAGCAGCGCAGCTACGGTCAATTTCCAGTCAATCAGCGCAAACATCGTCGAAAGCGTCACCACGGTCATAAACAAGGAATCGACAAAGGTCAGCACGCCATGGCTCGCCGTCATCTCAACGGCCGGGATATCGTTCGTCGCGATCGCCATCAGGTCACCGGAACGCCTTCGTTGGAAAAAACTCGGCGTCATGCGGGTCAAATGCTGAAAGAAGCGTTCCCTCAGCGTCCGCTCCAGCATCAGCGCCCCGCCAAACAACAGATACCGCCATAAGATCCGTGCCCCATACAACGCGATGCCCAAGGTTACCAGCAGGAGCAGCGTGATCATCAGCTTCTGTGCGGTGAGCGTACCGAGCCGCATCTCATCGACCGTTTGACCGATCAGTCGCGGCGGGATCAGCATGAAGATATCCACGAGAAATAAGAAAAAAATACCCCAGACGTACCGCTTCCAATGAAGACGGAAAAACCAGGTTAATTGAGACAAGGTATGCAAACAGATTCACTCCTGCTCCTGCGACGCTTTTTCTAAACGTCTATACTATGCTTTCCATTCTGATGAAAGCAGACCATAAATCGCGTGGTCGACATAATGATCATAGAGCCACTCGTTTTGCCGGATAACCCCTTCAAAGGTAAACCCGAGCCTTTCCGGAATCGCCCTGCTCTTCGCATTGCCCGTCGCGGCTGCTATCTCAACGCGGTTCAGCTGCCACACACCGAAGACAAGCTGGTCGATGTAGGCCGCCACCGCTTCGGTCATCAGCCCTTTTCCTTGAAACCCTTCCGCGAGCCAATAACCGATCGTCGTCCGTCGATTTGCCCAATTAATGCCATGATTGCCAAGCGTGCCGGCAAACTGCCGTTTATACCAGATTCCGTAATGGATGCCTTGATTAACGGCATGCAGATCCATTGTAGAAATGATGAAACTTTCTGTATCTTGCGGGCCTTTGATGGAGTCTACCCATGGCAGCCATTGCTTCAAATGATGACGGTTTCGCACGGTGCTTTCATACATCGCCATCGTGTCGCTTGTGTCCAGTACTTTTAGGTAAGCATCTGACGTGAGAATGATCGTATCCATCGGCATTTCCCCCCATACATCTGCCTTCATTTTCCAGTAACTTTAGCATCTGGGCTTTGCTTGTGCAAGATGTTTCAGTAAAAATATTTTGTTCAAGATTTATAGTTGTGAGTAAAGAAGAAAATGAAAATGACCTTGAGATTTTCTTACTCAAGGTCAAAACCTTAATCGCCGATTATCTTTTTGAGAAGTTAAATTACTCCAAACTCACTTTTAATTTCTGATAATAGTCGATTAATATTTTCTAATTCTTCTGGGTGTTTTTCGATATATTTTTTGCATTCAGTATCTAGAACACTATAAAATTGTGAAAAATCAAGATACCCTATAGTATCTTCTTTCGCAGCCGGATATTCAATAATTAACGCTACCTCATTTTCTTTACAACGATAATCGTCCCATTCTTCAAAATCTCCATAAAACAAAATACTTATGCAATCTACTCCAAATCCAGTTTTATTTTTAAATTCATTCAATGCTCTATAAAAATTCTTTGAACCAACGATTCCAAAAAATGATTCAAAGAACTCTTTTTTTTCATCTTTTGATTCCATTTGTAACATCTGAAAGTCTCTCCTCTAAACAATAATTTTAATCAAAAGACGGGAAAAAGTTGGTTATTTGACCATCATCCACATAACCTGTAAATCTCATTCCGTTTGGAGCGTACCCAACGATAACCCTTCCTGTAACTCTATTAGATTCTAATCCTTCTTGCATAGCTTCCTTACCCCATTGAATGATTTGTTCATCGGAATAGACTTTAGGGTCATAAACAGTCTTCGGGTCTTTAATCTCTCTAAATTGACCCGTGGGAACTAATTTTCCACCAGGTCCATAAGTCATAGCTGGCACTCTATATTTTATTTCATATAGCCCTGGGAAATTAGGATGCTGTATGGGCTCACCAATAATCAAGTCATCAATATTCGCACCAGTCTTTTGTAGTGTTTCATTGAAATGGTTCATATTGTGAGCACCGCTAACACCCGTTCTTTTAATTCCATCCCCTTTAATAATATGTGATTCAGAATATCTTTCGTGAAACTCAACTTTAATAGGATTTGTTTTTCCTGTTCCTCCGGGAATATCCCCGCACTTATTATGCGTCCATATCCCAAGATTCGAGACAAAGTAAGTATGAAAATCCTTCACCTTGAAGTTGTAAACCGTCTTATGCTCTTCCTTAACCACAATTTTCTCAATGGCCACTTTTTTGCCATCGGAGGTTGTCAAAACATCGCTCACCTCTAGGTGCTTTGCTTCCACCCAACCTCTACCGACAATCCAGAACGGATGTTCATCCGTCGTAGTAATAACCTCGCTGCCAACAGAGATATTATAGGTTACCTCAACATCACGCTGGTACAGCCATTCAACCGCCTTGTATGCCATCTCACCGGTCAAATCATCCTTGGCAAGAACCTTATCTCCGACTTCGATGTCTTCGATATTCTTCTCCCCAACATCCGTCAAAACCTTAGTCCCCGCCGTAAAGCAATTACACTCCGCCAGATTTTTCGGCAAAGTGCCATTTTGCTGCGAACCGCCTCCGCTACCATTATGGGCAACCGCATCATCCAGCCCAGTGGCCGGCTTGGTTCCAACCGTGCCTCCAGTCGGCTGAGCAGACTTTGTTTTCCCGATAACCTCTTTCCCTTTTGCTACTGCCCTCTCGCCCCAGCTCAGTGCTTTTGCCGGAAGCGTCAGATTCGGAAATGGGATTTCTACCGGATTCAGCGAAGGATCGAATTCCGTCAAATGGCTCATCACGTACAAAGGGACGCCATGATCTCCAAAGTTTTCATACATAAACCGATAAGCTTCCAGCTTTTTCTTCTCGAAAGTTAATATATGATCAAGCTCCGCTAATCGTTTTTTCCGTTCCACTTCATTCAATGTCCCAAAAGTGTTGCGATCCAGATCCGGGCGCAAGTACATCGCTACATACGTTTCCCAAAAGGTCTGGTACTCCTCGGCATGGTCCAAACTGTACTCACGGTCCATCAGATTCACGTACATGGGGTAAAGAAGCGTTCCATATAAGGAAGGATTCCGTTCACGATACTGCTCAATGAAATCCCAGGCGATCTTGCCATTCGAATCGCGTAGTACCCCGTCAGCATCCCGATAGTATCCCCGCAATTGATCGCCGTATTTCAGTTTGATATAGGTCTGGGAGTCCTCCATTTTGCTCAGCTGATAATATTGATAGCGCTGCGCGGCGGCTACAGGATCATACCCTTTTACTCCTGCATTCTCCTGATACCAATAGTAGCCTCCCCCAGTAAGAATCCCTAAGGCCAATGCAGCACTCGTAAGCATTCCTTTATGATTCGACCATAATTGCTTGAAGTGGCTCCAGCCGAGTGCAGCCCCCAATGCTGCAAATCCAGCACGTATGGATCCGAAGAGGGTCGCGGAAGTCGCTTTCGAAAAGACTCCTCCGTTTGAAAACAAGCTTGAAAATATTTTACCTGAAGCAAAAAGTGACCCGATGCCGCTGCTACCTGCGGAGAATGCGCCTTGCTTGACGGCAATTCCCCCTGCAATCAGTAGAGCGACCAACGAGCCGCCGATGACAAACGCTCCCTCTTTGCTCCTTATTAACTCCAATAGCTTCGCCCAAAAGGAGGGGGATTGAAGTTCCTCTTCATTCATCAAAAGTTCTTTCAACTCATCTATATCGGGTTTCTTCCAGGTTGATTGCTCATTGGCAGCATCCTCTGGAGTTTGTCCCATATCAAGCTGCTCCCAATCCGGCGGTACAATTTCCGGTCGGTATTGAGGCGGTTCATACTTCGGGACATATGGGGTGGCCGCAGTAGCAATCGGCAGGTTAAATAGAAACAGTAATAATAGTGATATCGGTCCGAGCCACCTGCGAATATTCAATTTTCTCCTCACGATTAACCTCCAAAGCTGATACATTCAAAAAATATGGTTTCTTCATATAAAAAGTAGACCACTTTTTACCAAATGTTTGCATCAGCCTTATTTACCAACTCATGGAAAATGAAGTAGGTAAAATGTTGCAGGATCCGTTCAGGACAAAAGTCCGTACTCTTAGGTAATTCCAATAAGAAAAACTTCAATAGAAGTCCTCTCGAAGAAGTTGTCGAGTCCTTCTTTAGCGGTAGTTTTTCATGCTGTATCGGGATGATTAGTCGTGAAGTTTATACTTTCTGATACAGTAAAAAAACGTCCGAATGAACGGACGTCTAGTCTATTGATTATCGAACAGCTTTCCCGATCTCTTCCGGTTTGAAAATACCCGTCTCAGTTACAATCGCTGTGATGTACTTGGCTGGTGTCACATCAAATGCCGGGTTATACACCTTAATGTTATCCGGCGCAGTCTGTTTCCCAAAGCCGTTGGTAATCTCCTCCGCCGGGCGTTCCTCGATCGGGATTTCCGCACCAGTCGGGGTATTCAGGTCGACAGAAGACAGCGGTGCTGCGACGTAGAACGGAATGCCATGCGCATGGGCTAGAACTGCTACGCCGTACGTGCCGATTTTGTTCGCCACGTCTCCGTTGGCGGCTACCCGGTCCGTCCCTACGATGACGGCCTGCACTTTTCCTTGTGCCATGACCATCGCCGCCATGTTGTCACAGATCAAGGTGACATCGATACCCGCTTGCTGCAATTCATAAGCGGTCAAGCGCGCCCCCTGCAGGACTGGTCTTGTTTCATCCGCGTATACTTTCAGATTCCAGCCGCGCTCTTTAGCCAGATAAAATGGCGCCGTAGCCGTACCATAGGCGGCCGTAGCGAGTGCCCCCGGATTACAGTGGGTCAGCACGCCGATGCCGTCCTCCAGCAAGGTCAGCAGATGCTCACCGATCTGTCTGCACACTTGTTCGTCCTCTTGCTGGATCTGCAGCGCTTCGCTCAATACAGCTTGCTTAATGTCTGCCACGGATGCGCCCACTTCCTTTTGCACCCGCTCCTTGATCCGATCTAACGCCCAAAAGAGATTGACTGCGGTCGGACGTGCCGTTGCCAGGTAGTCAGCCTGCTTCGTCACATCGCTCCAAAATGCTTCATATGTCGTCGCCTCGCTGTCGCGGACCCCTAGATAAAGGCCATAAGCCGCTGCCATGCCGATTGCAGGCGCTCCCCGCACTTGCAGGTGGCGAATCGCCGCCCAGACTTGTTCTACTTTGTCCAAGGAAAGATAGACAGTTTGCGTCGGCAAAAGTGTCTGATCGAGCAAAAGCAGGCTATCCTCTTCCCACTTTACCGGAACCGTTTGTGTTTGAATGGTCATACTGTTGCCTCCTGATAGAATCTAGCTGTTTCCCGACGTACGAGGTCGGTCAAATCGGCTGCCTCGCCAATCGTTTTCCGTTCCAAAATCAAAGCCTGCCCAATGGCCAAGGCCAGTCGCTCTGCCTCGGCACGCACCTGATCATCTGCGATCGTGTTCAAGTCAGCCACGCCTGCGAGTCCGATGACACGACGGATGATTTTGCAGCCAGCATATCCAGCGGTATCGGTCAGCAGTCTGCTCACAAAGGATTGCCAGAAGCCATCTACATGAGCACTGCGCTCTTTCGCCTGTTTGTGCCACAGCTGAACAAACTGGGAAACGAATTCGTTCCACACGTTTTCAACCGTCTCCAGCAAATATTCGCGATATGCTGCGCGATCCTCGGGGTCGGATTTCAGACCGTGCTGTCCCGCATGATTCAGGATCAGGTTGGCGATCACCGCGCCGATATCAAATCCGATTGGACCATAATAAGCGAACTCGGGATCGATCACTTTTGTGCTCGACTCTGTCACAAAAATGCTTCCTGTGTGCAAATCGCCGTGCAACAAGGCTTCCGCACGTGTCAGAAAACCATATTTCAGTTCGGCGACTTCTCGTTTCAACTCGGTATGACGCCAGATCGCCTCCACCTGCGGGCGAATCAGCGGGTTAAAGTCATTCCCATCTGTGTCGGCATAAGGGTCTGTAAAGACTAGATCTTCTGTAATTTTGCACAATTCTGGATTAATAAATTTTCCGACAAGCGCTTTTTTCTCGTAGGGATGAGCGCCCAGATCAGAGGTGAAAAAGAGCGTATTGGCCAGGAAACGACCGATCTGTTTGGCAAACAGCGGATACCGCTTTCCTTGGATCAACCCTTTGCGCATGATAATGTGATCACTGACATCTTCCATAACCGTAAGCGCCAGCTCTGCATCAAAGTGATACACGGTTGGAACCAACTCTGGCACGTACTTTGCTTGCAGCTGCAGCGCTTCACTTTCAATCCGGGCGCGATCCAGCGTCAATGGCCACGATTCACCGACGATGCGGGCATAGGGGAGCGCTTGCTTGACGATCACGCTTTTCTCTGCACCCTCATCTTGGATCTGAAACACCAGATTCAGATTCCCATCCCCTATTTCTTTGCTGGACAGCACTGCACCATCTGCAAATAAACCCGGAATTTCGCGTACGTATTCAACTGCTTCTTGCTCGGTTAAAGCACGATAAGCCATTGCACTCTCTCCTCTCACAATCTACTCGTTATGGATCCAGCAATGCTGGTTTGCATGTAAAACGTGCGGGAAGAGGTACGCAAAAAGACCTCTTTTCCCAAGAAGAAAAGAGGTCGTATCCAACGCGTATGCGAGTTGTCTCCCCCTTATCTTCCAGAATGCTTTTGTTTCTGCAGGAATTAGCACCGTGCACGTCGCGTTTCTTTCACGCGTCGTGTCGGTTGCCGGGTTTCATCGGGCCAGTCCCTCCACCGTCTCTGGATAAGGTATCCAACGTATGCGGTTTTGTGTTAGTTTGAATCATACAATCCTGCCTGCGCCCTGTCAACTCCCTTTTTCTTTGCAAATGTGCCGCGCTTGTCAACACAGCAGTTGACTCCTTTTCCCGTACACTTTATGATGTTGATAATGTATGTCTAAAATCATATTCGCAGACTCTTATCGCGAGATGGCTGAGGGACTGGCCCGATGATGCCCGGCAACCGTCGTACCCCTATTAGGTGTAACGAAATGGTGCTAAATCCTGCAGCGACCGTCCATGATGGAACCGGTTGCTGGGAGATGAGAGGAGAACTGACTGCCAAACAGCCGCCTCCTTCTCATGCAAGGAGGCTTTTTTATTTAAAGGAGGCTTGTAAACCAATGGCTGAGCATATACTTGTCACCTATTTAACCCAAGCAAAAGATCTATTGAAAAAAGCAGAAGCGATTGCTGTCGGCATGACCGTCGGTTCTTGGACGGATTTGCCTGCCGCCAAGCAAGAGGAGCTTCGTCCCTACCTCGGTTCCGCTGTCGGTGCACAGCCGCTGGAGCAATTGGAGAACGGCGAGATGCGCGGATTGATTACGGTGAGCTATCCGGTCGGCAACTTTACCCGTGATATCCCCTCTCTTTTGACTGGGATCTTTGGCAAGCTGTCAATGGACGGAAAAATCAAACTAGTTGACATTCAACTGCCTCCTTCCTTTTTGCAAGGCTTCCCTGGTCCGAAATACGGGATCGACGGGCTGCGCAATCTGCTAGGCGTTCATGACCGTCCGCTCTTGATGAGTATTTTCAAATCATGCCTCGGCTTGCCTTTTGACGATCTGAAAACACAGTTTCGTGCACAGGCAGAAGGCGGCGTAGATCTCGTAAAAGACGATGAAATCTTCTTTGCCGATGAACGGGCACCGTTTTTGGAGCGCATCCAGGCATTTAAGCGAATCTCTCAGGAAATCGAAGAAAAGCAAGGCCGAAAAGTCCTGTACGCAGCCAATCTGACTGGCCCTGTCCACGAGCTGAATGACCGGGCGAAACGTGCAGTTGAAGCTGGCGCGGATTGCCTCCTGTTCAATGGACTGGCTTTCGGATTGGACGCTCTGCACCGCTTGGCGGCTGATCCTGATGTCACGATCCCGATCATGGCGCATCCTGCTCTGGCCGGTGCTTACTATCCATCGCCGGACTATGGGATCGCGGCCCCGCTGCTGCTCGGCACGCTGATGCGAATTGCCGGAGCGGATCTCGTCCTCTTCCCGTCTCCGTATGGAAATGTGGCGATGGAAAAACAAGAGGCGCTTCTTCTGGCTAACAAGCTCGTCACCGCTGAGATCGGCGTCAAACGCGCATTCCCGGTTCCCTCTGCCGGCATCCATCCGGGACTTGTACCACAGCTATATGAGGATTTTGGCCTCGATCAGGTGGTCAATGCAGGCGGCGGCGTCCACGGTCATCCCGGCGGAGCAAGTGCGGGAGCGCAAGCGTTTGTGGCCGCGATTAAAGGTGTGGTAGCAGGAAAGACTCTGCAGGAAGCGGCCCAAGAATCCCAGCCATTGGCCCAGGCGCTTGCAAAGTGGGGTGGCGGGAAATGAGTCGAAAGCTCGTCCTCTTTTGCGATTTTGACGGAACGATTACGGAAAAAGACAACATTATCGCGATCATGCGCCAGTTTGCTCCACCCGAATACGAGGAGCTGACCAGACAGATTTTGGGTCAGGAAATCTGTGTGCAGGAAGGGGTCGGCAAGCTGTTTTCCCTCCTCCCTTCTTCTTTGAAAGAAGAGATTACCGAATTCATCGTGCGGGAAGCCACGATTCGCCCGGGCTTTGCCGAATTCGTGCAATTTTGCAAGGAGCAAGGGATTGAGCTGTTGATCACGAGCGGCGGCATCGATTTCTTCGTGCAGCCGATTCTCGCTCCCTTCGATCTGCCCGGCCCAATCTACTGCAATGGCAGTGATTTTAGCGGAGACCGGATTACGATTACCTGGCCGCACGCTTGCGACGATGGCTGCCAAAACGGCTGCGGCATGTGCAAGACGACCATTATTCGCCGCTATAATCCAGCCGACTATTTCCGTGTCGTCATTGGAGACAGCATCACAGATCTGGCTGGTGCCAAAATTGCGGACTTCGTGATTGCCCGTTCGTTTTTGCTGCAAAAATGCCAAGAGCTGTCCCTGCCGCATCAACCGTTTACGACATTCCATGAGGTCATTGATACACTGAAGACCTTGAGCGCCCAACTGGAGGTAGAAATCTGATGACAACCACACTCGAGCAGCGGCTCGATGCTTTTAAACGCTTAGACGATGTCAAGCTCACCTTTGCCAGACGCGATTGGTTTCCCGGGACAAGCGGCAATTTGTCCATCAAGCTGAGCAGCGAACCGCTTCAATTTGCGGTCACCGCGAGCGGCAAGGACAAAACCAAGCTTTCGCCCGAAGACTATCTGGTGGTGGATGGGAACTCTCAGCCGGTAGAGCCTACCTCGCTGAAGCCGTCTGCGGAGACGATGATCCATGCAGTAGTCTACAAACAGATCCCGCAAGCAGGCGCGTGCTTTCATGTGCACACCCTCGGCAATAACCTGATTTCCGATCTGTATTTCCCACGTGGTGCTTTTTCCATCCAAGGTCAGGAATTGATCAAAGGCTTGGGGATCTGGGAGGAAAACGCACGGATTTCCATTCCAATCGTAGAAAACTATGCTGACATTCCAAAGCTGGCGGCAGTCATTGGGAAAGTAATTACGCCGGACATTCCCGGTGTCTTGATCCGCAATCACGGGATCTATGCGTGGGGAAAAAATGACTTCGAGGCGAAGCGTCATTTGGAGGCTTTTGAGTTTTTGTTTGAGTATCATTTGCGCTGGCTGCAGCTGCAGCAAATTACCTTGCCTTAGTTTGAAAAGAACCTGGCTACGCTAAGCATTTTGGCGTAGCCTTTTTGTTCGTCCATTCATGTTTATCCTGGATCAGGTTGTGCAAACATAGTGGTGGGGGAAGGGAAGAGAGGGCGGGGCTGCGTTCTTGCCACACTCGCAAGGGAGGGTTGACTGTCCGGTTCCACTTCCAAAAACGGTACGTCGCGCAAAAGGTTTCAAAGAAGTATATTCAACCGATGGAGTTGCGCGACAAGCGTGTACCGTTTTTGGAAGCTCCACCTGAGCAGGTGTAACAAAGACTCCGCCCGGCCCTCTCTTCCCTTCCTTACGTGGCGATTGCATATAGCCCAGCTGTTTAAAAAGAAACAAAGCATCAATAAACGCTTTTCTTAAAGCTTTACATCTCTTTGAAATAGCTTCTGCTACGCTGGCGAGCATGTTTCGTGACGGAGCGCCTGCGAAGCCCTACCGCAGCCACTCTAACACCGCCTCCATTGTTTTTATTTTCTTATTCAAAAAAGAAATGCCCCTTGAAGCCAATGAACGTTTCAAGAGGCATTTCTTCTTTATGGTTGAACCTTTCCACTGCCATATTGGGCAATCAAAGCTTGCAAGGCTTCTGAACGCTCCTGCAAACGTTCCACGATCCGGACATTCTCGTCCATGATCGCCGCTGTCTCCTCTGTGGACGCGGCTGCTGCTTCCATATGGCTCATGTTTGCTTCAATTTTTTCACGCAGCATCGTAATACCGCTTGCCAGCTGGTTAGCGGAAGACTGCTGCCATTTTGCATCATTGGCTACCCCTTGCAGGAGCAGATGGATTTCCTCCACCGCCGTTGAGATCAGACGAAGCTTTTGTTGAGCGTCCGTCGTCGTTTCGACTCCTTTTTGGACGATGCTACCGTTTTCCTCAATCGTGTGCATCACTTCGGACAGATCTGCCTTGATCCGTTCCGCCAAATGTCCAATCGCTTCCGCGGCTTCAGTTGTCTCTTTGGCCAGTGCTTGCACCTGTGCTGCCACGACCTGGAAGGTGCGTCCTGCCGCCCCAGCCCGTGCTGCCTCAATCGATGCGTTAATGGCGACCACGGTTACGTTTTTGGCGATATTGGCAATGGCATTGCTGAATGTATTAATCTCCTCTGTGCGTTCCGTAAGCACGTCCATCTTCTTTGCGGTTTCATGTGAATGTTGATCCAGCGCTTGAATGACGATTACCATTTCCTCCACAGCCTCTTCACCCGCCCCGGACTGACTGTGCACCTGCTGGACGTGCTGGACCGCTTCCTCCGTTGCCTGGCCGATCTGTTGCGCTTTGGCTACCTGTTCCTCCACTTGGGCTTGGCTGCTTAACAACACTTGCTGGGAGGCTTTGCTAGCAAGTGTCATGTCGTCAGCCCCGCTTGCGATCTGGTTCATGGCCATCCTTGTCTCTTGTGCCTGCTGCGTCAGCTGGCTGACGACTCTGCTCACTTCCGCTGTCGTTTCCGCCACTTCTTTCATGAGCTGCGCATTTTCCTGCTGCAGCTGCGCATTTTTCTCCATCTCCGCTTCTGTCTTGGCAATGATCGCGCGGGATCGGCCAACCATAGAGATCATGCGCAGTGCCAGAATCAGCAGGACGACCGTCGCCATTCCCACATCATTGACCATCGACATCCACTCTTTATCTCCGAAAAGGAGTGCCTCCACGGGAGCCGTAATCAGGACCAATGTCGTGGTGACTATCATCGAGCCACGATGCGCGTACAAACCTGCGTACAGAATCGGGATCAACCAGATCGGAAAAGCTGCGACAGGCATATGGAAAAAATAGATACCGATGGCAACTGTCAAATAGAGTTCGAATGGAAAAATATAATGAAAATACTTACGAAGGCCAGAAAATCGATAAAGAATCAATGTAATGAAATAAATGGCATACGAAGAAATCGAAGCGATCGTCAAATCCTGAAACCCGATTGACAAATAGCCGAGCCCGCTTAATGCAAAACTGAGTCCATACAAAATGGTAATGCCGATCCCGCTTGCTTTGACTAGCAAGCGATTTACATCCTGCATATTTTCTTGCAATACTTTGGAATTCAACATGAAAACCCGCTCCTTATACGAAAAGGCTCAATCTCTCTTGCCACTCCTTTTATTATCCATGACTATTTTACCATGACTTTTGGTTTGTATCGATCTGAAAAAGAGCTGAGGAAAAATCCCCAGCTCTTGTTTTGAAAACGTGGCTTCGCCCCATTACTTTTTGGCGGAGCCTTCGTTCCACTTTTGCAAAGCTTATACCGTGTAACCGCCTGCTTCAATGACGCGATCCGCAATCGTACGCTTCAGCTGAATGGTGTTAAGCGGTGTACGGCGAGTCAGCTTTTTCAGGATCGACAGACGCATACGCAGCTCGTCGCCTTCCTCCATTGCAGCTAACGCTTCTTTCGCCCATGCTTCCACTTTGTCAAACGCATCCTGCACATAAGCAACCGTCATATCCAGCTTATGCTGTTCTTTATCCAAGCCGTTTTTCGCGATCGCTTTTTCGGTGCGCTTCACCACGCTGTCCATCGCATAGAGCTCGATCAGCATGTCTGCCGCTGCTGCCAGCAATTCTTGCTCTTTTGCGATTGCTTGCTGGTATTTCATCAGTGCAGAGCCCGCAACCATCAGGATGATTTTGCGTGTCATCTCGATCAGGTGCTTCTCCAGTGCGAGCGGTGCGTCTTCAATTTCTTCCGGATAGTAGCTCATCAGCTCTTCTTGCAGTCCTGCCGCTTTTTGCAAGAGAGGCAATTCGCCCTTCATCGCTCTTTTCACCAATGTGTCTGGAATCAAGAGACGATTGATTTCGTTGGTTCCTTCAAAAATACGGTTGATGCGGGAGTCACGGTACATGTTTTCGATTTCGTATTCGGACATGAAGCCGTAGCCGCCATGGATTTGCACACCTTCGTCCACGCAGTAGTCGAGGACTTCCGTTGCGAATACTTTATTGATCGAGCATTCGATCGCGTATTCGGAAACGGCTTTTGCCACTTCCTTGCCGTCATCCTCTTTTTCGCCGAGATTGGAGAATGCGGTGTCGAACAGACCTACGGTGCGATACACCGAGCTTTCGGAAGCGTATGTTTTGATCGCCATGTTAGCCAGCTTGTTTTTGATCAGGCTGAAATTGGCAATCGGTGTTTTGAACTGTTTGCGTTCTTTCGCGTAGTTGGTCGCGATGTCCAAAGCGCGCTTCGCAGAACCTACCGCACCTACAGCGAGTTTGTAACGACCGACGTTCAGGATGTTGAAGGCGATGACATGGCCGCGGCCTGGTTCGCCCAGCAGGTTTTCCACTGGTACTGGGACGTCTTCCAGAATAACGGTACGAGTGGAAGAGCCCTTGATCCCCATTTTCTTTTCTTCTGGGCCAAAGGATACGCCTGGGAAGTTGCGCTCTACGATGAAAGCGGAGAAATGCTCGCCATCGATTTTCGCGTATACCACGAACACATCCGCAAAGCCGGCATTGGTGATCCATTGCTTTTCACCGTTCAGGATGTAGTGCTTGCCATCTTCGGACAGCTTCGCAGTGGTTTTCGCGCCAAGCGCATCGGACCCGGAGCCTGGCTCAGTCAAGCAGTAGGCAGCCAGACGTTTGCCGGAAGCCAGATCAGGCAAGTAACGGCGTTTTTGATCGTCATTTCCGAAGTAGACGATTGGCAAGGAACCGATCCCTACGTGTGCGCCAAAGCTCAAGGAAAAGCTGCGGCCGCGCGCGAGTTTTTCCGTCAAGAGAGCGGTGGTAATCTTGTCGAGACCGAGGCCATCATATTTCTCAGGAACATCTCCGCCCAATAGTCCGAGCTCGCCCGCTTCCTTCAACAGGCGTACAGAGATGTCAAAATTGTGATGCTCGATTGCTTCGAGATTGGGAACCACTTCGTTGACGACGAATTCTTCCGCTGTCTTGGCGATCATTTTTTGCTCATCGGTGTACTCTTCCGGGGTAAATACCTCATCTGCAGAACCGCTC
>DASQNU010000291.1:0-5506 GCA_035644815.1 Bathyarchaeia archaeon | reverse complement strand
GTCCACAATTTTGGGATAGAGTGTCCGGTCATGGTGGTAGCGAAACAATTGATAGCGAGGACCCGTATTCACTTCCAAGATCCAGATGCGCAGCTTTTTGTCGATCCCGATATCCAGCCCCATCTGGCGCATGCGATAACGATTCCCCAGCGTTTCAGCAACGCGCATGCCTAATCGATTAATTTTGTCCTCTACACGCTGGCAACGCTGTTCAGAGCAACCCAGACTCTTTTTGAGAGACGGAAGAAGATTGATCGGCTTCCCGCCACGACAGTGATTGGTCACAATTTTTCCAGGCGCTGCCCATTTCCCGATTGTCCCGATTACTTTCCATTCGGATTCCGGGCGCAGTATGAGTAAGCGGTAGTCGATCGGACGTTTTTTGATGGAGATCAGATGTATTCCTTTCTGGATCAAATACCGCCGTTTTTCGCCCATCAGTCGACGGAGCAGCAGCAGCAAATCACCTTTGCTGTTCACCTGATAGCGTTTCATATCTTTCTGAATAGCAAAGGACGTCTTGCCTCGCTGTTTGACCCGGATGATCCCGTGACCTCCTGAACCGACTACAGGTTTTATATACAGAGTGCCGTGACGTTGCAACATGTGCCACAGATATCGTGGCGAGTACAGATGGGTTTCGGGCAAATGTTTGCGAATGGACGGGTATTGGGCCAAAACACGGTGCTTGATCCACTTGCTGGCAATTTTCATAGAGGGTCGCTCCTTGCTTTAGATTTCAATGTTCTATGGTATTCACACGAAGGAATGCCCGTCTGTACGGATGTCTGTACAAAGTAAAGATCGACAGGAAGTGAAATAATATTAAAATAATTTAGTTCTATTGACCCTGTTTCCATGACGTAAATCTGCCGAATAACCATGTATGACTGAGTTTGGGACTATTCGCTCAAAATGCCAATTGGAAAATTTTAAGCCCTTATTTGATCAGAAATATTCCTCTATGATGGGTTTGTACCCAGTTGCATGGCAACGTTGGGAAAAACATCACAGCTAGGAGGAAGAGAAAATGACGAAACGCGATTGGTTACTTAAGTCTTCGATGACCGTCATGCTGAGTACATCCCTGTTGATGTTCGCTGAAGGTGGACAAGCTGCTATGGCAGCGACAAATTCGCAAGATTCTGCAAAAGCGGAGCAAGTGGTGAAATTGGCAAAATCACTTGTGGGAAAAGATTATAAATCTGGCGCCAACGGTCCTTCCCAATTTGACGCTCCTGGATTGGCTGCTTACATATATGGAAAAGTGGGTATCCATGTAAGCGATAGCGTTTCTGCGCTCTACAAAGCTGGCAAAGCGGTAGACAAGAACAAGCTGCAGCCTGGTGATTTATTGTTCTTCACTTTGAGCAGCTCAAAAACGCCTTCTTACCTGGGGATCTACATTGGCGACAATAAATTCATTTATGCAAACCAAGGTTCCGATGAAGTAATCACGAAAACAATGTCGTCCTATTACAAAGGCAAGCTGGTTGGTGTGCGCCGCCTGTTGGATGGCAGCATGACGACAGCGCCAACGACGCCAACGACGCCAACACCTCCGGTAACCACGCCTGTCGAGAATCCAGCTGCGGGCGATGAAATTACTCCGGTAGATCCAACGCCAACACCAGAACCGACGCCAGCACCAGCTCCGACCGTAACGAAAGGCGATCAAATTATCAATGCAGGTCTGAAATATTTGGGGATTCCATATAAATACGGTGATTCCCGTTCGGACAAGCGCTATATGGATTGCTCCGACTTTACGTACAATACCTTTAAAGATATCGGCATCAAAATTCCAACCAACTCTCGTTCTCAAGCGACCTACGTCAAAGAGCACGGAACGCCGGTATACGATGTAGACAAGCTGCAAAAAGGCGATCTGATCTTCATGATGAGCTATAAAGGTTCGAAAGCATCAAGCTATTCTGGCATTGATCCTCTCAAACAACGCATTACGCACGTAGGCATCTATGCGGGCGACGGGAAGATTTTGCACACATATGGTTCCGGTGGCGTGCGAATCACGAAATTTAACGACACCTCTTGGGAATATCGCTTCGTCATGGGCGGTCGTCCTTACTAATCGAATCAAGAAACATAAGCAAACCCACTTTCCGGGATCTATCTCTCGGGAAGTGGGTTTTTTCATACCTCAGCATGATTTTTGATTCAAGAAAACAAGCACTCATTGCATATCTTCTCTGCAAGGGAGGGGATAAGGGTGGAGCTCCGATTTACCGAAGGCGAAATGGCCGAAAGTATCCGTTCTGACTGTTATCGTTATTTGCTGGAAAAGTACAGGAGGGAGACAAGGGATGATCGGGATCTACGCGAGAGTCAGCACAGAGGAGCAAGCACGCAGCGGATTTTCCTTGCAGGATCAGCTTCGGGCCTGCCGCGAAAAAGCAGCAACAGATGATGTCATCGAGTATGTGGATGAAGGGATATCCGGTGAATTTCTGGATCGACAGGCACTATCCATGCTGCGGCAGGATGTGCGGGAGGGACGGATCAAACGGATTATTTGCCTCGATCCCGATCGATTGTCCCGCAAGTTGATGCACCAGCTGCTTTTGACGGATGAGTGGGATGGAAAGGGAGTCGAGCTGCAATTTGTAAACGGCGATTATTCGAAGACCCCGGAAGGACAATTGTTTTACAGCATGCGCGGGGCGATTGCTGAATTTGAAAAAGCGAAAATCAATGAGCGGATGAGTCGTGGGCGCCGGGAGAAAGCGAGGCAGGGTCGAGTCCTGCGTGACTTTCAAATCTACGGCTACGATTATGATAAACAGACGGAGTCCTTGGTCATTAATCCGGAGGAGGCGGCGGTCGTCCGGCAAATCTTTCAGCTGTTTACAACCCCTCATTCGAACATACAGGGGATGAATGGCATTGCCAATTGGCTAACCGAGCAGGGGATTCCCACCAAACGTGGGGCAAATAAGTGGCATCGTCAGGTGATCCGGCAAATTTTGACGAACCGTACGTATCTTGGCATGTTTTATCAAAATCGTTGGAATACGGAAGGCATGCTCGCGAATCGCCATGACTCAACGCAAGTGAAGCGGGCCATGCGCGAGCGGCCAGTCGAGGAATGGATCGGGATTCCATGCCCGGCCATCATTTCGGATGGGATGTTTCAACAGGCACAGCTGCGGTTGGAAGAAACAAGACGCAGATTTGCAGGAAAAAGTGTGCAAGTTTACCTGCTGAGCGGGCTTGTACGCTGCGGAGAATGCGGGGAAACAATGATTGGAAAGCAGGTACATAATTGGGGCAAGCGAGTCTACGAATATGCGGAGCGAAAACGAAGCGCCTCTCCAAATCATATCGCCTGCGGCAACAAAATACGGTGTCAAACGTTGGACACTCAAGTATGGAAAGCCGTCAGCCGATGGCTGCTCGACGAGAGCGCCATCGCACAAACCAGTCTGCACGAGCCATCGCATGAGTCTGCTCCCCACCATCTCGCAGCACTTAAGCGAGAAAGACAAAAAGCAGCTGCAGCCAAACAGCGTCTCCTGAAGCTGTATGCATCAGGATCCGGGATGGCGGAAGCGGAGCTCTGGGAAGCGATGGAGCAATGGGCGAAGAAAGAGGAACGACTTATTGCGCAGATCGCGGAAGAAGAAAAACGCAGAGAGGAGCAGCAAGACGAGCTGGAGCAAAAGGGGCTCTTGCAGGAGGCAGTCGTTCATTATCTGCAAACCGTGCCAGAACAACTCGGCATTGAGGATCGACGTGAATTGATCCGTCATATTGTTCGTGAAGTTCGTGTTTATCATCAGGCAATTGAAATCATCACTTTTTAAGCATGCCTGTCAAAAAAATTGGACGGATCGCCAATGGCATCCGCTCATGCCATTTCTGCTCTCCTTGCATTTCATGTTAGAAGACATGTAGGAGGTGATATGAGATGGCATTCAATTTTCCAGGGCCTCCTGGTGGAGGGAATTTTCCACCGCCTCCGCAGTTTGCGCCACCATTAGGTCAACAGCCTTTACGCGGCCAAGGAAGAAGACGTGGATTTGGAGGCTCGTTCCGCCCATGTCTGTTCCGCAATACGTTTGTATGGCTGCGTAACGGCAATTCGTTCTGGTTTTATCCAATCTCGATTCAGCCAGGCGGCGTTGTCGGCTATCGTTGGACGGGGAACAGATGGAGATTTTACGGTCTGGATACACGCCGTGTAGCTGACTTCGATTGTTTCTTCTAAGCCATAACCCGCCCGAGGTACCTATCGGGTGGGTCTTTTTCGGTCCGTCTATAAAAGGATAAAAGGCATGCGGGCATTAGACAGTAAAATGGAGATTCTACTGTCAAAGGCATCCATCCGGTGGGTGCTTTTTTTTATTTTTGCAGGTTCCTTAGCACTCGTCTATACAGGGTGTCTTATCCCTACATACAATGAGATGCACCTATACAGCAATAAAAGCAGGCAGAAAGGTGGGAGGAGCCGGAAAGATCCATTACCGTGCAAGGAGATCCAGCTGCAGCTGCCAACAAAGCTGGAAGCACCATTATTTTTGCTAAGGGAGCAAAAAAAGGTCACGAAGGAGGAGCAGATGGCAAAGCAATATCTGCGAATAGCGAGCAGCAAATGGTACAAATGGAAGATCGTTAAAAATGCTGGCTATTCAAACATACAACCTGATACAAGTCTCTACTCCCGTCGTACATTAGCGATGTTTTTGCGCCGTTATGGGACGGTGTTTATCAAGCCTGATCGAGGCTACGGCGGAAGTGATGTCATCTCGATCCGAAAGGGAAATGGCCGATATACCGCCATTGAGCAAAAGGGGAAAAAAATCTTTGCGAATTCGGGAAAGCTGTATGCTTGGATTGATTCGATCCGAAAAGGAAGAAGGTTTATCGTACAGCAAGGAATTGATTTGCAGCCGTTGCATGGCTCCCCGGTAGATATTCGCACCATCTTGCAAAAAAATGAACACGACGAGTGGGAAGTGACCGGCCTGTTTGCCAAGGCTGCGAAAAAAGGCAAGGTCGTCACCAATGTGAAAGCAGGAGGACGCGTATTGCCCGTGTCGCGTTATTTGCGCCAAATAGGCAGCGGTGAAACGAGCCGGAGAGAAACCCTTCAGCGATTAAAGCAGTTGTCGGGCCAGGTCGCGCGCGCCTTTCAAGCTCATTACACGAACCGTGTGTACGCGTTGGATATTGGATTGGATCGCAAACGGAAATTGTGGCTGATTGAAGTGAATACGCATCCGAGTTTTACGATATTAAAAAGGATCGACCCTCGTATGTACAAGCGAGCAATCAAGCTGCGAAATGGGAAAAGACCATCCTGAGATGGTCTTTTTTCCTACCGTGAGTTGATTTTCCGCATGTAGTCCACAATTTTGGGATAGAGTGTCCGGTCATGGTGGTAGCGAAACAATTGATAGCGAGGACCCGTATTCACTTCCAAGATCCAGATGCGCAGCTTTTTGTCGATCCCGATATCCAGCCCCATCTGGCGCATGCGATAACG
>DASQNU010000290.1:0-4581 GCA_035644815.1 Bathyarchaeia archaeon | reverse complement strand
CGAGATCCAGAAAGCATGAAAACCTGTTCCTATTATAGTAGAGGGCAATCGATTTAGTCAAATACATCCGTTCTAAAGTGATAATAATTCTTAATTAATCACGTATTGCATCAATGTCGGTGAAACGTATGCCTCGAAAAGTGATGCAACGGTTAAAACGATTAGCATGACTACCATGATTGCCGTATAGCTCCAAAAATAAGGTAAGATGACATCGTGCTTGCTAAGCAATCGGCTTCGAATCAACCGCAAGGAGAACGAGATCCCGCCTACTCCCACAATCAATAGAGCCGGTACAATCAACATATTCTGCGGCAGCACGCCGGATAGGGCAAACGTGACACCCTGCCACTGCATCTGATCCACCAAAAATCCGACCGTAAACCCGACTACCACACCTTTGAGGAAGAGCAGCAGCAGGATCAGCGGCAAGCCGATGATGGACAAGCCCAACATCCAGATGATCCCTACCGTTTTCAGATGAAAAGCAAGTGTCTGCTGAAAATGAGCCCCTGGGTCTGCGACGCCGTGCTCATCCACATTGGCAAAAAAATAACGGAGAAAGTCCATCAGCTCTTGCTTTTGTGTAAGTCCCAGCGAGTTTACAATGACTGCTCCGAAGATCACACCCATAGCAAACAATATGACTGCAAATAAGTAAAGGGATTGGTGCTCGCGCATATAAGCGTGGAATGTTTGTCCCATTCTGCTGCGCATTTGGCTTCCTCCTCCCGCTCCCAAGATTTCTACCATGGTATGCGGGCCAAGCCTGCTTTATGACAGCGAGCCTGCTTCCTTCACTCTTTCCCAGACCGTAAAACGGTATTCGTACGGATTCTTCTCGTCCTTGATCCCTTGCTCGGTATGAATGAGCCGCCACTGTTCTTCTTCATAAGGAGGAAAGTAAGCGTCTCCTTCAAAGCTTTCATCGATAAACGTGATGTACATGCGATCCGCTACCGGGAGGAATTGCTTGTACACTTCTGCTCCTCCAATGACGAAAGCCTCTTCCTCTGTTCCGATAATGTCGAGCACCTCGGGTATAGAGGTGCAGGTCATACAGCCCTCTAACCGGAGATAGCTATCTCTCGTGATCACCACATTTTTCCGGTTCGGCAGAGGTTTGCCAATCGAATCATACGTTTTTCGCCCCATGATAACGGTATGCCCCGAGGTGATTCGTTTAAAATATTGCAAATCAGCGGGAAGATACCAGGGAAGCTCGTTGTTTTTCCCGATCAAGCGATTGCGGTCCATAGCAAAAATCAATGAGATCATACGGCCACTTCCATTTCCAGCTTCGGATGATGCTGATAATCGACCAGCTTGATGTCATCCACTGTGAAATCATAGAAATTAGTGATTTCCGGATTGAGCCAAAGCTTAGGCGCTGCAAACGGCTCTCGCTTCAATTGTTCCTGCAGGGCCGCTTCGTGATTTTCGTATATATGGGCATTGTTCAAGAAATGGATAAACATCCCCGGCTTTAATCCGGTTACTTGTGCGATCATATGGACCAGCACCGCGTACTGAGTGAAATTGAACGGTACGCCCAAGCCAAGATCGGCACTTCGCTGCACCAATGTGCAATTCAAGTATCCATCGCTGACATCCCACATCGTCATGAACGCACAGGGCTGCAGGGCCATATCCTCGAGATCGTTCATATCCCACAGACTCATGATATGTCTTCTGCCTTGCGGATCGGTCTTCAAGCCCTCAATCAGCTTATCGATCTGGCGATGCTTGCGGATCTGATAGCCGTACGCTTTCCCGATGGTTCCGTCCTCTCTCGCCCATTCATCCCAGACGGTTACGCCCATTTCCCGAAGTTTGCTCACGTCATTGCTCTGCAGCTGGTAGATCCAGAGCAGTTCTTTGACTGCCGTTTTAAAAAACACTTGCTTCGTGGTTAAAATGGGAAATTCGGTGCGCAGATCAAAAGTAAATGATCGGCCGAACAGCTTTTTCGTAGGGATGCCTGTACGATTGTTATCCGAATACCCGTTTTCCAGCACATCGCTGATCAAGGAAAGATATTGCCTATCTGCTGCATTCATAGTCCTACGTTTCCCCTTTTTAAATGATTGCTTGAATATTCATTATAGCACCTTCCCGTATGTACCCGCACCCCCTGCTTCAATAGATAATTCACCTTCTCTGGCTAATCGTATCGTTCGCGCCAGCTTCTCCCCTACGACCATGGCCAGCTGCTCCTCGTCCGTACGATGGAGAATATTCATTTCCGTCCCAAAGGCTTGATACAGCTTTTCCTTCGTCTTCGCCCCAATACCCGGAATGAACTCCAACGGAATTTGCTCGATATAGGGCGGGCGATGGGCAGGATGCTGACCAGCCGCGGTGTCGGCCAACTGCTCGATGCGCTGCGCCACTCCTCTGACAACGGCCTTATAGCCACAATGCGGACAACGGCCATCTCCCGTTTCCGGCAATGGTGTCTGGCATGCTTGACAGGTCGTTTGATGATATTTCCCTAATCGCGGATGGAGTCCATAGTTGGCTGAGATGTGCCGACCTTCCTGGTGATGCAGTGCTTTTCGCCATTCCGCGAAGCTAGGTTCCGCCATCCGGATCGCCTGATACTCACGGCCGATTTTGGCCAATGAATGCGCATCGGAATTGGTCAGAAACGTTTTTTCGTGAAGCTCTGCAATCCGATCCGCCATATCGGTGTTCGCAGACAGCCCGAGCTCCACCGCGTCGACCAGCTTCGGATCCAACACATCTGTCAAGCGATCCGCACAGTTTCCATAAAACCCTTTGTGCGGCGTAAAAATATGGGCCGGAATAAAAATCCCTTGCAAAGAAGCCACTTCTTTTTGCAGTTCCAGCAGCGTTGTATCGATGCGCTGAGAGCTAAGGTGAACATTTTTGCAGCGAGCGGCAAGCCATTGTGTAAATTGCTTCATTTCGGAAAGACTTGGTAAATAGCAGAGAAAATGGGCTTCGCCGCGGCCAGGTTCTTTGACCTCTACTTCACATCCCAGCAGGAGCATCGTCTGTTTATACGAAATCCCACCTTCGGGATGCGGAATCGCTTCCTGGCGATCGATCAAATCTTGCAGCTCCTCCTGTACCTCGGGCGAATGAGCATCAATGATGCCGATCATCTCCATCCCTTTCCGCTCCGAAGACTCCTCTAGGATGCGGGTAAGTGTCATTTGGCGGGATGCCGTGATTTTGACCGGTTTCTGGCTGCGCGTACCGCCGATGTGGATGTGCATGTCGCAAAAGTACGAGGATAATGAGTTAGCCACGTGCTTTCAACACCCGATTTTCCCATGCAAACAGCGCCAGAACCGTTTTGGCGTCTCGGATTTCTCCTGTGCGGTGTTTTTCGTGAGCTTCTTCCAACGTCAGCTCCAGCATTTCCACGAATTCATCTTCATCGGGCTGCATCGTTCCAGCCTGCAATCCTGTGGCTACGTACACATGCAGCAGCTCGTCCGCAAAACCCGGAGACGTATAAAACGAGCTGAGATGTTCATATTGTGCTGCCGTATAGCCGGTTTCTTCCTCCAGCTCTCGCTTTGCACAGGCGAGCGGTTCTTCACCCTTTTCCAGCTTGCCGGCCGGAATTTCTAGAATGGTGCGCTCCAACGCTTTGCGAAACTGGCGGACGACGATCATCTTCCCATCATCCGTCAGCGGCAGGACCGCTACAGCGCCTTGGTGTTTGACGATTTCACGTTTTGCCGTTTTTCCATTGGGCAAGCGCACATCATCTACTTTTACGGTGATTACTTTCCCTTCATAGATGGTTTCACTTGCAATCGTCGGTTCTGTCAATCGATCTTGATCGTTCATCTCTTTTCCACTCCTTTTTTCTATTTGGTTCTAGTTCATCCTTTTCATCCATATGTATACATCAAGTGCTTGTCCACACCCATCATACTAGGAGGTAGGCAATATGAAAACATATACTTCACCAGGACAACTTCGTTTAGTCGGAAAAGCTTGGGAAATCAGAGCTACCCTACGGCATTGGTCAAACAAGAACATAACCTTGTCAGAGTGGCTGGATCGGATAGATCGAGCATCTCGCCGTTAATGGTATTTTGCTCGTCCAAGATCGCCAACGCTACTTGTACGGATAAATACGCCGCTTGAAAAGGCGCAGGGTCTTCCGCCAGTTTTCTTCCCATCGTGCTGATACTCAGCTTGTACTGATCCTGCAAGGTGTATAACTCATGAAGCTGGGGCGCTGGAAATACGATTCGTCCGTGTTTGTCCCCGAGCCTGTCTTCCTGCTCTTGCTGATCCAATAGCTCATCCCGTTCATCGTCAAAACGCGGGATCGGCAGGATGGCTGGTCGTAAGGCAAATCGCTTCAATAAAGTACGTGAATGATGACTCATCCCCCGATGGCGTTCGCGTCGATCAGCAAAGCTAAGGCGTGGCGTAAAAACTGGAATGCCCGCAAGCAAGGATACTGCATGAATCACTTCGGCAAGCTGCATCCCGGAAAAACCAAGCGATGTGCCCGTTCCGACTACACCCGGCCCGAGGGTACAGATGATGAGGTCTGCCTTTGCTGCCCATTTTGCTGCCAACAGTCCG
>DASQNU010000289.1:0-33479 GCA_035644815.1 Bathyarchaeia archaeon | reverse complement strand
TGGGAGATATACGCATCTAACAGCGCTTTCAAGCCCATCTGACGGATTGTTCCCTCATGGATCACATTCATGTTGTAGTTGTAATACACTTGCAAATCGGTGTTTTTGTACAGATATTTGACGATGGCGTCGGTATCCGCTTCTTTGCGCACATCGATGACGATGCGCACTTTTTTCTGCTCCGCTTCCTTGCGTCCGGTCTCATCACGAACCGCCAATGCGCCTTCGATTTTGCGTTCCATGACCAGTTCATCAATGGAGGCGACCAGCTTGGATTTGACGACGTCATACGGAATTTCTGAGATGACGATTTTTTTGACCTTGCTGCCCTTTGGCTCTTCCACATGTGTTCGCCCACGGATAATAAACTGTCCGCGGCCGGTTTCAAAGGCCTTGCGAATCCCCGATAACCCTTGTACGATCCCTCCCGTTGGAAAATCAGGACCTTGCACATAGGTCATCAGCTCATCCAGGGTAATGTCCGGATTTTTCATTTGTGCGATCGTCGCATCGATGACCTCGCCCAAATTATGCGTCGGAATGTCCGTCGCAAAACCAACGGCAATCCCCGATGCACCATTCACCAAAAGATTGGGAAAACGCGAAGGCAACACAGCTGGTTGTTGCTCCGAGTTGTCGTAGTTCGGGATAAAAATCACGGTATCTTTTTCAATATCGCGCAGCATCTCGTTGGCGAGTGCGGAAAGGCGGGATTCCGTGTAACGCATCGCTGCCGGCGGATCGGCATCCAAGCTTCCGAAGTTTCCATGTCCTTGAATCAATACCTGGCGCATTTTCCACCATTGCGCCATCCGCACCATGGTTTCATAAATCGCCGTATCGCCGTGCGGGTGATAGGTACCCATCACGTATCCGACCGTTTTTGCCGATTTCCGGTATGGTTTATCGTTTGTATTTCCCTCTTGGTACATCGCGTACAAAATACGGCGCTGTACTGGCTTCAAGCCATCTCGGGCATCTGGGATCGCCCGGGACAAAATCACGAGGTTCGCATAGTCCCCAAAGCGCTTCCCCATAATCTCGGAGAAGCTCTGTTCAATAATCTGATTGGACAACATGGTTATTCATCCTCTCCCACTTCGAAGGTAACATGACTCTCAATCCATTCACGTCGAGGAGGCACCTTGTCTCCCATCAAGACCGTGACGAGCTTTTCGGAATGGGCGAGATCTTCGAGCGAGACTTTAATCAATTTACGTGTTTCCGGATTCATGGTGGTGTCCCACAACTGATCCGGATTCATTTCTCCTAACCCTTTGTAGCGCTGCACCTCTGCGCCTCGGCCCAGTTTTTTCAGAGCTTGCTCCAGTTCATAGTCATTCCAGCAATAGATGGGATCCTGTTGTTTGCCTTTTCCTTCTTTTTTGACCTGATACAAAGGCGGTTGCGCAATATATAGCTTTCCTGCAGCGATCAATGGCTGCATGTAACGGAAGAAAAACGTTAACAGCAAGGTCTGAATATGAGAACCATCCACATCCGCATCGGACATGATGATAATCTTGTCAAAGGAACAATTTTCGATCATGAAGTCTTCCCCGATGTCGGTCTCCAGCACTTCCAGGATCGTACGGAACTCTTCATTGGCCAATACGTCAGACAGCTTCGCTTTTTCCGTGTTCAATGGCTTACCACGCAAACCGAAGATTGCTTGAAACTCCGAATTGCGGGCTTGCTTGGCAGACCCACCTGCAGAGTCACCCTCCACCAGGAAGAGCTCATTGCGCGTCTTGTCTTTATACTGTGGTGGCGTGAATTTTTCCGATATGGAGCGCTTTTTCTTGGCGTTTTTCCCTTTTTTATCGCCACGTAATGCTTCCCGTTGTTTGCGCAGTTCTTCCCGAATTTCCGCCGAGCGCACCGCTTTTTCGATTAACAGCTTGGCGCTCTCAGGGTTTTCTTCGAGGAAATACCCCAGTTTTTCGGCGATGACTTGCTCCACGATGGCACGCGCTTCTTCATTGCCCAGCTTGTCCTTGGTTTGCGATTCAAATTGAACATCCGCCATTTGCAACGACAGAACGCCTAAGAATCCTTCACGCAGGTCATTTCCAGTCAAATTGGAATCCTTTTCTTTCAGGAATCCTTTTTTGCGGGCGAATTCATTGAATACACGGGTTGTGGCATTGCGGAACCCGGTTACATGTGTCCCGCCGTCTGTCGTCGGGATGGAGTTCACGTAAGACACCAGCGTTTCGGTGTACCCATCATTATATTGGAAGGCCAGCTCCACATAGACATCATCCTTTTCACCGTCAAAATAGACGACAGGATGAAGCGTCTGCTTCCCTTCATTTAGGTAATCTACGTAGGACTTTAAGCCATCTTCAAAGAAAAATTCCTCTCGCCTGGTTTCCGGTCCACGCTTGTCGATCAGCACCATGCGCAGCTTTTTCAACAGAAACGCAGTCTCACGAAAACGGTCGCGAATTTGCTCATAGTCAAAACGAGTTGTAGTAAAAATCTCTTCATCCGGCAGGAAAGTCACCGTCGTCCCCGTCCGTTTGGTCGTTCCCACCACAATCAGGTCGGTCACCGGTTTCCCCACGTATTCGTTTCCATTTTCATCTATCACATATTCAAAACGCTGCTTATGTATTTCCCCATTACGATGAATTTCGACTTCAAGCCATTTGGATAGCGCGACAACCACGCTGGACCCCACACCGTGAAGTCCTCCGCTCTTTTTATATCCACCGCCGCCAAATTTTCCTCCGGCATGCAGCGTTGTAAAGATGACTTCGGGAACAGGGCGCCCGCTTTTATGCATCCCTGTTGGAATACCGCGGCCATAGTCCTCAACCCGAACGCTTCCGTCTTTTTCTAAAGTCACAATGATCCGGTCATTATAGCCGGCCAACGCTTCGTCTTTCGCATTATCGACGATTTCCCACAGCAGATGGTGCAAACCCCGACTGCCCGTCGAACCAATATACATCCCAGGTCGCTTGCGAACGGCGATTAAGCCCTCGAGAACCTGAATATCCTCTTCCGTATAGGTGAGCGTCTCCTGTTCTTTCATTCCGTTCTCCCCTCTATGTTCCGTTGCGATTGCTTATAGGCGAACACTTAATCGCTATTGTATACCATTTGACGGGAAGAAATAAACATCCTGCCCGAAAATGCTCGTTCATAAGTTTAGCACTCGTTCCGAAGAATAGTCAAAGTGAACAGGCTAAACGCGCTGCAATAGGGCAAGCTATGGAGGAAACCTCACTCATGATTGGCAAAGGGGGATCTACCTTGATTAGTGCAACCAAACCATTTGTGAAATTTCATCGTTATGACCAGGAGCTCGTATCTGACATCCAAGCGCTTAACTCCTCCGGTTACCACAAAGACGATATATGGGTGCTCAAGTGGAATCCAGATAAAAACCACTCAAATCAACGGGATAATTATTACAAATACAGCACCCATTTTGAGAGCGCGGTCGGCCATATCGACAGTAAAGCCCATTTCTTTGATAACGGCGGGGAAGAGCTTCGCACGAAATTGGAACATCTCGGCCTGACCAAAGATGAATGCTCCGCGCTAGTCCGTGAGCTTCAGGAAAGCGATTATACCTGCCTACTGGTTGTTCGCGATCTGAAGGACAATATTATTAAAATGAATGATTAACTTTTTTTGTCCCATCCACACTCTATCCTGCTATGGATAGGGTGTTTCTTTTTCATATGTCAAGTTAACTTTCTTATAGACAACTGCGAACATTCGTTCTATAATGAATAGGACAGTGGGCTTCAACCAATTCAGCCAATGTAATCGTTTGAGGATTGTTTCCCCAAAAAAGAAAAAAGCTGCTGACATCTCTGTCAACAGCTCAAGGTGAACAGCAGCTTATTTGTGCTCAGGTTCAACCAATTCAATATCCTCGAGGATCTCGTCCAGCTTTGCATAAGCGGCTTCTTCTTCAGATTCTTCCAAAGGTACAAGCTCTCCGCCATCCAAGCTAAATACGAAGATATCGATCTCTTCTTCTGTATCATCATCAGCTTCTTCTTCATCAAGAGCAGCTGTGAGGGCCACATATTGCTTTTGGTTTACATCAAACAGTGCGATGACTTCGAAATCACCAAGTTCCTCGCCATTTTCGTCATCAAGCGTAATCAGATCGCCAATGGCCAGATCTTTGTTTTCCGCTTCATTCGTCATTCGTCGACACGTCCTTCACTCTCTAAATGTTTTCTTGCTTTCTTTACCATCTTACTTTTTTTTCCCGAAAGAAGCAAAAAAAGAATTCGTTAAAAGCTAGGAAGCTGATCAAGATTGTTTTCCTTGATCCCGTCTGGTTCGCTTCGCAGGATGTCTCGTCCGTACTTATGAAATACGTCAACATGTGCAAGCTTTCCCGCCTTGGCCTCTTGCAATGCCGTCACATAGTCAAGCTGCCTTCCTGTATTGGTCTGGAAGGCAATCAGGTCCCCCTGGTCATTTTTCCGCACAGCGACGATTTGCTCTTTTCCCGCGGTTGTGTTTCCTTGTTCAGCTTCCCGATAGGCCTGTTCAGAGGCAGCCGCTTTGTATTGGGCATATATTTCTTCAAACTGTTGCTGGTTGTCCATCTCTACATCCCTCCACTTGTTAACATGCAACACTTTACCGGAGTGCATGCAACCAATTGAAGGGTAAAAGAGATCGGCAACAAAAAAGAAGCAACTCATTTTTCAGAGTCGCTTCTTCTTGTTTTATTCCTCGATCTCGACAAGCACGCCTTTTTCCATCAGAAAGGCCTCTTCTGCTTGCAAAATCGTCACGATTACGTCGCGGCCCGCCTTCATGCCTGCGGATTCCAATCGTTTTTCAATAAATACCAACAATTCTTCAAAGTCCAGTACTTGAACCTCTTGCTTGTCTTGGTCTGCCATTGAATTAACCCCCTGTCGTTGCCAATCTCCTCCATTCTACACGAATCCACCTACTTCTTCCAACCCCAATACCTCTTCCGTACGGGATGAAGCAAGTATGTGCTCCAAATGATCAGCACAACAGTAAGGATCGTGTAGAGCACGATAAATAACAACCATGGTGTGACAACAGGCTCAATCGTTGGACCAATCGATTCTCCCAATATACTGAACATGACATATACCGGATTGGAAGAGGCTAAAAATTGCATACCAAGCTGATTAAATACCTCGTCACCGATATATTTGTCCGGATATAGCTCGGAAAGCAGCAACCCGATAAACAAACACAACAGCCCCGTACCTACCACAAAGAAAAACGCCAGTCCATAGGCAGTGATCGTGCTCACCCCGGTCCGCTTGATCCAGGTGGAGCAAAAAATGCCCAATGCGCCAAAAAAGATGATATTTATCGCCAAAAACAGGACAAACAACGAGAGCTGTTGCGGTGAGATTCCTCCATACAGAAAGACAAAGCTGTATAAAGGCAAGGTGGCGACGACCATTAAAAAAATGAAAGCGAGTGAAGTGATCAGCTTGCTGATGATGATACGTCCCGGGGATAAATGGGTAGTCAACAACACATGAAGCGTCTGCCGCTCTCTTTCTCCGCTGATGGCCCCCGCCGACAAAGCAGGCGCGATAAAACAGATCATCGCGTATTGAATAACCGCAATCATCAGAAACATATCCCGGTTTTCACCCGGTGTCAAATACGTATTCATTTCCGTAATGAACAGAAAACCAAGCAGAATGGCCCCCATCACAAACAGATAGGTGCCGAGTATCCAAAAGCTCCGCTTGGAACGAAAGCGTTCGCGCATTTCCTTCACGATTAACGGATTGGAAAAGAAATCATTCATTTAACTTCCCACCCCTTCCGTAATCGCCAGAAAGACGTCTTCCAGATTTTCTTTGGATTCACCAAATTGTACAACTGGAATACCTGCCGCGATCAGTTGTTGCAACAATGCCACTTTGTCTGCTTCTGTTCCCGTAAATTGGAAACGGAAATGGCTGGCTTTATCATCGAGTCTGCGAACATAAGGAAAAGCTTCCAAAAGATGCAGGGCTTGCTCGTGCATTTCGAGGACTTTCACTTCCATGACGGAGATTCCTCTGGTTCCAACGCTGACATCCTCCACCGCCCCGCAAGCGATCAATCGCCCTTTTTCGATGACGCCAATTTCATCACATAGCTCGGCAAGCTCTGGGAGAATATGAGAGCTAATCAGAATCGTTTTTCCCATTTTGCGCAGCTCTTTCAGAATCTCTCGCATTTCGATTCTCGCTCGCGGATCCAATCCCGAGGCAGGCTCATCCAGGATCAACACCTCTGGGCTGTGGACAAGACAGCGAGCCAGTCCCAGACGCTGCTTCATCCCGCGGGATAACGCATCTACATAAGCATCCGCCTTGTTGGAGAGATTCACCAGCTCCAACAGATCCGCGATCAAAGACTTCCTTTTTTCCACTGGAATATGGTAAGCTGCCGCATAAAATTCGAGGTATTCCGTTGCTTTCAAATTATCGTAAACACCAAAAAAGTCGGGCATATAGCCTAACGCTTGCCGTACTTCCTTTGGCTCCTTGCAGACATCATATCCGGCCACATAGGCCCGCCCGCTTGTTGGTGCAAGCAAGGTGGACAGGATCAGCATGGTGGTCGACTTGCCCGCACCATTGGGTCCAATGAATCCAAAGACCTTGCCTTTCTCGATATTCAGGTTGAGTTCATGCAAAGCCTCCAGTTTGCCATAACGCTTGGTGAGCTGCTGGGTTAAGATCATGACGACTGCTCCACTCCTTCCACCTGAAAGTAAGGTTGCGGCAAGGTTAGACGCTGATCGGTTGGATTGCTGAAACGGATCAGGATGCGGCCTTCTTCATTCAGATACTCATCGAGCTCTGTAGTCAACTGCACGCGTTCTTCCCGTCCCAATGGTTTCCATGTCCCGCTTTTGCTGTGGTAGATCTCCTTTTTAAAGGGGCGGTATGGACTCTGGTCAAGCGGAATTTCTACCCGCGTGACGTTAATGTTGGCCTGATTGAGTGACAGCGCAAACGTAGCCTCGCCTTTGATAATGTCATACATGTTAGGCGTATTCGATTCTACATTCCCCTTTTGATCCATGAGAAACACATTATTCGTGCCATAGGGGTAAATGAGCGTGCCCATCTGATTTTCCTGCAAACGAATCTTTTGCGTGAGCACATTCCAATAATGGTTTTTTCCTTCAAACAGCACGTCTACCGAGTGAAGCGGTTGTGAAGAAATACCCACCAGGCGCACTTGATTGGATCCAACAAAGCTTGTCGAATTCTTAAGCTGTTCAATGTGCTCTTCTCTTGTTTGCGCCTTTTCGGTCGATAACGTGCCTTCCATTTGCTCGGCAATATAATACTCTTCCACTTTTGCTTCCACCTGTTTCTTTTCTCCCGGTTTCATTGCCCCGAGTGAAATCCGTTGCATGCCCAGATCCAAATAGAGATTCTCCAGCGCAAAAGTCGTGCGGTTCACAATTGTCCCGGTAATTTTCCCATTCATGACGGACAAATGCGACTCAAATGATCCGATGTCTGTGCGTATGCCTGATGAAATGATTTGTTTTTCCGATAAGTAAGGAACATTGCGAAAAGAAAGGGTGGACGAACCATTCGCGTCTGTTGCAATCACCGCACCTTCTTCTCCAAGACTTCGACCAGTTTGATTGGCTGGAACTGTCAACATCCCTTTTTTCAATCGCAAATCATAGTCGCCGCCCGATACGGAAAGAATGGAAGTCGCCGTTTGCACCTCCGCCATATCAGAATTCAAGAGCAGCAGCTTGGAAACGTGAAAACTGGAATTGGTTTGAACAATCAGCGTACGCCCGATTAAATACACAGATAGTGATAGAACCACCGCAGCCACAGGGATAATCCCCCATGCCCATATGTGTCGGTCCTTTCGTTTTAATATCCAATAAAGAACAGGTGCGATCATCAGAACGTAAACCATGAAGATGGCGATGTTCCACGTTGCCTTGGGCATTTTCACTTCGGGAATATACTTGCTTACAGATAGCAAGGAACGATCAACCGGAGTCAGTTCATTCTTTCTTTCAATGCTGTCCAACGCGTTGCTTTGCATGAGTACTTTTTGCCACAGTTGACGATTATGCTGCCATGAAGCCAACGGTTCTGCCGTCACATCAAAATTTACAAAAATTAGCACTCCTGCTCCGATTTGTTTTGTGGTAAAATATGGATAATTGCGGTTGTACACCGAAATTGCTTTTAATGGAGGGGTCTCCCCTCCCGTCAAATGGTCGAATTCTGTCATATCCGTACGTAAGCCGCTTTGCCCTGATGGAACAGGGAACACATCTTGAAACTGAGCAAGGATGGAACCAGGCCGGCTATCGCCTGAGAGGATCAGCACTCCTCCGCGATTCAACCATTCTTTTATTGCTTGGATCTGCCCCGCTGAGATTTTTACGTTGCTACTACCAGCGAAAGCCAGTACATCCAGGTTTTTCAGAATCCATGATTCATTCGGTAGCATCTCCGGCTCCATATGCTGTACAGTAAATGGCACCCATTGATGGTTACGCTGGTCACTGCCGATCGCCAGAAAGTGAAACGCATTGTTATTGTCTCCTATGACTCCCACCGTGCGTTCCCCTTTTGGATTGAAGGAGCTCAATTTTTCTTTCGCTACAAGCAAATCTCCCTTCATCAGCCGCACTTCGACCGGACCGTTTAACAAGTACTCGGCAGGCAAATCAATCGGAACCAATTGGGATGCACCAGCTGTGATCGTCACAGCCTTACGATACATGGTCTCCCTTCCCTCAACATTTTGAACCTGATGAAATACAACAAGCCCCTGGAAAGCTTCCGAGCTGTAGTTATGCACCGTAACGTTTAAGCGTGTCCACTGATTAAAGGTAAAGATGCCGCCTAATGGCAAATCAACGGTAAGATCATATTGTTCCTCCGCCTTCGTCGGCAGGAGAGGCAAGAGCAACATCAAAACGACCAGGATAGCCACCCATTTTTTCATTCGATCCATATCTGTCCTGTTCTCCTTTATTGTCAACGCCGTTTTGCCACAGAAAAGGCAAGGGATTGTACGGATTGGTAAGCAATCAACACATCTTCCTGGTTATTGGACCAATTTGTACGCACAATTTTATCTTGAACCACCGATGGGATCGGTAAGTTGACGATTAGGACAGGCTTCTCATTCAAGCGAGCTTCTGCCAGATTGCCATTGGACGTGGTAAAGACGAGTCTTTCATCCGAAAGCCAATCCGGCCATTTTCCTTCTCCCACAGTCTGCACGCGTCCGGTAGACAGATCAATGACAGACACCACTCCACCTTGTACAAAAGCAAGTGCAGCTCCGTTTGGTGACCAAGCAGGTTGACTCCCGTCCGCCACCTTTCTTTTTTCAAGAGAGACCGTGCTATTCACCCAGATCTCTTCACGATTTCCTTTTGTTCGCGTATAGGCAATCATACGGTTATCTGGTGACCAGTCCGGTGTGCTCAACTTGGTGCCAGGCTCCTCGATCAGCAGGCGGCTGCTTGCTTGCTGACTGCCCTCTTCTGAAGCATTGATCAGCCAGATCCTCGTGAAATCCCCGCTCTCTTCCACCACCGCGAGCCGATCCATCCGATTTGCCCAAGAAACCGCTTGGTAGTCTCCTTTTGTTGCCGGTAGCTGAAAACGCGTGATCTCCTCTTCATCCTGTAAGGATTGCAGAAACAGTCTTGCCCCATCCGCTACATAAGCAATTTGCTCTCCATTCGGTGCCAATGCAATTTGTTCTACCGCTTTAATCGGTGGCAGCCAATTGAGCACCTCTTCTTGAGAGATCACAAAATGACGGCACCAGAATAATAGGGAGGACGATAGGGCTATGACAACCGCACAACTTGTCATCCAACGCTTTTTGCGCCACCACGGCACGTTTTTGACCACATGTCCCCCCATTTGCAAGCGGTCCATTTCTCGCATCCGTTCCAACAGCTGCGCTTTCAAATTCGCCTTCAGTTGATAGTTGACCGGGACCTTTTGCCGCAACTGTGTAAGGTGCTGAAGCAGTTCTGAAATGGTTGTGTCATGCATCTCATCGTGCATATGTTTATCGTCTTTCACCGCGGTCCCCTCCTTCATACAACTTTTTCAACTGCTGCAAGGCACGGTAGGAGATCATTTTGACACTCGATTCGGTTTTGCCTAACACTTCGGCAACCTGATGAATTTTCAAATCACCAAAATAACGCAGTGTCAAAACATCTCGTTGGTCTTGTGTGAGAAGCTCCAACCGGTCCCGCAATAAAGCGATTTCTTCATTCGTTAACACTTGTTGCTCCGGCTGCCAAGTTTCATCTGTTTCATCTGCCAAAAAATCATCATGTTCTACTGGAATTTCCCGATTTTTTCGGACGAAATCGACAAAAGCATTATGGGCAATTCGAAATATCCAGGAGGCAAACGGATTCGTTCTGCTGTACTGATCAAATTTTTCCAATGCTTTCAAAAATACAGTTGTGGTTAAATCATCTGCATCCCATGAATTATGTACACGATATCGCAAATACCGATTCACTCGATCAAAATATTCATCATAGAGCTCGGTAAAGGAACGCGACTCGTAATACTCTTTCTTTTCAGGCAGAGTATTCACTTCCTCGTGCATCCCTCGTTTGATTGCCATCCCCATCACTCTTCCTCCCAAGCCCACTGCGGTTACTCTCTAAGTGTGACGTATCTGAGGCATGTAGGGTCACTATTTTACTGATAAAAAGGAAAGAACCCACGCGGCGCCAGTATTCTTGCACCAAGTGGGCCAGTTAACATGCAACGGTGTTTATGCTTGATCGAGCGCTTGCTTCAGCTCGGCAATGATATCTTCATGTGCCTCAATCCCAACGGAAAGACGAACCAGCCCTTTGGTAATCCCCGTTGCCTGCCGCTGCTCCTCGCTTAACGCCCGATGCGAGGTGGTTACTGGATGAGAGACAGTTGTTTCGACTCCGGCAAGCGACGGAGCGAAACTAATCCATTCCAGCGCACGGTAAAACTTATAGATGAGGGATTCGTCGGCAAGAGCAAAGGAGACCATCGCTCCTTGCTTTGCTCGATGGAAAAAGCCTGTCTCCTTTTCAGTAGGGTAATAGGTCTTCGCCACGGCAGGGTGACTGTGCAAAAAGGCAGCAACTTGCTTGGCATTGTCGCATTGACGTTCCATTCTTAGCGCCATCGTTTTCAAGCCCCGAGATGTCAGCCACGCTTCAAATGGGCTTAAGGATGCCCCGAAATTGACGACAATCTCTTTTGCCCGTTCAACCAAATCCTTGCGTCCCACCAGCACGCCAGCCGTAGCATCGCTATGCCCGCCTATATATTTGGTTGCGCTGTGCACAACAAGGTCAGCACCATAGGCAATGGGTCGGACTAGATAAGGTGTCGCAAAGGTGTTGTCCACCATCACGATTAACCCATGGCGCTTGGCTTCTTGCATCCAGAAAGGCATGTCCACTACCGTTAACAAAGGATTGGTGATGGTCTCCAGAAAGAGCATTTTCGTCGTTGAACGTAGAGAATCGGCCAGATTTTTTTCTTTTGTAAGGTCAATCAGTGTCATTTCAATCTGGAACCGTGACAGCTCTTTGCTTAACAGCGCATACGTTCCGCCGTAAATTTCATGCGACGCCAAAATATGGTCACCCGGCTTCAGTACAGCTAAAAGCCCTGCCATGATCGCACCCATACCTGACGCAGCACTAACACCCAGCTCCGCCTCTTCTAAGGCAGCTACAGCGTCGGCGAGTTCAACTTGATTGGGGTTTCCGTTTCGGGTATATAAATAATTGCGTTCACCTGAATAGTACTGTTCTACTTCTTCCAGACCAGGAAAAGCAAACACCGAGGTCTGATAAATCGGGGTTGCCTTGCTTACATCTGCAATGGGTGCATGACTGATGTGTACGGTCTTTGTCTCGAAGCGTTCGGCCATTTCTCTCCACTCCTGTTTGCTTTTCTCTATTATACCATAGTACAGATGAATCTTGGCCCAGATGTGGGATTCTTTGCATGTAAATGATCTAAGTAGGACTTATAGACCGAAAAAACAGGTCATGGGTCCGGTTGGAAATGCTAGTCCGATCTATGCTATAATCCTGACGTGCAACCACCCCAGATAGGGAAAGGAAGGTATGTATGAAACGAATAGTTAGCACGATTGTAGCCAGCCTTTTTGCTGTGCTGCTCGTCGCCGGATGCGGCACTGATGATCAAGCGGGTACGCAAACTCCCCCGCCAACGGCAGAAAAACCGGCAGAAGAGACAACGAAACCGGCACAGCCTCCAGCTCCGACTGGTGAAAAGAAATATGACAAAGCGCCTGCGATGCAAATCGATCCGAAAAAGCAGTACACAGCCGTCTTGCAAACATCGATGGGCGATATCACGATTCAGCTGTATGCCAAGGATGCCCCAAAAGCAGTGAACAACTTCGTGTTTTTGGCGAAGGACAAGTTTTATGATGGGGTGAAGTTCCATCGTATTATCAAAACGTTCATGATCCAGACAGGAGATCCGCTCGGCAATGGTACTGGCGGACCCGGCTATACATTTGAAGACGAGCTGAACAACGGCCACAAATACGAACCAGGTGTAGTTGCAATGGCCAATGCCGGACCAAATACAAATGGAAGCCAGTTCTTCATCGGTTCCGGTCCAGATGTTGCTGGTCTTGACCATTCCCCGAACTACACGATCTTTGGTAAAGTGACCAAAGGAATGGATGTCGTGCAAAAAATCGCTTCTGTGCCAGTCAAAGCGAATCCAGCCTCAGGAGAACAAAGTGATCCTCAAACACCAGTGACCATTAAAACCATTACGATTGAAGAAAAATAAGCAAGGATAACAAGAAACACAGCCGCTTGAGACGGCTGTGTTTTTTGCTGGTTGGAAGTCATTCCCGGTTGTGTTTTGACAGCAGACACGTTAGACTTGCACCTGACCCGATCGCAGCGTTTATCCGATCATTGCGATGCGAAAAGGAGGATTGATTTTATGTTTTATTATAAACTTACTCGCTTGCGAGCGATTCATATAACCGTATTTGCCATTATCTCTTTCTTGTTCCTGATCACGCCCACCTCAGCCATGGCGCCGAAAATGTTGAAACAAGGCAGCCAAGGGGTCGATGTCTGGGAGCTCCAACAGCAATTGTATGTTTTGGGGCTTTACTCGGGACAAATTGATGGTGTAGCAAATTCCGAAACGATTGCTGCGATCCTCGCATTTCAACGTTTGAACGGCCTTGTCCCAACAGGGAAATGGGATCCGAAGACGATCAGTGCCCTGGAGAACCATCGTGTCTCCGCTGAAGAGCTGGACATGCTTGCCCGACTGGTTTATGCAGAAGGAAATGGTGAGCCATATGAGGGCAAAGTGGCAATTGCTGCTGTCGTGCTCAATCGTCTTCACTCTCCCGACTTTCCGCATTCGATACGGGAAGTTATTCTGCAGCCACGCTCCTTTGCTGTTGTGAAAAACGGAAAGCTGCCAAAAAAAACCGACGCTGAAACAAAAAAAGCCGTAATGGAGGCTTTACATGGGAATGATCCGACGAATGGCGCGCTCTATTTTTTCAATCCCGAGCTGGCAACCTCCAGCTGGATATGGTCACGACCACAGGCAGTCGTCATCGGCAATCATATATTCGCCAAATAATTGATTAAGGAAAATAAATATTGTTTGATTGAACTTTATTTTTATTTTATTCCCATTTCACATTTCCTTGTTAGGATAATACCTGTAAGCACATTTCAACGTTTTGAGAAGCAGATGTTCCTCTGCTGATTCTTCGAGGCGGTAAGCATGCTTAGGTCAATCGATGTAAGTATGCCTACCGTGCTTGAAAAGCAGGGACTGGTACTTTCGGGTGAGAGCGGAAGCATTAGTCATTCGGAGCATCTACCTTCTCAGAACGCCCCCAATACTTGGACCTTCCTGAAAAGGAAAGGTCTCTTTTTTTTACCCTAGCTCAGCCAAGTTATTCGAAGGCTAAAAACCGTAAATCGACATCCCGCCATCAACCGCAATGGTCTGGCCTGTTATGTATGCGGCAGCATCTGAGGCCAAAAAGACAGTCGGCCCGATCAAGTCTTCCAGCTCGCCAATCCTTCCCATCGGCGTCTGAGCTAAAATCTCCGCAACGTATTGGGGATCTTCCAGCAACTTTTCTGTCAATGGTGTCCGGAAATACCAGGGAGCAATGGTATTAATGCATACACCATGTCGGCTCCATTCCAATGACAAGACACGTGTCATATGAATCACTCCAGCTTTGCTTGCACCATAAGCTACACCAGTGCGCAGCGCTACCAGCCCGCCGACGGACGCGATATTGACCACTCTTCCATAACGTTGCTCAACCATATAGCGTCCAGCCGCTTGCGTCATAAAGAAAGTCGCTTTTAAGTCGAGATCAACGACCCGATCCCACTCCTCTTCGGTCACATCCAGCGCTTTGCTCCGAATGTTCATACCGGCGTTGTTGACCAATATATGAAGCCCACCAAGCTGTTCCACCGTTTCTTGGACGATTGCATCAGCAGCTCCCGTCTCAGTCAAATTAGCCAGTATCGTACAAGCGCGTACTCCTATTTCTCTTGCTTCCGCTACGGTCTGTTCCACATCAGCCGCAGTCCGTGCCACTGCAGCAATATTCGCTCCCGCTTCCGCCAATCCCAGCGCGAGTGCTTTCCCAATTCCTCTGCCCGCTCCCGTTACGATCGCGGTTTTCCCATGCAGATCAAATCGATTCGGCATCCTTTTCCCTCCTATTTTTCCATTCCTTGTTCGTTTCGCGATCAATCGCACTAAACCCTTTTTCCTGATACAATAGGATGTGCACAAGGAGGGATATACCAATATGCGTTTATTTAGTCAAATGACTTTAGCTGAGCTTCAGGAAGAAATGGAACGTCTGCGGAAGCTTATGGAAGAAAGCAAGCAAAGCAGCAATCATACCCAATATCAAATCCTGGAACAGAAATTTTTCATGGCCAAATCTTACTTCATCGGAACGGAGCCATTTTTTATCGGGAAAACCTATCGCGTACATGGCTTCGACCAGCCGTTCACCATTGACTATTTTAATGGTGTGTTTGCATGGGGACGCTTTCCCGCAAGTGACGAACAGGTTGGCTATCCAGTAGGGATGCTGGAAGAGTAATGGACATAACAAACCTGATCTTGCTGTTGTTTCTCACACTCGGGATCATCGGCAACAATTCGTCCATTTCCATCTCTGTCGCGGTTTTGCTGTTGCTTCGTCTCATTCATTTTGACAAGTCATTTGTCTATCTGGAACGATACGGACTACAAATCGGCATCATTATCCTGACGATTGGCGTCCTCGCCCCCGTCGCCAGCGGGAAAATTACCCCGGATATGATCGGAAAATCCTTCACCGATTGGAAGGCACTCGTGGCCATTGCAGTGGGTATCTTTGTCGCTTATCTGGGGGGACGTGGAGCCCATTTGTTGACCGCAAATCCGCTGATTGTGACAGGATTGCTCGTAGGGACGATTATTGGCGTGACCTTTTTACGGGGTGTACCGGTTGGACCGCTTATTGCCGCTGGGATCTTGTCATTATTTCTGCAGCGCATTTCCTAGAGTTGATCACAGCCTTCCCTCCATTCATGCGTTTTTTGTATGCATCATATTGTGATCAATCGCATACAATGTGTGAAAGGTAACAACGGGAAGGAAGGTTGATCATGGAAATTTACGAACGTAATGGAGTGTATATTGCCGAGACTGAATATCAATCAGAGCGCATTGTAAAGGTTGGAAAGACGTGGGAAGAAGCCAAAGAAAGACTTTTGACAACCTTGATGGTTTTGGAGATGATCGGATAAAAGCTTCTGTATATTATAGAAGCTTTTTTTGTTTGAATGAAAGTTGTGCGAGCAATTGCTCTACTGCGGGCAGCGATCAGGATATGGTGAAAACCGTCAGGCAGCCCGCAATTCGATGCAATCGATTATTTGGAAGGTGGACGTTTCGAAGCAGCATGTGGTTTTGTCTTCATGCTAGGTTTCATATTCATTGGACCTGGCTTTCCCTGTTCTTTGGCCTGGGGCTTACCGAATGATGAAGCTTGTCGCGGGGCAATTTGTTTCGGTTCGCGCAATCCAAGCTTTTTCACAATGCTCAGGAAAAGCTCATACGTGACATTCATCTGCTCTCCTGGCTTCAATGTTTTTTGATACGTCTCAAAATCCTCATAGAGCTCGTCCATCAGATCTTCCAACAGCTCTTTTTCCGGCTTGGTTAGCATTATCCTTGCTCCTTTCCGGTCTCATTGTGAATCACGAGATAAGAGACCAACTCTCCGTTTTCGTAGAGAAACGGTATCGGTGTAATCGGTACAGGGCCCTTGCTGGCAAAATCATAGGTAAGCCGCGCTAATAGCTGTGCCCCTTGATCATCTGCCAGATCGGCCAAAATCAGCACATCTTGATGAGGAATCCCAACCCCAAGCATCCGCCCGCGTTTTTCAGCTTCGTATTGAGTAAGTAAATGATCGAGCAATACCCGACTCGCAGCGTAACCATCAGCCGGGTTTATAAAATGAATGAAATGCTCCCCGACCTGCTGAGTGCGAACGGGAATCTCCAGCTTACGTAAATTTTCCATGGCATAGGCATGCAGCTGTTCTGCATTCCAACCTGCTTCCTCTATCATGGACATCTCAATGATCGTGTATCCATGCTGCAGATCCAGTGCGTAGACAATCACGGTTTCCGATGTATGCGGTCGAGAAACATACGTGGACTCTTCGCCCGCATGACGGATAAAGGAATGGTGCCGCAGCACCGGATAAATGGCGGATTCCTTCCCCTTCAATTTACGATCGGCCATGTATCCATGGACACTTGCCAATATCCGTTGTACTACGGTATTTAGTGCTTCTTTTCTCTGCTCCGGATATTGCTCCACACGTGCGTATAAGGCTTCAAGCGTGATGTGTTTGCGGATATCCCGCTCCCCTTCTTTGCGGCTGAGGACCAAACCTTCCCCTTCCATCGTGCACTCCCAACCCGAAGGCAACTCACGGCTCAGCATTTCCCATGCCCGACGCTTTAAGGATTCTCTTATCCGGTTTGGCTCATTTGTTCCCATACATTCTCACCCCCATGACTCTTTCTTCCTCCTACCAAGGCGGTAAATCATCTTCATTATTATTCGATTGAGGCACATCCATACTCCGCCGCTCGATCTCCTGCACAATCTCTTTCAGGGATCTTGGCTTTAGGAATTCAATCGGAGAAATCCCCTTCTCAAATTGCAGGCTCTCCCCTTCCAACAAGATCAAGTAACGATCATTCGCACGGGCGATGTGCACCTTGGTGCCGTAATCCGCCAGCAGCGCTTTGACTTGCATGTAATCCAGTTTGAATCTCATTTCGACTTCGGGCTGCCTGTCGGTGATAATATGCATGGCCTCCATGACAGTCTCATGCTCCCAGCGCTCTGCCAGCTCACGTTTGGGACTAGCCGCCATCAATTCAATCGCTTCTTCCTCCCGCATCCGCTCTTCCACATGCTCCGGCTCGGGGTACATCATTTCAATATGCTGTCTGGCGAGGGATACCACTTCTTGCGAGACAATGTCTGTGACCGTTTGCGGATACTCAATAAATTTGAGAAATTCCTCAAAATAGCGAGCGTGCGAAAATTGATGAATCTTTACTTGGTACCAATCCACCATCCCCGGCTCAATCAAGTGGGGATATAGAATCGCCTTCATATTTTTCGCATTAATAGCCATTTGCACGTTGGAAATCAACGTACGTTCATCGGTAATGACGGCCGTTTTTTGCTCAAAGTCGCATTTTAGCAAGAAGAGGAAATGATCATCAAAGCGCTCCAGCTTAGCTTTCACAAGGATCAATACCCCGCTGCGCACCTGCGCGGTACGAAGATACATTTGGAGAATCTCCTGGCCAACCTCTTTTGCCTTGTTTTTCTCCTCTGCAGCCAACAATTTGTGCAAGAGAACGTAGTTTGGATTGGTTTCTACGCCATGCCCTTCGGCTACGACAAATTGGCCAAGCTTGGTCGGACTTCCTTCAGACTTCGGATTTGCCTCGACCTTTCGCTTGGCTATTTTGGCAAACTCACTGTCCAAAAATACTTTTAATTCACTATTATGATATTCTTCATGGGAAAGAGCCTTGGTCAAGCGAATCTGCTTCGCGCCCTGCTCTCCCTGATCCGGTTCCATTACATAAAAGACTAGCCAATCCACGGAAAACTTCATTTCTTCTCTACTCCTCGTCCAGATTGAACCTTCTGATTATATCAGAGGAAGCCGTATCCTGCTATAATGTTTATGGTTCAAAAAAGCTGCCTACAGACAGGAGTGAAGCCAGTTGCTCTGGCAAAAATGGAAAGCATGGTTTCAGCGGGTATGGACAGATCGGCCTTTGAAGGTTGGGACACAGCTCGGTTCCTATCGAATCACATCGGTCCTCGGATTGGGCAGCTACGGAATTGCCTATCTCGCAAAGGAAGAAGTAACCGGTGATCTATATGTACTAAAACAAGTGAAGCCGAGCCTCCGTCGGCATCCAAAAGGGCCAGCCATGCAAAATTACGAGGCACAGGTGCTTCGTGCGTTATCCCATCCGCGTATTCCGCAGGTCAAGGAACAATTTGTGCACAATGGTCAATATTTTTTAGTGATGACCTATATGACAGGAAGTACGGTAGAAGATTTACTTTTCGAAAATCAGCGTGAATATCCCCAGCACAAAGCGCTCCAGCTCGTCATGAAGATTGCTGACATCGTGTTGCATCTGCATCAGCGGGGAATCATTCATCGTGATGTCCGGATTCCCAATGTGATCCTCCGGGAAGGGGAACCGTATTTGATCGACTTTGGATTAGCTCGTTTTTTAGGAGATCCTGCTACCTATGAAAGCGACACCGTCGATGATTACCCGCTGGAAAAGCAAATCAAGCGTAGAGTAGAGCCTGCCAGTGACTTATACGCACTCGGTCACTTCCTGCTGTTTTTGCTTTATTCGACTTATGAAGCAGCGCCAGATCAAGAAGAGCGCTCGTGGGAAGAAGAGTTGTCCATTCCAGTGGAATTGCGCGGTATTCTCAGGCGATTGCTCCAGCTTGATACACCATATACGAATATAGAAGAATTTCTCGCGGAAGCGCGCTTATTTTTGGAGAATGAAAAAGAGCAGTCCACTAGGCAATAGGCCCGGAGGACTGCTCAACTTTTTTACTCTTTTATCGGTTTATTCTTGGCTTTTTCCATCATCTGAGTGATTTCTTTCGCTTCACCCTTCAAGGTCTGGCGTTCTTGCTTGGACAACGATTCTCCGCCAACACTTCCATTGACCAACAGCTCTTCTTCATCTAGACGATCTCTGCGCATGAAACCCTCCTGTGTCGATGTGGGGATGAAGTTGACTCTTCTTCTACTTTGTTCCGAAGCGGCCAATCTTATGTATTCCTCTCCACGTTTCAACGTTTAGGGCGTTTGGTCTTTGCCTTTGGCTTGGCAGCTCCATTTCCATTACGAGCTTGTCCGCTGCGATTTGGCTGTGGGCGTCTCACGATTTCACCGGGATTGACCAGCCCACCAAAAGCCATTTCCTTTTCTTCGATGAGGATCCCGGTCTTTTTGGAGAATTTCTCTACAATAAAACGCTCCTGCGGCGTGATAATGGAAAAAACGAGACCTGCAGCCCCCATCCTACCTGTGCGGCCGCTCCGATGGATATAGGCATCCGCATCTGTCGCTGGATCAAAGTGGACCACACATTCAATACCCGGAATATCAATCCCGCGAGCTGCCACATCCGTAGCGATCAGAACAGGGACTTCTCCACTGCGGAATTTTTGCAGCGTTAATGCCCGCTCCTCTTTGCTTGCATCCCGATGCAATAGTCGGCAATCCAAATGGTGATACTTTAGCTTCTCTACGATGTCATCCACCTTCTCCAAGGTATTGACAAATACGATGGAGGAACGTGCATTGACCAAGCGAAGCAGCTTGCGCAAGGTTTCCACTTTTTTCCGACCCTCGGTTACCAGCACAAAATGATTAACACCCATCTTACTTTCAGGCGCTTCTGCTCGAATAAGCACTGGTTCTTGCACAAAGGGCTTCGTCATCGTCATGACCGCTTCTGGTAGCGTCGCGGAGAAAAAGACACGCTGTGTATCCCGCATGGTACGCTTCATAATTTCCCGGACCGGCGCAGCGAATCCTTCATCCAGCATACGGTCCGCCTCATCCACCACGACCGTTTTCACCATATGTACTTTCACTTTTCGCTGATCCAAAAGCTCCTTCAATCGTCCAGGAGTGGCCACCACGACAGCTGGTCTTGTTTTCAGCTTGTCCAGCTGTCGCTTCGCATCTACTCCACCAATCAGAGCAATAGCATGCATATCCAGGGCAGCCAGCAGCTGCTCGGCTTCTCTGAAGATCTGCATCACAAGTTCATGGGTAGGGGCTAGGATCAGCCCTTGAATCTCTTTGTTTTCCTTGTCCAGACGTGAGCATAATGGAAGCAAGTAAGCCAAAGTTTTGCCCGAGCCAGTGGGTGATTCTGCCAGTAAATCCTTTCCTGCCATCATCGCAGGAATGGCTTGGGCCTGTACCGGTGTCGGACTATCTATTTTTCTTTGCTTGATCAATTCTACCAATGGTTCCGCAATTTCTAATGATGCAAACGAAGTCACCACGTATTTCCTCCTCTAACAACACTCGTAGGGGATAGCTTACCATGTTTTCCCTGTGAATGAAAGAGGCGAAATCCGCGTGGGACCTCGCCTTTTTCCGAAGCGAATCGTTATCGGTTATTGCTGTCCAAACGGGTTTCCCGTTTTTCCATCTTGTCATGACGATCCTTTTCCGTGCGCTGATTCAGGGTCCCCGGTGGATTTTTCTGATATTCTTCTACCTGACTTTGAAATTCCTTATCGTAGCCGCGCACTATCCTCACCTCCTGCCAGTATTGTTCCCTTCCGCTGCCTTCTCATGCCCGCCCGTAAAAACAGCTGTTTCTTTCTTTCTATCGAAACTTTTTGTCCACCCATTCGTCATATGTAATGGAATCGGATAAAAAATGGTGGGAATCGTATGCAAACCTTATCTCGAATGGAAAAGCAAAAAAAGCTTACACGGAAGCGGAAACGCCGTAGCCCTCTCCGCTTTGTCAAACGTTTTCTCTTTTTCTCGTTTCTTTGGCTGTGCGTCTTGGGACTAGGTGGAGGCATTTTCCTTTTTACCACCGACAAAGGGCTAGAGCTGCGTGAGTGGGCAGCAGGTACCCTCCTGACCACCCAGCATGATTATTGGGCTCCTTACACCTTCTTGCCCGAAGACCGGATGAACAAGCTTAAGCAAGAAATCAAACAGCCTGTCATTGTCAATTCACTACCGACCGTGACCAAGCCTGCCCCGGAGCCAGTAACATTGCCCGAAAAACCGCAAGAGTTGATCACGATCGAAGAAATCAGCGTCAACAAAGGGACCTACAACTTCAAAGGAAAAATGATGTATATATCCGACCCGAATCGCGTCCATCTTGTGACCACACAGCGCAAAGATCGCGGCGACTTGCTTGACGAATTTACGAAAAAGCATAATGCACTCGGCATCGTAAACGCCAGCGGTTTTTATGACCCAGATGGTTATGGAAAAGGAAAGCAAGCTTTTGGACTCGTGATTTCGGATGGTCGGATTTTGCAAAACTACAATCCAAAGGGTGGTGATACCGCTCTTGCCATTACATACGACGGCAAACTGATTACCGGAAGCTATTCGGCTCAGCAATTAATCGACATGGGTGCCCGCGATGCGATGAGCTTCCGGCCACAGCTCATTGTGAATGGGAAAAATCTGTTCACGGATCGTCCTGCGCAAAGTTGGGGCATTCAACCTCGGACAGCGATCGGTCAAAAAGCAGATGGCACCATTGTGTTTGTGGTCATCGACGGTCGCCAACCGGGTCATTCCATTGGGGCAAGCATGACAGACCTAGCGAATCTATTGGAGGAAAAAGGTGTCGTCAATGCAATGGCTATGGATGGAGGTTCAAGCTCCATGATGCTACATAAAGGAGAGGCCATTACTAAAACCTCCTGTCCGTATTATCGGGGAAGGTTCCTGCCTAATGCTTGGGCGGTATTATAGCGCATCAAAAAAGCAGTGAGCACAACCAAGATGTGCCACTGCTTTTTCCTTGTTCATTGGGACCGAATCACAGAGAGATAGCTTCAAAAAACACGGGCTGATACCGTTGCCGATAACTTTCCCCTGACAATATCAATTCGTCCAACCGATTGCGCAGCTCCTGCTGGCTGATTTTCTCCATATACATATTAATCAGTGCAGCGCGGGCCAAACTCCGTAACAGCCTTATTTCTTCTTTTAGTTCATTTCCTAACTGCTTACCGCTATGAACGATTTCCGAACGGTGATTATACGAGCGCTTGATAAAATCGGAAATCCGTTTCCGTTCTTCCAAGTTTTCCCCAAAATAATAGGCAATTCGCAGACGAAGCTTATACATGATTTCGCCCTTTTTTCCATCGGGGACAAACAACGACTCCAATGCGATCCATAAATCCAGTAAACGGTCTTCCCAGCCTTCTTTTTCCAGAGAAAGCATATACCGGTTATAGGCCAAATCAGGAAATTGCCCATCTTGCTCAAGTAACCACCTAAAGATTTCCTGAGTCCTTCCCGAAAAGTGGAGCGTGTCCCCTTCCAAGGATCGCTTCAAATAAGTGATGCCGTGTACGGGCTTTTTTCTGGTCATCACGTACGGTATCGAGCAGACGCCGTCTTGTGCTGCCAGGTTCAGCTTATGTTCAAAGCTTTCAATGAGCGCTCGATCATCTGTCACCTTCATCTCTGGATATTTAGCCACGATGAATAAGCTTTGTGGACTTACCTTTTTATCAAAGAAAAAGCGATTTTCGTTCATTTCATTGCGCAAGTACCTGGACGTTACCTCATACAGCCATTCTTCTCCAGATACAAGCATAAAAGGGGCCCCCAAAGGGATTGCTATGGGCTCGTCAGTCATCGTATTAAAAACAGGCGCGATTAATGTGGGCATGCCCTCAAACTCCCCTCTCCCTGCCTGAGTATGCTTGCGAGATCACGTTATCTCTTCTTTTTGTCTTCACCCATGATTTCATTGAGTTTTTGCGCAAGTCTCGCCGTCTCCTCATAATCAGCCATTGATGCAGGCTGACCTGCAAAAAACAGATCGTACTTGGTAAGCGTTGCAGACAATTGGCCATTGGCCGCTTTCTCCACGCGTAACGCTATATGGTGATCATAATCAATAAATTGAACAAACGTATCCGTGATCCGTGTGACCTTCCCATAGGAATTGATCAGGTCTTGAAAGGTGGCGGTGCCCTTTTTTTGCTTTTCATACAGCTCGTCCCGCAGTAAAAAAACAGGAGCTGCCGCCAATATTTTTCGTTCCTTAGTAAAGTAAAACGGATAGGGCTTGTCGAACTTTTCACCGGTAATTGGATTCACCAGAAAAGATGCCATGATTTGTTCGACTGCTTTTGAGCCCCCTGCTGCCGGCACTTTATACGGCGTTGGTCTCGTATCCGTCTTGACAGGTTGTCCATACACTGCAATCATGTCATCCATGGTGGTTTTTCCGATCACGATGGATGGATGCAATGTCAGCTCATTCGTTAAATCGTTTTTATTCGCAGGCGTCGGCTTCTTTTGTGGGGCGATGGCCGTTTTTCCTGCATCCGGCTGGGCTGGCTGCTGTTGACCAGCTGGCGGTTGTGGCTGCTCTGCTGGTTGTGGCGTATTTGGAGCAGTATCGGGTGTTTCCGGTTTTTCGGGAGTCTGCTCGGCTGGTGGTGTCTGCGGCTGCTGCGCCGTTGGTTCTTTGGCCGGCTTCTCAGGTGCAGATGCACAGCCGCTGGCTAACGCGAATACACACGCGCTCATTACAGCCATCCATACTTTCTGTTTTTTCATTGTCTATTCCTCCACTCCTTCCAGTATCTATTAGGATACCAATAATTACCCTCATTAGTCATCTCCTGTTCTCGAGAATGCCGTTTTTTCGAATGGGAACCCAGCATGGATCACATACTACTCACGAAGGAGATGATCAGATGAAAAAGGATAACCGTATTAATGAAACCGTCGAAAATCCACATCAGGTATACAATAACGAATTTGAACCAATTGAAACAGGCGGAGATCCTATGGCTGGATCCAAACAAGTAAAACAAGAAAATCATTCCCGCCAAATACAGACAAGAGAGGGCTAGACAAGCCTTAGGCAGACCTGCCATCTTCCTCGTGGCCGGTCTGCCTTTTTTCGTAAAGCAACCATTTCATCAGGAGAACTAAGTCTTCTCCCATTGGTTGGCGCTGCTCCATTTTCTTTTCCTACCCGCGGATTGAATTGTCCCAGTTTCCTGCGTATGATGAAAGAAGTATACGGTGGGAGGAGAAGCGGTACCAATGATCATTTTTGCACCTCATAATCAATTACACAGACACATTACTTGCAGTTATTCTCCTCTATTTGAATTGGCCTCCAGCCTCCTCGTCCTTACCCGCTCACAAACAGAGGAACATCATCGCCAATGGATAAACCAGACCCTTGATGTCATCAATCAGGAGCATTTATCTGCAGATTTGCAGTATTTTTCAGCTGTTTTTAGCAGAACCATCCCCTGGATCTTTCAACCTAATCAAACAAAGGGCATCGAGGATAGTGAAGATATGTTTGCGTACATCCTGAATATCTCGCTTGATACCTTTCGCGAAGCTTTTTCCACTGCTCTGCACGGAGAGAAGATCACGGAGGTTAAGCACCCTCTACCTGTTGAAATTGATTTGCAACGAGATCCCGAATTCGTTAGGGGCCGTTTCCTCTTATTTATGGCAACCTATTGGGAAGCTATTTTTTCATCGACGTGGCGGCAAATCCTTCCCCTCCTTGAAAAAGAAGTGGAAAAGATCAGTGAAGCATGCTCCTCGGTTGAACATTTCCAACATTTTCTCCAATCCGTTCCTTTCTCAATGCCCTTAGAAGAGAATTCGATTCCGGACCAAGAAGTTCATGAACTTCACTTTCTGCATATGTACCCAAGTGCGTTTTACGCAGGTTCACCGATCTATCAGTTCCGGTCTGGTGTTGGCCATCTGCTTTACCCAATCTGATGATCACGCGAAAAAATTCCCACCCCGCTTCACAATCAATGTGCAGGGTGGGAATTTTATGATCGCTTTGACCATTTCCTCATATTCGCGACGATGAGCTTGTCCAATTCCTGGCTGATCCTCAGAATCTCAGGGTCGATAAAGTAAAAACTTCTTTTTTCTGCAGCCTTCACCAAATCATTTCGTACTTCTTCTAATAATGACTGTGACTGATTCATTCCGGTCTCCTCCGCTCGACTAATCCTCCCACTATTTTACAATAAACGCAAGGAAGTGGGAACAGGAAAACGAGAAAAGTCATGCATCATCTTTCGACACATGACTTTCTAACGAGCACGAAATATCGCAAATCTTAACTAACTTTGATGACAACCATGATGATAATGAAGATCGTCAACAAAATGCTGACAACCTTCAGCTTTTTCACGCTTGCCTGGTAATCGCCTCCAGCTTGCGCTTCGCTGTGGATCGTCTTTAGCGATTTGGATGCAATCCCAATCAATGCAGCGATTGCTAGAAAGACAATAAACACCATCAGAAGCCAGGTGCTGAAAATCCATCCACTTTGCATTAAACCCGTAATCAACGACACGACTAGGATGAAGTGCGGAATGCGCATAAATACGGTCAGTTTACGCGCACGCTCAGCAGCCTGCGCAGAACTAAGCTTTCCGAAGCCCATCGCAAAAAAAGGCAGTACAATACAGGCGATGATAAATACTGCTGCTGTGCTGTGGATCATTCCTGTTACCGTCATGACACCATATCCCCCCATATCAATTTCATTGTAAACTTACAATTTCTCAGAAAAAAGAGAAGGGATGAGAGAAATCCCTTCTCTTTTTCATCTGTTTTATTTTACCACATGAATCGGACGACCTAAAGCCAGTTCAGCAGCTTCCATTGTTACTTCACCCAGAGTTGGATGCGCGTGGATCGTCAGCTCAATATCTTCGAGCGTCGCACCCATTTCGATCGCGAGTCCAATTTCAGCAATGATGTTGGATGCTTCTGGTCCAACGATTTGCGCTCCGAGTACAAGGTTGGTCCCTTTTTCTGCTACGAGTTTTACAAAACCTTCGCCAGCATTCACAGAAAGCGCACGGCCATTCGCGGCAAATGGGAACCGACCTGTTACGACATCGATTCCTTTTTCTTTTGCTTCGCGCTCGCTGAGTCCTACGCTCGCCATTTCCGGATCGGAGAAGACTACTGCTGGGATCGCTTTGTAGTCTACTTCTGCCGGATGACCTGCGATTGCTTCTGCCGCCACTTTTCCTTCATAAGAAGCTTTGTGGGCCAGAGCTGGTCCTGCTACGATGTCACCGATGGCGTACACGTTCGGAATGCTTGTTTTTCCTTGTTTATCCACTTCAATGTAGCCGCGTTCAGTCATCTTCATTCCGATTTCTTTCAAGCCCAGTTCATCGGTATTTGGACGACGTCCCACCGTCACCAATACATAATCTGCTTCGAAGGTCTTCGCTTCACCTTTGACTTCCGCTTTCACGATGACGCCGTTATCGGTCTCTTCCACACCTTGTGCGAGTGCTTTCGTATGGATATCAACGTTCAGCTTCTTCAGCTTGCGATCAACCAGACGAGTCATGTCAGCTTCAAAGCCAGGCAGGATTTGCTCGCCACCCTCGAGTACAGTCACTTGGGTACCGAACTTGGCAAATACGGTACCCAGCTCGATACCGATATAGCCGCCCCCGATGACTACGAGGCTTTTTGGTAGCTCAGTGAGAGACAGTGCTTCCGTAGAAGAGAGCACGCGTTTGCCAAATGGGAACGCAGGCAATTCGATCGGACGGGAACCGGTTGCGATGATGCAGTGGTTGAAACGATAACGGTTCACATCATAGCCATGGAATACGCGCACTTCGTTTTCGCTGACAAACAGGGCTTCCCCTTCGAGCACTTGGATCTTGTGCGCCTTAAACAATCCAGACACACCGCCTGTCAGTTTGTTCACAACGCTGCCTTTCCATTCTTGCACTTTGGCAAAGTCAACACGTACATTTTCCATGGTGATTCCCATGTCAGCTGTGTGCTGGCTGTGCTCATACGTATGGGCAGCGTGGATCAGAGCTTTGGACGGGATGCAACCTACATTCAGACACACGCCGCCTACATTTGCTTTTTCAACAACCGCGACTGTTTTCCCCATTTGAGCGGCACGGATGGCAGCTACATAACCGCCAGGACCTGCCCCGATGACGAGAACGTCCAGTTCGGTGGTAAATTCTCCTACTACCATGTTGTTATCCCTCCATTATCAACAGCGTAGGGTTTTCCAACAGCTGCTTCAGGTAGTTCATAAAGCGTTGAGCCGGTTCTCCGTCGATCAAACGGTGGTCGAAGCTGAGCGAGAGATGCAGTACTTGGCCAACAGTGATCTCGCCGTTTTTCACGATCGGTTTTTCGCTGATGCGGCCCACACCCAGGATCGCTACTTCAGGATGGTTAATCACAGGAGTGAAGAACATACCGCCTGCGGAACCGATGTTGGTGATGCTGAACGTGGAACCTTTCAGTTCATCAGCAGTTGCTTTGCGATCACGTGCTTTCACAGCCAGCTCACTGATTTCGGAAGCCACATCAAAGATCGATTTGCGATCTGCGGATTTGACAACTGGTACAAGCAATCCTTCATCTGTAGAAGCAGCGATACCGATGTTGTAGTATTTTTTGAAAATGATTTCTTGTTTTTCATCATCGATGGAAGCATTCAGCTCTGGGAACTTTTTCAGACCCGCTACTACCGCTTTTACGATGAAAGGCAGGTAGGTCAACTTGATGCCTTTTGCTTCTGCAAGCGGTTTGCCTTGTTTACGCAGGTTCACCAGCTCGGTTACATCCACTTCGTCGAAAATCGTTACGTGCGGAGCGGTGTATGCAGATTTCACCATTGCTTTTGCAATCGCTTTGCGGATACCTTTCAACGGTACGCGCTCTTCCACTTCGCCTGCTTGTGCATTGTAATGTACAGTTGGCGTTGCCGCTGCTGGAGCTGCATTAGTCGTCACTGCTGCTGGTGCTGCTGCTTCAGTCGCTGCTGTTGCCACTGCAGGCGTTTGAGGTGCAACTGCCCCACCCGCAACAAAACGATCTACGTCTTCACGTGTGATACGGCCAAATTTGCCTGTTCCTGGAACAACAGCCAGTTGAACGCCTTTTTCACGCGCGTATTTACGTACGGAAGGTGTAGCCAATACATGTTTGCGATCAATTGGTGCAGCAGCAGGAGCAGGTGCTGCAGCTGCCAGCGGAGTATCCAGTGCTTGGTTTGCATTCGCGCTCACTTGTGCGCCGATATCGCAGCCTGGTTCCATTTCAGCAGCAGGAGCTGGAGTAGCTGCAGCTGCTGGAGCTGCATCCGCATGACCATGATCAGGCAGATTTGGAATTTCACCTTCTGCTTCAAAAGATACGAGTGGGTCACCCACTACGCAGACGGTTCCTTCTGTTACTTTCAGTTCCAATACTTTCCCTTTTACAGGAGATGGAACTTCTACAACCGCTTTATCATTTTGCACTTCCATAATGACTTGATCTTCTTCAACTTGATCGCCTGGCTTAACGTGCCATTTCACGATTTCGCCTTCGTGTATGCCCTCTCCCAATTCAGGGAGCTTAAATACGAAAAGACTCACGAGAAACCCTCCTCAAACAAATGTGGTCATGATTAAGACTTGAGAAAGGCGGAAAGCTGTCCTTTCCGCCGGTATGTTTCTTAGAAATCAAGAACTTGGGTAGCCGCATCAATCACGCGTTTTACATCTGGCAGCCAGATATCTTCTGCTTGTGCAAAAGGATATACCGTATCAGGTGCAGTTACGCGCAATACTGGCGCTTCCAGGTGGAGGATGGCTTTCTCATTGATTTGGGCAATGATTTCAGCTGCAACACCTGCGTGTTTTTGGGCTTCTTGAACCACGATCGCACGGTTGGTTTTTTGTACGGAAGCCAGAACAGTTTCCATATCCAATGGAGTGATGGTGCGAAGGTCAATGACTTCCACCTTGGCTCCACGTGCTTTTTCCAACTCTTCTGCCGCTTTCAGGCTAGTATGTACCATTGCACCGTAAGTGATGATGGTCAGATCGCTGCCTTCGCGTACTACATTTGCTTTTCCGATTGGAACGGTGTATTCGCCCTCTGGCACTTCACCGCGGAAAGAGCGGTACAGCTTCATATGCTCAAGGAAGATGACCGGATCGTTATCGCGGATCGCGGAGATCAAGAGTCCTTTTGCATCGTAAGGGTTAGAAGGAATAACTACCTTCACACCTGGAGTTTGCAGGAACAAACCTTCCAAGGAGTCAGCATGCAGCTCAGGTGTTTTTACCCCGCCACCAAAAGGAGAACGGAAGGTTATCGGGCTGTTGAAGCGTCCGCCGGAACGGAAACGCATACGTGCAGCCTGGGAAGCGACCATGTCGAACACTTCAAATACAAAGCCGAAGAACTGAATTTCCGCTACTGGGCGGAAGCCATTTACGGAAAGACCCACTGCCAAACCACCGATACCGGATTCAGCAAGAGGTGTATCGAATACACGGTGTTCACCGAATTCTTTTTGCAAGCCTTCTGTTACACGGAAAACGCCGCCGTTAACACCGACGTCTTCCCCGAACACGAGTACTTTTTCGTCGCGTGCAAGCTCAACGCGCATAGCGTCGTTAATCGCTTGAACCATTGTCATTTGTGCCATGGATTACTTCGACTCCTTTGCCGCATATTCTGCCTTTTGCTCTTGCAAATAGTCAGGCAGGGTCTCGAACATGACGTCGATCAAATCGGTAACTTTCATTTTCGGATATTCATCCGCTTTTTTGATGGCGTCTGCTACTGCTTGCTTCGCTTCTTCAATAACAGCCTCTTCGTCTTTTTCGCTCCAGAGACCTTTGTTTTCCAGGAACTTGCGGAAACGAATCAATGGGTCTTTTTGCTCCCATTCGTTTTGCTCTTCGCTTTGACGATAACGAGTCGGGTCGTCACCTGCCATGGTATGTGGACCATAACGATAAGTCAGTGCTTCGATCAACGTAGCACCTTCACCGTTGATTCCGCGTTCTTTCGCGTCTTGTACCACTTTGTAAACAGCCAGAATGTCCATACCGTCTACACGTGCGCTTGCGATACCAGCTGCCTGTGCTTTCACAGCAATGTTCTCAGCTGCTGTTTGTTTTTCAAATGGTACAGAAATCGCGTATCCGTTGTTTTGCGAGAAGAAGATCACAGGCAGTTTGTAAACGCCTGCAAAGTTCATGCCTTCATAGAAGTCACCTTGGGAAGTCGCACCATCACCAAAATAAGTGATCGCTACTTTCTTCTCGCCGCGCAGTTTATAGCCCATTGCTACACCAGTTGCTTGCGCACATTGGGAAGCGATGATGATTTGCGGCATCAATACGTTTACGCCTTCAGGAATTTGTCCACCATGGATATGTCCACGGGAATAGAGGAATGCCTGATACATAGGGAAACCATGCCATACCATTTGTGGAATGTCACGGTAACTTGGGAGAATGAAATCTTCCTTGTCAATCGCGGATTCAGAACCGATCATGGTTGCTTCTTGTCCCGCTACTGGAGCGTAGAAACCAAGACGGCCTTGACGGTTGAGCGAGATGGCACGTTGGTCCCACACACGTGTGAATACCATTTTGCGCATCAAGTCGCGAAGTTGATCATCAGACAGATTTGGCATCAGGTCCGGACGAACCACGGTGCCATCTGGCGCTAAAATTTGCAAGGGCTCATTTCCCTTTTGTTCTACTGCTGTAGAAACGCTCATCATGTTCACCTCTTTATGGAATGTGGAGCGAAATGCTTGACAAAATCCGAGAAATTTGTCTCTGCTTATACACCCCTGTTATACCTCAGTGATAAACCCTGTTCATAGTGTACCAATATTGATATAACAGGGTTTATTTATCATCTGTTATCATTTATCATAAAATCTGTATCAGAATTTTTCAAGGTTTTGTTTGTAAAATCATGCAATTAGGAGTTGATTTTCGTGGAGGATTACCTAAAAAGAACCATTGTAAAAGAAACGGTGCCGAGCACATTGCTCGATTCTCCTCGTCCCATCAAGATCTATCTTCCGCCCGGATATAATGAGCTGCTCTCCTACCCCGTCGTCTACTGCCAAGACGGGAACGACTTTTTCACGATGGGCAGAATCGCGACGATTGCCAATCAGCTGATCCTCAATGAAGGAATGGAACCGGTTATCATCGTAGGTGTCTCTGTCGAAAGAAGCAAACGCACCAGTGAATATTCTCCAGCAGGCTCTCTTAATGATCGATACAAACAGTTTTTCATACAGGAGCTGCTCCCCTATGTCGAGGAGCGTTATCCAATCCGCAAAGAAGCCCGCTCGCGAGTTTTGGCAGGCGATTCATTGGGAGGGACGGTTTCCCTGCACATTGCGTTGGATGCTCCAGAGCTGTTTACGAATGTACTCGCACTTTCCGGCGCATTATTCCAACCCACACTTGATCTTCTCAACCAGTCACATGATCTCTCTTGGCTGAATATCTGGATGATCGTTGGACTGGATGAACTTCAAGTGGAAACCCACATCGGTACGTTTGATTTTGTAGACTGGAACCGAAAAGCGAAAGCAATCCTGGCACAAAAAAACGCCCAGCTCACCTATGGCGAACAGCCGGGAGATCATCTTTGGGGCTTCTGGCAAAGAGTGCTGCCTGATGGGCTTACACACTTTTTCCCGGTCGACGGCTTACGTTAATGATTAATAAAGACCGTTGATTTCTTGGATATCTTGATAAGCGTAATGCCGTCCATCCACTAAAAAAATGCCTTCACTGGTTGCCTGGTCAATTTCACCGGCAATTTGTCGATCATCCTTTAACACGATATTGACGATCTTGCTTTCTTCCCGCTTCATTTGCTTCAGTATGGTGGCACGATCTTTTGCTGAAATCATGTTCATCCCTCTCTTTAAAGTAGGCATACTCTTAGTATTCCTAAGCGGAGGGGGATTTACTCCCAAAACATACCGTCAGCAATAAGTTCACTTCCATTGACTTTACGTTTAATGAAGTGCTATACTGTCCAACGTTCATCTCAATTCTATACACGATTCCCTCATTCCATTTCGGTGAGGTAGAGGTTGCGGTTTTCATCAGTAGCAGTAAGGAAGCCTTGTGGGGCTAATGAATTACGGTGAAAGGGAAAACCGCCGAAGCACGGATTTGCCACGACATATTCTTGCTGGGATTGCATTGAAGAAGTGCAAAACTGTCACAGTGTTATCCTGTGGAGCGCTATCGGCAACAGAAATGAGTACGGGTTTTCCATTCCGAAAACGCCCTGAACCCATGTTCATCGCGTTTTTTTATTTTTAGGAGGTACCTACATCAATGAATCAAGAGAAACAATGGGGCTTCTTGCTCCTCACCGCCTTCGTCGTGGGGAATATGGTCGGCTCTGGGATCTTTATGCTGCCTGGTACGCTTGCACAGACAGCTAGTCCGCTTGGAATCACGCTCGCATGGCTGTTAACTGGATTGGGCGTACTCATGATCGCGCTTGTTTTTGGGAATCTGTCCGTTCGACGTCCCGAGCTGACTGCTGGCCCCCAAAGTTATGCCCGTGCCTTGTTCCGATCTCCACGCGCTGGAAATATGGCCGGCTTTTCGATGGTCTGGGGATACTGGATCGCCAATGCCTCCGGTAACGTCGCCATTATCACTACCTTTGCCGGTTATCTGTCTACCTTCTTCCCGATCATGAAGCATGAAGGGATTTTATTTACAGCGTTCGGAATGTCAGTCGAAATCGGAAAGTTTATTACTTTCCTTGTATGTTCCGCCTTGCTTTGGGGGATTCACACCATTTTGATTCGCGGGTTATCGGGTGCAGGCAAGATCAATTTTGTTGCTACTTTCACCAAATTACTTGGTTTTGCCCTATTTATCGGCGTGGCGCTTTATTCCTTTGATCGCAGCAATTTGGGCGATCTGTACGTCCCTGTAACGACTAACGAAGGGGTTACCCAATCCCTTTGGGGGCAAATCAACCTAGCTGCCGTCTCCACATTGTGGGCTTTTGTCGGAATTGAGTCAGCAGTCGTTCTCTCCGGTCGTGCCCGTTCCCAGCGTGATGTGAAAAAAGCAACCATCACGGGCCTGCTGATCGCCGTGACCATTTATTTGGCCATCACCATTTTGACGATGGGTGTTCTTCCTCAAGAGGTACTGAAAGCTTCCGACAAACCTTTGGTTGATGCC
>DASQNU010000288.1:0-60609 GCA_035644815.1 Bathyarchaeia archaeon | reverse complement strand
ATCAGCAGCTGGGGACCAGGTTATCGTCTTGGAAACCTTTAAGAAAGGCAGCCATGGACCCAGTATGTCACCGATGATACTACCAAATAGCGTCCCTGCCAAAAGGATCACTATAAACGTCAAGGTCTCTTTCCCTTTCATGCTCCCCATCCCTTGTCTCGAAAGCACCTGGCTGCAATCTCTTTTTCTTATATCCTCTTGCCTTTCACCAGGTACTCTGCAAAGTTACCAAACTTAAGTGTAGCAAATGGGATAGAGCGATACAATCCCCGAAACGCATGTTGTAAATATACAAAAAGACAGATTTATCACGCAAGAAAGTTTGTGTGACTTCATCTGCCTTAATAGCTGCATACGTGCACGATTTTTATTGAAGCTGTTCCTCTACCCACAGCGCATAATGCTCAAGGTAGCTGATCGCACCTGTCTGTACCTGCCATGCATGGGACTGCGCATTGCCCTGCTTCCCTTCTGCCACGGCCGCTTTGGTTTGATTGATCGCTGCGACAGCTTGGTTGAGTCCGTTGATCATCCCCGTGAGATGAGCTTGCCAATCTTGCGGAGCTGCTGTCTGGATGGCCGTGCTGGCGTCAAGAAACTTCCGATGCAATTCCTTTATAGCCTGTTCATCTTCTGCTGTGAGCTTAGTCGCGCTTGGCGTACTCAGAAATCGCCCGGTCCAGTTTGTCATGATATTTGACAGCTGCATGCCTGCTTCAAAAAAGGCACCGATTTTCGTCTGATCAACGCTTCCTGTGGAAGATGCTGCATTGCGCAACTCAACCATCTTCTGCAAGCCTGGCAACGTCACTTCTTTGACATATACATCCAAGCCATTCCCTTTAAACGAGCTTGCCAAGCCCAGAATATCATCCCGATTGGAAGTCGTTGCCGTAAAAAGATAATAAGTGCCTGCTTCTTCATGCAAGAAATGAGGGTAGCCCTTTTTCACCAAAGAATCGATGGCCATCTTGGCGGATTCCTTGTCTGTGAAGGCCCCTACCTGTGCCATAAAGAGCCTGGTTTCCGGGAGCTGCAGGGACATAGGCGTAACAGATCCTGGTTGTGCGTGATCAGCCTGATTTTCTGTTGCCGTTGAAGCGGCAGCATCTGTTTCCTGCGTAGCCTCTGGTGCAGGAATCGCGGATTGGAACGTTTCCCCCACTACCGAGCGATAAGACTCATTGAGCTGGCCTTGCGTGAATACCGCTAGCACCAGAAAACCAAATATCAAGCCAATGGCAATCGCACTCACCGTGGAAATGAGCCAGGTAAAAGGACGACTGCTCAAGAATGAGGATCTGCTTTTCCGACGCGCGGGTAAATGAAGCAAATCGTTACTTGACGTTTCGGAATCTTCAGCCTCTTCCAACAACCAAGACTGTGTATCCGCATTTTTTTCTATTTTCGGATCCGGATAGACTTCCCCATCATTTCGATTGCGAATCTCCTGCAGGCGATCAATGGCGCTCTCTTCTTTCACGAGGATCTCGGGAAAGACAATCTCTTTATTGCTTACCACCGCAGGCAGCGGCGGTTCTTTCGGCACACTTGGGATCGGTGCCGTCTCCTTTGGCAGGATCTGCGGTTTTGGGTTCTCGCGCCCGTTAGGTGTCAATTTAATAGAGATTCTCGCTGTTCCGTTCTTTTCCACAAAAATACCTCCTCCTCCGTACATTCTCTTAGTTCTAGCTTACGTACGGTCAGAAGAGGTTATGACATATTTGTCCAAAATCTAGTTCTCTTTTCTATGCACTCTCGTATTATGACTGGCGAAGCAATTGGAGAAATTCCTCCGGTGGCAGAGGTCTGCTGAACAAGTATCCTTGGATATAGTCACAGCCAATCTTTTTTAATGCGTTGCATTGCTCTTGGGTTTCTACGCCTTCTGCCAACACCTCCAGCTTCAACCCCTTGGCAAGGGTAATGATTGCAGATTCGATCACCCGCAAATCCTGTTCATCCTGGATGTCATCGATGAATGCTTTGGCCATCTTTAACGTATTGATCGGCAGCTTTTTGAGGTAGATCAGCGAGCTGAATCCTGTCCCGAAATCATCGATAGAGATTTTGACCCCGAGTGATCTAATTTCCTCCATGATTTTGCTCATTCTCTCGATCTCCGTCATCAGTACAGTTTCCGTAATTTCCAATTCCAGCAAAGAAGCCTTTAGCCCCGTTTCCTGCAATACCTCACGGACCGCATCAACCAAGTCTGCCTGCGTGAACTGAACCCCCGATACATTCACCGAGACAACGAGCGACGCAAATCCTTGCTCCTGCCATCGTTTATTTTGTCGGCACGCCTCGGATAATACCCATTTCCCCAGCGGTACAATCAGCCCTGTTTCCTCTGCTAGCGGAATAAACTCAGCTGGACTGATCCTCCCTTTTTCGGGATGGTCCCAACGCACAAGCGCTTCCATGCCGATTATTTTTCCGCTCGGCAGATGGATTTTCGGTTGATAGACAAGGGCAAACTGCTCTTGCTCGATCGCATAGCGGAGTTCTTTCTCCAGCTCCATCTTTCTCTTATATCGATGCTTCATCGGCGCTTCAAATAGCTGAACGTTGTTTTTTCCAGCCTCTTTCGCTTGATACATCGCAATATCGGCACTTTTGACCAATTCTAAGCCATTCTGACCATCATGCGGGTAAAAGCTCGCGCCAATACTCGCTGTCACGGTCAAGAGATGGCTCCCCACCTGATACGGCACTTCCAGCTTCGCCCGCAGTTCACTCAACAATGGCAGCGCCTGTCCCTCGTCACGCAGGCCAGGGATCACAATCGTAAATTCATCTCCACCCAAACGCGAGACAAAGTTCTCTCGTCCCTCCATCAGCATTTGCAACCGGTTCGCGACCTGCATGAGCAGATCATCGCCAGATTCGTGTCCAAGTGTATCATTAATATATTTAAAACGGTCCAAATCAATAAAAACGACAGCTACTCTTTCCCCAGTCTGCTTGGCCTGTTTGATCGCCTCATCCAGAAATTCGCGAAACATCAAGCGATTCGGCAGCAGTGTCAAGGGATCCTGCATCGCAAGCTTGCGCATTTCCTCATGAGCTTGCGCTACCTTTTCAATCATTCCATTAAATCCATGTTCCAGAGACGAGATTTCGTCCTTACCCGTAATCGCCACGCGCGTCAGCAAATCCTGCGTATGCTGCACATAGTCCATCCGTTCTTTCAAATACAGCAATCGCCGGGTAACAGTCTTGTCTACCAAAAACCAACCAACTACAGCAAAGATGCATCCGACCAGCAGCATCATGGAAAGAAAGGACCAGACCGTTGTTTTGCCTTGCTGATAGACTCCACGATCCATCTTAACCGTCATTACGATACTAGGCTTTGCCCAGAGATCCTCCAATATGGTGTTCCCATAAATATAGTTTTCATCATTTGTTTCAATATAGGTTGGTATCCGCTTTAATTCTGGAATTAGTTCTAGATTGATTTGTTTCACCCGGGAAAGCATTTCTTTTTTCTTCGCGATCGGAGTGAAAGTGATGTCGAGCCTTATCATCTCAGATACTTCTTTTATTTTGCGCTCATCTAAATATCTCCCGAATATAAAGGTCCCTTCAACCGGTCCTTGAAAGAGACTGTCCACAATCGGTCGATAGGCAATCAGAAATGGTTTCCCTTTCACGATGTCCATGCCTTTCACATAATCATTGGGAAACTGTAGCGAACGAATCGCGTCCTCATGAGAGAGGACTGCCCCCAGCATTTCTTTTTCCATGGGCACCAGTTCACCCATTTCGTAACTATATGACTTGGCAAATGCAACCTCGCCTGCTTTGTTTAAAATGACAATAAAGTCCAAATGGTTCTGTAAATATGTATCCGTTATATAATTGCGATAAATATAAGAGTGCTGATCTGAATAGTTGCCAGCTTTCACATACTCTACGGTATCATCCCAAGCCGAATAATCCGTGGCTTGTTCAGCCAGGTCGTCCAAATCTTCTTTGAGGATCGCAAGCACACGCTGAACATGGGATTCGAGCCTGCCCTTTTCATATTCCTCATAATTTTGAAACAAATAAGTACGCGCCATGATCAGCAGTACGGTAAATAATACGAGTAAGACGATCCCAGTAAATAGAACGGTTTTGATCCGCAGTCTCATCTTTTGCACCACCAGTTGCTCCGTCTGAATTTCCCTCTTTTCTCATGTAGATAACATCTTCCCTTTTTCTTCCGGTTCGAAACTACTTTGACGAAATTTTTCCATCCGGGATTCATCTGAATTCGATTATCGCCATCGAAATGCCCATGTGTATGTTTAACCGTTCAATGAATCCCCATTGATGCTATCCGATCGTAAAACCAATTCCGACTTAACTCTGCAAGGGGAAAGTATCAGTCCAAGGAGAAATACCATGAGAGCAGATCCGCGCCGTATAAATACGAAACGACCGCTCCTAGTGCGATAAAGGGACCGAATGCAATCATCGACCCGCGCGATGCACGCCGGCGAATCAACTGGACAAGTCCAAAGAGTGCTCCAAATGCCGATGAAAAGAAGATTGTTAACACCAGCAAAGCCGGCGGCAAAAAAAGACCGATTACTGCAAAGAGCTTGATGTCTCCTCCCCCAACGCCGCCACGGCTAATGACAGCCAAGATCAGAAAGAACAGAAACCCTGCAGCCATGCCGATCAAGTGCTCCCAATAAGACGTTTCGCCATAGGGGTGGAAGAATCGCAGCACGAGAAAGAGCAGCATGAATGGGAGCAGCACTTTGTTCGGGATAAGCTGGTATGCTAGATCGGAAACTGTGATAATGATGAGCAGGGAAACGAAGAGCAGGCCGAGCAAGGTTTCCCATGTCCAACCGTATTGCAGATAGACGAATAGAAAGATGACCCCCGTGAGTCCCTCCATTATTGGATAGATAGGAGAAATGGAAGCCTTGCAGCTTTTACATTTTCCACCTGCGATAATATAGGAGAAGAAAGGGATCAACTCAGCTGGGCCAAAGCGGCGTTGGCAGCTCGGGCAGTACGACTGCAAATGAAAGATTGATTCCTTTTGCGGTACGCGCATGCCGACAATGTTGTAAAAAGAACCCAAAAAAAGACCTAGGAGTAAGAAAAGAGTAACGATCATTTTTAACATATACCTCCCATTCATAAAAAACTTCCTTCCCAAATTATTGAGAAAGAAGTCCCATCATCGTCAGTCCTACTGATCCTTAGCTGATATGATTCCTGCAGCCTAGTAGGCACAGGGATCGAATCCGATCGTCGACCTGAAGATTTCCCTAACTATATTTTCTTATAAAATTTTTCACGGCTTCACCGGCTACCAAGGGCTGATCCATCCAGACAAACGCATGGGCGGAGTCTTTGATATGAACAATCTCGTACGATTCCAGAAAACTAGCGAAAGCTTTTAGACTTTCTCTGATTTTTTCATTCTCCCATTCCTTCTCGCTTGGAAGGAATAGTACCGGACAGCGAACCTTCTTATAGTAGTCTTCAAATCGGAGCTCCCAATATTTTACGATATATTCCGTCCTGACGTAGTTCTTATAGTGATTTGTAAAAGTGCCTTCTTCCGTCTCTTCTACACAGCTTTCTATGTATGTTTGGAAGTACTCGTTCCCATGTCCGTGCTCTCTGTAGGTTTTTGCTGTTTCCTCGATATATTCGGATTTGGTTTGATAAACCGGCAATTTCCTTTCCCCTAATTGAGTACGCCGCCTGTCTTTTTCCGCCTCAATCTCCTGCTCACTTCCATGAAACAAACCATATTTCCCAAATTCATTATAGATCGCACCTTCACACACGAGAGATACGACCATTTCCGGATGAGCTGCTGCAAAGCTTAGCCCTACTTCCGCCCCCATTGAACTGCCTACGATATGACACTTCGTAATGTTCAATTCTTGAAGCAACACATATAAATCGTTGGCCATATCATCGACGTGATATCCAGACACGGGTTTATCTGATTTTCCATGCCCGCGAATATCAGGTGCCACAATCTGATACTCCTTTTCAAAAAGCGGGATGACCCCGTTCCACATCTGCAGCGTGCCGCCACTAAAATGGAGGAACAGCACTGTTGGCCCCTCTGCTTTTTGGTAGTGTACATTCATCTTCACTGCATTTTTCAGTTGAATCCTTTGCTCCATCTCTCTGCCAGCCTCCAGCTGTAAAGTCGTAAACATGAGCTGATCTACTCGATGTGATCCAGTACACTTTTGATGTTCGCTGCCGAATCTTGCTGAATACTCAGATTGTAATGCTTTCGAACCGCTTGGTAAATGACATTTAGGTTATGGTTCGTTTTATTTTTGCGATATGCTGCTATTTCCCTACTAAACCGAGGATGCTGAATCACATCGCGGCTCCAATTCCATACCCGGGGCTTTAAGGCATCCTTCCTCGCTTGCTCAAGCATTTGGGCAAACCGCGGGACTGCGAATTGCCAGTTTTTTACAGTATGTTCTCGTCTTAAAACCCATCAATTGCTATAGCTATATGCTCCTCAATCATACAAAAAAGAGGTATAGCATTAGCTGCTATACCTCAAAGTCATGCCTCACTATTTTACCAATCGTTCAGCTAACCAGTAGGCCGACTTCCAAATGTCACCGGCCCCCATCGTCAGCACCATGTCACCAGGACGAATCTTCTCGATCAGATGCTCCTGGACTTGTTCCTTCGTAGGAATATATTGCGCCCGGGGATGACTGTTGGTACGAATCTTTTCGACCAGTACTTCCGAGGTGACTCCCTCAATTTTCTTTTCCCCAGCAGGAGAGTAAATATCGGTAATGATCACTTCATCCGCCTCAGAGAAAGCGCGGCTGAACTCATCCATCAAAAAGAAGGTGCGAGTATAACGCTGCGGCTGAAAAATGGCAATGACCCGACGTCCGCTGGCTCTTGCCCCCTGCAGGGTTGCCACGATTTCAGTAGGGTGATGCGCATAGTCGTCCACCACCAGGATATCTTTCACATCCCCGATGATTTGGAAACGTCGCTTTGCCCCACGGAAGGTGGACAATGCTTGGGCAATTTCCGAAAACGGCAAGCCAGCCTCCAAGCAGACAATCGTAGCTGCCAAAGCATTGGCGATATTATGTTTGCCTGGTACATGCAGGACTAACTCGCCTAGCAGCTGCTCGCGATGCCAAATCTCACAACGTGTCATGCGATCGCCCATTTCAATTTGGCTCGCGCGATACTCGGCCAGCTCGGCATATTCAGGGCTGATTCCATAGGTAATGATGTTACGGTTTACCACTGGAATCAATTCACGCACATGCTCGTCATCCAGGCAGAGTACAGCTTTTCCGTCCTCTTTAACATGACTGAGGAACTGTGCATACGCCTTTTTCAAATTGTCAAACTTGCCATCGAAGTGCTCCAGATGATCCGGTTCAATATTGGTTACAATGGCCAAGGCAGGGCGGTATTCCAGAAAGGACCCATCACTTTCATCCGCTTCTGCAATGACATAATCGCTCTTCCCGGCTTTGGCATTGGTTCCCGCATTCATCAGCTCGCCACCAATGATATAGGTCGGATCTACCTTGCACTCTTCCAACACGTGCGCAATCATCGACGTCGTCGTGGTTTTTCCGTGCGCCCCCGCTACCGCTACCCCTTTGCGTTCATTCAGAATCCGCGCCAGCATTTGCGAACGGTGCAGCAGCGGCAATCCTTTCGCCATCGCCGCTTGGATTTCTTCATTTTCCTTCGGGATGCTTGTCGAATATACAACAATTTGTGCGCCATCCAGATAGGATGCGTCATGACCGATATAGACCACTGCCCCGCGTGCTTCCAGCTTTTTCGTAAGATCATTTGCTGCCACGTCTGAGCCCGTAACTTTATAACCAAGGTCGACCAAGACGCGGGCGATGGCGCTCATTCCATAACCACCTATGCCCACAAAGTGGACGTGTTGTCCATGATCCACCCTATTCACCTGCCCCTTCTACGATTATGGATAAGGTTGAACGCACTTCAGAAACGAAGTATAGCGACCCGCAGACGATCAACCAATCGTCTTCATGCATCGCGTTGTTTTCGATCCAAGTACGCAAAAAGGAGCGCCATTCAGGAACCGGGCTTATCCTCCCGGGTTCCAGCCCACTCAAACGCCAGATCTCCGTCAAGCTGTCCATAGAGGCTGCACGCGGAAAATCAAATGACGTGACAAATACCGTGGCCAACCGCTCCCCAAGTGAATGCCATTTCTCCACCATCTGCGAAAGCGGCTTGTCACCGAGAGCCGCCATAAGCAAATGGACGCGCTTCGTACTTGGGAGAAGTTGTTCCACGCTTTGTACAAGTGCTGTCATACCTTCAACATTATGGGCCCCATCCAGTAAAATGACTGGGGTATCCACGAACATTTCCAATCGTCCCAGCCAACTGGTCTTTTGCAAGCCTCTGGCTATCTCTTCTTCCTCTACCAAAAAGGAAAAATACTCTCGTAACAAGTCAAGCGTCATTAAGGCAACCGCGGCGTTTGCCGTCTGGTGCACCCCGTTCATCTGCAGCTGATAAGTCGTTTCCGACCGCCGAAAGATACTGTTGTAGCGGATTTGCTTGTTGCCCAACTGTTCCTCGAGGGTCACTGCTTGAAACTGCTCGCCGCTTCTGTACACCGACGCTCTCTTGCTTAGAGCCACTTGGTTAATCACATCAAAAGCCTCAGGCTGGAGATCACCCACAACCACCGGCACTCCTGGCTTGATAATCCCCGCTTTTTCTTTGGCGATGTCGGTCAAAGTGGGGCCAAGTACTTCGGTATGATCCAAGCCAATACTCGTGATCACTGTAATGAGCGGGGAAACGATGTTGGTGGAATCCAAGCGACCGCCTAGACCCGTTTCCCAGAGGACTACCGCAGGGCGAACCACACGGGCAAAATAGAGAATCGCCAAAAGCGTGATCACTTCAAACTCCGTGGGTGCCCCGTACTGCGTCTCTTGCTCGCAGCGTTCAACCAAAGGCTTCAGTTCATTGACGAGTCGTAGTAAATCTTCCTGGGGAATCCACTCTCCGTTGTAACGGATGCGTTCCCGAAAATCTGCAATATAGGGAGAAGTAAATTCACCCGTTTTATAACCTGCTTCTCGTAGCATATGGGCCAAATAGGTGACTACGGAGCCTTTACCATTCGTGCCCGCCACATGCACAAAAGCAAGTGTACGTTCCGGATGCTGCAACTGCTCAAGAATCCATTGCATGCGTTCCAGCCCCGGCTTTACACCGAATCGAAGCAAGCTGTGCAACCATCCCAGTGCTTCATCATAGGTGGAAAAACATTCTGCTCTCATACCGTATGACTCCCATCACCATCTTATGACTAGTAGAATAATAGGGCTCGTCCAAAGAGATTGCCCTCTTGTCTGAGAGGACTCCCCACCTGACTTCTTGCGCTTCCGCCAGTGTCAGGTGGGGCCTCCTTTATTACCCTTTCAATTCAGCCAAGCGTGCCAATACTTTTTCACGTTTCTGTGCGTAATCAGCTAGCTTTGCTTTTTCCTCATCGATGACTTTCGCTGGAGCCTTGGCCACAAAGCCTTGATTGTTCAACTTCTTCTCAATGCGTTCTACTTCAAAGTTGAGCGTTTCCACTTCTTTTTCCAGACGTTTCAACTCTTGCTCAATATCGATCAGTCCAGCAAGCGGCAGGAAGATTTCTGCCCCTGTCACCACCGCGGACATCGCTTTATCCGGCGGTGTCAAATCGGCGTCAATATCAAACCGTTCCGGGTTGCAGAAGCGAACGATATACTCTTCGCCACGCTTCAGACGCGCCAAGCTTTCTGCATCGGAGGCCTTGATCAGCAGCTCGATTTTTTTGGACATCGGCACATTTACCTCGGCCCGGATATTGCGGACACTGCGGATAATTTCCGTGTAGAGCGCCATCTCCGCCTCTGCTTCAGGATTAAGCAACGCGTCTTGTACCTGCGGCCATGCAGCCACGGTAATGCTTTCGCCATGATGCGGAAGCGCCTGCCATATTTCCTCGGTAATAAATGGCATGAACGGATGGAGCAGGCGAAGCGTCTGATCCAACACGGTTACCAAGACAGACTGGGTGGTTTTCTTCGCTACCGCGTCCGTACCATAGAGAGCGAGCTTCGCCATCTCAATGTACCAGTCGCACAGATCATCCCAGATAAAGTTATACAGAATGCGTCCCGCTTCCCCGAACTCAAAGGTGTCCATCAGACGAGTCACATCTGCGATTGTGGATTGCAGACGGGAGAGAATCCATTTATCCGGTGCGGACAATGGACCGCTCAAATCGATGTCTTCATAGGTAAAGCCACTCAGGTTCATCAAGGCAAAGCGAGAAGCGTTCCAGATCTTATTGGCAAAGTTGCGGTTGGACTCTACCTTCTCCCAATAGAAGCGTTGATCGTTTCCTGGGGAATTTCCGGTCGCCAACGTGAAGCGCAGCGCATCTGCCCCATATTTATCGATGACTTCCATCGGATCGACACCATTGCCCAGCGACTTGGACATCTTGCGTCCCTCGGAGTCGCGGATGATCCCGTGAATCAATACATTCTCAAAAGGATTTTGCCCGGTAAATTCAAGCCCGGAGAAGATCATGCGGGCAACCCAGAAGAAGATGATATCATAACCGGTAACCAGCACATTGGTCGGATAGAAGTATTTCATGTCTTCCGTTTCATCCGGCCAGCCTAGTGTAGAAAACGGCCACAGCCCCGAGCTGAACCAGGTATCCAGTACGTCATTGTCTTGCTCCAGCTTGTGGCTGTGGCATTTCGGGCATTCGCTTACATCGGTGCGGGAGACGATCTCTTCTCCGCAATCCTGGCAATACCACGCCGGAATGCGATGTCCCCACCAGAGCTGCCGGGAAATACACCAGTCGCGGATGTTTTCGATCCAACGCAAGTAGTTGTTTTTGAACCGCTCCGGCACAAATTTAACACTGTCTTCACTTGCCGCACTTGCCAAAGCTGCATCCGCGAGCGGCTGCATTTTGACGAACCATTGTGTAGACAAATATGGCTCAACCACCGCATCGCTTCTTTCGCTATGTCCAACCTGATGGATATGCTCCTCGATTTTGAACATCACGCCTTGCTCAGTCAGATCCTTGATAATTTGTGCGCGGCAGGCAAAGCGATCGAGGCCAGCGTATGGTCCAGCCTGCTCATTCATCGTGCCGGATTCATCCATCACGACGATTTGCGGGAGGTTGTGGCGCAGACCAAGCTCAAAGTCATTGGGATCGTGGGCAGGTGTGATTTTTACCGCACCGGATCCGAACTCAGGGTCGACATAGTCGTCGGCTACAATTGGGATGTGTCGGCCAGTGATTGGCAGCACGACCATTTTCCCAACCAGATGCTTGTAACGTTCGTCTTCCGGATGTACCGCTACAGCTGTATCCCCCAGCATCGTTTCCGGACGGGTAGTCGCTACCTCAATATGGCCAGTGCCATCCACCAGCGGATAACGCATGTGATGTAGCGCACCTTTTACTTCCTTGTAAATGACTTCAATATCGGACAAGGCTGTACGAGCTGCCGGGTCCCAGTTGATAATCCGGTTGCCGCGATAGATCAAGCCTTTTTCATAAAGTCGTACAAATACTTCACGGACTGCTCGGGACAACCCTTCGTCCATGGTAAAGCGTTCGCGGGAGTAATCCAGCGCCAATCCAAGCTTTTCCCACTGCTCGCGGATGTGGTGTGCATAGATATGCTTCCATTCCCACACCTTCTCCAGGAATTTCTCCCGTCCCAGATCATGACGGGAAATTCCTTCTTCACGCAGGGTGGCTTCCACACGAGCTTGTGTGGCAATCCCCGCATGGTCCATTCCCGGCAGGAAAAGGGTGCTGTAGCCCTGCATCCGCTTTGCGCGGGTAATGATATCCTGCAGTGTTGTATCCAAGGCGTGTCCCAAATGCAATTTCCCCGTAACGTTCGGCGGTGGAATCACGATGGTGAACGGTTTTTTCTGCTGATCCCGCTCCGCTTTAAAAAACTGCTTGTCGATCCAGTACGGATACCATTTGGATTCTGCTGCTTTCGGATCATAGTTTTTGGGCAGCAGACTGTCGATGTCTGGCGTTGTTTGATTGGACATACACAATTCCTCCTACATGTTTTACGCTAAATAAAAAAACTCCCTCATCCAAAGGACGAAAGGAGTTGCTTCGCGGTACCACCTTTGTTAGCAGACTATGCCAAAAACGCATGAGAACTGCTCACTCATCAACAATAACGGCGTTTGACCGATTTCGACTACTGGAGAAGGGAAGACCTATCCTTCTCGTTCACCGAAATTACTCATGGGCGACCTTCAACTCATTCACCTTAGAGAATCTCGCACCCGTTGATTCTCCCTCTCTGCCAAGGCTTCCAAAGTTTACTCTTCCCAATCATTGCATGTGCTGTTCGTATTTTTGTATACCAGCTATTATAAACGAGCGTTTTCCCCTCGTCAAATAGGCGTTTCCCTATTCCGCTTGCTTCAAAGGTACACCCAATGCTTCCGCAAATCCGAGGATGCGCAATATATCCAGGATCTCTTCTTGAATATTGACGATTTCGATCTGCTTGCCTGCCGCCAACAGATCTTTGGTTGTGTAAAAAAGACTGCCGATCCCAGAAGAATCAACGAAGCTTACGCCGAGAAAATCGAGTGTAATCGCTTGATTGCGTTCCGCGCACTGGCGAATGACCTCACCTAATTTATCACCAACGCTCATATCCAATTCGCCTTCTACATATATGATGGCATGATCCTTCTCTTCTTCCATACGGTAATCCATCGGTAGCGCTCCTTTCCCCTTGTGCTCTCCCGCACACATTGGCAATCGCCCTATACTCTATATCTTCCCGTTTGTCGACTGCCTAAACCTCTTTTTGGAGTACCCTTGCCTGCAAAGCATAGTCAAGTACGATTGTAGTTCCCTTTGAAGAACTGTGCAACCATATCATGTCCGCATATTGCAGCATCACCTGAAATCCCAGACCAAGCGTATTATTCGTCGAAAATCCGGGCTGCAGGGCGGCTTTCGGCAGATCTGCCAGTGAGATGCCCCGGCCTTGGTCCCTTACAATAATACGGCAAAATTCATCTTTTTGTAAGAGATTTACCTCAGCAACACCGCCACCTGCATGTGTCAATGCATTGGTCGCCGCTTCATTGACGGCTACCGTAAAATGAAGCACGCTGCTGCCTGGAATCCCAAAGGGTGTAATCAGCTCACGAATCGCCTTGCGTAACGCACTTAAATCTGTCGAGCTTGCAATCTGATAGGAAACCTGCCGTTCTCCTTGCCTTTTGATTTCAAAAAGCCCCTGCTCGTCAATCAATTGGAGCTTGCCTTTTGTGACCAGGGCAACAACATCACGGCAAAATTCCCACTGTTGTCGATTGCGCTCACGTTCCATAGCGATGGCATCGGTAATATCAATCAGCGCTACCCCACACGTATTGTTATCGAACGGCATCACATGCAAATCATAGAGCCGCTTTCTCGCGGTGGAAAGAGATTGTTCGCGTATCCCTCTTCTTTCTTTTAGCGCTAGCCGAGCCAGCCGATTGATCTCTTCTTGTGCGATCAGATCACGCTGACTGTCGCCGAGGGGGCGCAATGCATCTTTCTCCCATACGTACATGTGCACTTCGCGAAGTCTACGAAGGATGGAGAGCTTTTTTAGTTCCTGCACGATCATTTCTTTCCGTTCGTTGTCCAATCCTTGCTCATTGGTCAGTAGAGATTCTGGCTGTAGTTCCTGGGATAATTGCCAGGAGTGGAATTCGTCGAGCAGCAAGCGATCGAAAATATCTTCCTTGCGCAAAACCTGCTCGATATCGAGCACCACGTAGGTTGTCTCGCGGACGACCCCTACTGTCGAGGCAATGATCCGAAAATCTGCAGCCAGTTCCACCTCATATCGTCCGGGCTTCCAATCGGTATTTGCATATACACCCAGCACCAAGCGACTGACTACCCGCAGTTCCGCTTCCACCCTAGTTCCTGTCAGTACATGAGTCATACTGATCGGCCTCGGTGGAATTACTTTGCGAGCAGCTTGTCCCACTCCCAGCTGTTCGACACATGTCTGGCAATCGGGGTTTTCCGGACAATTCCCACATACGTGCATCCGCATGGCCTCCTGTTTCTACATCACGTTGCAACTGAAAAAGAAAGGATCAATAAAGTGAGATCATCATCCTGCTGTTTCGTTTTTGCCAGCTTACGCACAACTCTTTCAATTGCCGCAATCCGATCGCTGTCTCCAGAATCTAGCTGACTCACAGCCACAAAGAATCTTTCCAGCCATTGATCTGCCGTCATCGCTCCATCACGGCGTCCCAGATCAATCAGTCCATCGGTAAAAATAATCAGGGTGAAATCTTCCTCAATAGGCCATTCATTTCGTTGATAGCGGGCTTCCTGCTGCAACCCCAAGCCAATCCCATTCGAGCACGGCAGCAAGATCTGCTTTGTTGCGGAGAGATAAAACGGCTGCGGGTGCCCAGCACGGCTGGTACGAAGCACTTTTTCCTCTTGGTCGTATACGGCTACAAACATCGTAATATACGACCGAACTTGAGTAAGATCCTCATACAGTAATTGATTCAACCGGACAAGGATTTCATCCGGATTTTGAAAGGTTTGCACCACAGCGCGGAAATAACTGCGCAGCCCCGTCGTCAATAGACTGGCTGGAATCCCGTGACCCGCTACATCCGCGACCAAAAAGCAGCTATACCGATCATGGACCGTAAGATAGTCGACATAATCGCCGCCAACCGAAGCTACGGGGAGATAAACGGCCTTGGCCTCGAAGGCTGGCAACTGCAGCCGCTCTTTCGGAATCAGGGATAGTTGAATTCTGGCAGCCAGCTGCATCTCTTGCTCGACCAGGCGCAATTCCAAAGCCTGCTGGTTTTGCAAACAACGATGGATCAAGCCGCGTACATGGATGGCAAGCAAGTTGAAAAAGGAATCCTCCAGATCGGTATCCTCTCGATAGAACGAACGTGTTACGCCGTCGATGACAATCTGGCCAGGAACAAAGGGCGTGTCCAGATTCTCTTCCACCTTGATGGACAGCGAAAACGGCTTTTGCTGCCAATGTCCTGCGGTCTGTGGGCAACCTCGGACGATTTCGTAGTAATTGTCGCCTTCCTTCGACTGCAACGAGATGCGTAGGTAGTCCAGCCCAATCATGTTTTCATACCACGCGTCTGCAATCTCTTCAATCAGCATGTGCAAATTCTCAAAATCAATTTGCTGCATGTTTTGACGGTTGCTTTCCATCAAGAGCTTTTCATAGCTTTGTTTCACCGAGAGAAGATTGGATAGATGGTCATTCTTTTGCTTGATCTCATGCATATTTTCCTCAAACTGCTTTTCCAGACTGCGAGAGAGTCCAAACATTTCTTTCATTGACTCATTATTCGCACGGCGCGTCAGATATATCCGTACGCTTAAGAGAATCAAGGAAGAAACCATCCCCCACAAAAAGAAAGAAGACACCTCGGGAAGAGTCAGCATCATGATCACGATCACAAAGAAGTAGAGGCGGTTGATATGATCATCACGAAATTGGAAGCTTAGCTTTTCATGAAAATATAGATACTCGTCCAAAATATTGACTCTTTCACCGAGCTTGCCCATCTTTCGCAAGCCAATTAACATCAGCATAAATGTAATGATCGTAGCCGCTTGTACGGGTAACTTGAAAAAATCATGCCCAGTCGCATCGATCAACAGAAAGAGGACGGCGCTGATCAGCAACAGATTGTTATGATCACGCTGGGAATTTTTCCTATTTCCCATATAAATCGTAAACGCTCTTCCTAATATAAACAATGAGCCTTGCAAGTGAAGCAGGTGTATATAATACCTTTCCGCATGATCTGGCACATTCCAGATGGTGATCGTGGTCGTCAAATAGATGGCCGAGATAATGATGACATCAAGTGTCGTTTTCCATCGATCGTAATAGAGATGCGGGGAAAGCGGAAATGCGTGAAAGGATAACAGCAAAAACAAATAAAACAAGAATGAAACGGGGGAAGAGAGAAATTGGAGAAGCGGAGCGGGATGCATCTTGAATAAGTGTCCCAGCCCCCAAGCGAGGAGAGCCAAGCCATATAAAAAGGAAAAATCGTACCATCGTTTAAAGGTAATCAGATGTCGCGATGATAATAAAAACATACATGCGACAAACACGCTGCAAGCATACAAAGATGCGTCCAAAACCACATAATCACCCACTTAACCCTCTGTCTCCCACTGTAATACCCGCAATCATCTATATGCAAACCTCGTTGTTTCCCACGTTAATGAATATCTCTTTTTTTGAAGCGTCCGCCTTTTACGTCGTGGATCGTCCCAATCGCGAGAAATGCGGATGGATCCGTTTCTTCCACGATCAGCTTCAGTTTTGCTTCTTCCAGACGAGTCACTACACAAAAGATGACTTTCTTGTCATCCCCGGAATAACCGCCTTCACCATTCAAATAGGTTACGCCGCGGCCAAGACGGGCGAGCAAAGCGTCCCCAATCTCTTTATGCTGGTCACTAATGATCCAGACAGACTTCGATTCATTAAAGCCTTCCACTGTAATATCGATCATCTTAAATGCGATGAAGTAGGCGATGAGAGAGTACATGGCATTATCCCAGCCGAAAATGAAGCCGGCGCCGCCCAAAATAAAAATGTTCAAGAACATGACAACTTCACCGACTGAGAAAGGCGTCTTCTTATTCACCAGAATCGCGACGATCTCTGTCCCATCTAGCGAGCCTCCATAGCGGATGACCAAACCTACTCCGATCCCTAGGATGATACCGCCAAACACGGCTGCCAACAGCGGTTCTTGGGTCAAGCTTTGCACAGGATGCAGCAGCGTCGTACCGATTGACATGACGGTGACACCGAACAATGTAGATAATGCGAATGTTTTTCCGATTTGCTTATACCCCAAGACCAGAAACGGCAGATTGAGCCCTAGCAAAAATATCCCAATCGGCAACCCGGTTAAATGGGCCATCATGATGGAGATCCCTGTTATTCCACCGTCAATCACCTGATTGGGCACCAGAAAAATTTCCAGGCCGACAGCCATTAAGGCCGCCCCTAGTGTGATGAATAAACCTCGTTTGACAATTTTACCAGCCGACAAGTTTTTGTGTTGGATGGTTCTTCACTCCCCTATATGTAGTATTTTAATCCTTCTTAATTATAACAAACTTTTGATGAATGACACTGCCTTTTCCCATTTCGCATATATTGGAACGAGGTGATTAGCATGAGTTCACGTTGGAAATACCACCCTACTTATTTACGGATCAAATATGGTTGCAAGCAAATATTGCTTCCATTGATCATCTTTCAATTCGCTCGTACGGTGATCTTGCCCACGACATTTGATGTCATTATTCTCGGCATCCTCGCCATGCTTTATGTTGCCATATGGCTTGAGTGGATTTAGGTGAAAAGGAAAACAACGTCTCAAGAAGCGAGACGTTGTGGTTAAAATGCCTGATGTACCCAGCGGCAAAGACGGATTAAGCGGTCGATATCTTTTTCCAATCGCTTGACAGCGTACAATTCATTCCAATCCTGTTTGCGGCAATAGTAAATCTCCAAATCTCGCATGACCCGTTCCGGATACAACAGGAATGCAGCGAGCAGCTCGATTTCTTCCGGTCGCAAGGGAAAAATCGCAGTGTAGCGGCGATACAACTCCGAAGCGAATGCGTCTTCCCCTCCCAGATGAAAATAGGAACGGTAGAAAAGAGTCAGATCGCGTGTCGGTGTATCGAAGCCTGCACGGTCAAAATTAATCAATCGCGCCTGGCCGTTTTGATCCAGCATGACATGGGCCGGATGCGGAAATCCATGAATGATCGACAGGCGAAAATGGGCATGTGTGCGATGCGCTTCCCGCCACTGTGCCAATTGTTTGATCGCTGTGGATGCCATGTCTATAATAAACTCCTGATTGGCCAGAAATACCACATCAAACGGCGAAGGATAGGTTCGGCAGGCAGCCTCTGCTCCATAGTGTCTGGTATCATCCACCCAGCGCTCCCAGCGTTTTAAAAGGGAATTGACGAGCGGTTCTACCTGCCTGGGATCGTCAAACCGATAATTTTGCGTAAAATGATGAAGCTCAGCCAACCGTTCGATCATCGGCGGTGCCCACTGGGCAGGAGCCAACATATCAGCAGGACCGGTCACCCACGGGGTGAGGTAATAAATAGAATCCCCGCGAGTGACAAACGGTTCGTCATATTTGGTATACGTAAACGGGATGCAGCCTTCCCATCCACGCTGCTGCAAATGCCTCAGCACCCCGCCCATGTATTGCAGGCGATTGTTTGAAGCTTTCGTCCGCTTGCATACAAAGGAACCATAGGGAGTCAATGCCTTGTAAACGTTCGGTGCCTTGATCATCTCAATCGTCTGGGCAAACATATCGTATTCCTGAAGCAGCGGATAAATCTCTTCAAAGCGGCTCATGGATAGCCCCACTCCTCGCACGCTCAGCCCGGTATGCGATATGCTGCAGGAGTCGGTCGATTCTTCCCTGGACAGCCAAAGCGCCGAGTATGGATTCTGGTGGTTCTTGCTCCTGCACTTCTCCCCGAGCCAACGAAACGTTACTCACATATTGTTCGATCCGATTCCATGTTTCCAAAGGAAATGCCATGAAGCCGAGCAGTAGCTTGTAATCTTCATAGCGAATCCTTCTTTTGGCCTCATATCCATCCAAAAACGCATCGACGCGCTCCAAATCTTCCTGCTCCGTATATAGCTGTTTTAAAAAATGGGCGACATCGCGCATTTGCACAGACAGACCCGTACGATAAAACCCGCGCAGCATCACTTTTTCATCGACCAACGTCCAGTTTTCCGCACCTAGCTGGCGATGCGATACGGCGATGGATTCCATTTCCCCTTGTTGGGCGGCCAAAAGCAAATCCGCGCTTCTTTCCATTCGCTCAACCAACGGTCCAAACAAGCTGGACAACCATTTGTCCAGCTCCTGGGGAAACGCTTCTCTGGAAAGAAGCTCCTGATGCAAACGACGCGCCCGTTTTGCTTCTGCGATCGCAAAGCCCTGTTCCTTTTTTAACAGCTCAGCGGCATCCAACAGATGGTTGTTCTGCTGAGCATCGTGCATCATCGCCACCATGCTGCCGCAGGTGGCAGCATGTGCTCTTGATGGGGAATAGGGCTGGGCGCCACGCAAATGATCGGTCAACGTAAAGCCTTTGCGACCAGCAATGACAAATGGTTTTGCATCTCGCGTACGGATAAAACGCTCAACCTCCCGAACGCCCTGTCGTGCCAGCTGCTCCCTCCAGGCAAACGACCAGCGCATCACTTCGATTCGCGGCCAGAGGCGCAGTTCCTTTGGCCCCCGGTTTGTTTCCAAGAGATAAAAATCATCATGCGGCGTGATTTGAATCACCCTTATTTTATAGCGCTGGCATACTTGCTTCAGGTCGATCCGCTCACGTGCCAATGTACTCCCCTCCGCTCACTGGGGAATATAGAGAATTTGTCCCTCCGTGACCCGATCGGAGGAAACATTATTTGCTTCTAAAATACGCGAGACCGGAATGCTGTAACGATCCGCAATGGATTCGAGTGTCTCATTCCGCTGCAGGATGGCAATGCGCACCTTGCTCATCCGCTCTTCTCCTTGCTTGACGAACGAAGTAAGATTGTTAACCACCTCGGAACGCTGTCCTGCCTCCGCCATCACTCTGCTGCTGCTCGAGGAAGACTCTTGTTCGGCCGCTGCTTTTTGCGCTTGTGTCTTTTTGCTCTGCGTGAACAGCGAAGTGATATTTACCTTCGCATCGGTCTCTTCACCATGCTTGCTTCCGATCGCTACTTTCATTTCCTGTGTTTCCGCTGCTGGCGTCTGTACTTCGGCAATAACAGGCTCAGCCTCTTCTTCGACTCCAGCTTCTACCGCTTCTGCTTCTTCGACGGGCTCAGCTGTTTCCTCCTGCACCTCGGCAGCAACGGGAACAGCCTCTTCCCTGTCTTCCTGCTCATAAGACACCGCCGTATTTTGCTCGTGCCATTCTTGCGCGTAATGGGTCGGCGTGATCTCTGGTTCTGGTTCCTGTGCTGGTTCCGGTTCCTGATTGGTATACGCGACCGGTTCCACATCTTGCTTCAGGTTATCCAGATGAGAAAATGACACGTCGCCAAAGAGCGGCTGAGACGGTGGCAGCGGAGAACTTGCCGGCTCGGCGATAACACTTGGCTCCTCTTTTTCAGCTTCCGGCTCAGCAAAAGTGGCCTCGTTGGCAATGAACACATGCGGTGATGCTGCCTGTTGCAGGGAGAAATCCTGTTTTTCTTGCAAAAGAATTTCCTCTTCCAAGGCTGCGAGCTTCCGTTCGATCTCCTCCAGAGACCGAGGTTGATGCTCTGCTGTAGGCTGTACCTCTTGCGGGAGGGAATGGACAAATTCCCATACTTCTTCTTCCACTTTTGCTGTCTTCTCTTCTTCATGATCGCGCAGCTGGATGCCCGCTATTTTCAAATTCGCATGAATATGCAGACGATTAGGTGTTTCCAACTGATAATCGAAGCTGTCTACAATTGCATAGATTTCTGTCACTTCATCGACGCGGTTAAGCGGAATCGAAATATTCAGCGGGATGCGATGAGAAAGTGTCTGCTCCTCCGTGGAAAGAAAGCTTCCCGCTTGCCTCTCCTCCAATTGAAACGGAGTGAATTTCATCGCAGCCACAAGTGTATCCGTTTCCTCTGAATCTTCTTCTCCTGCCCTCTCCTGATAGGGATCATACTTGCCAAACAGCTGCAAGCAACCCGTAATGGAGACTTCATGCGGGCTTTCAATGATCTCTACGTCCGGTAAAAGCTCCAGCTCTTTTAATTCCCCGATCCCCGCTTTATCCGATGAGAGGAAAACAGTTTCCTTGATTTGAAACGACAACAAGCCATCCTGCAATGCCACCTGTGCTCCTCCTTTCAAATCCATGACATTTCTCTATACTATATGGACATTGCCATTGATTTAGACCACGTGAGACAACGGCAAAAGCGTTGCTCCCGCTTGTGGAGCAACGCTTTTTGGGGAAAGACCTGATTTTTTTCTTATCAATCGCTAGTTTGTGATCAGTAAATCTCCTGTTGCACTTTGCAGCTTGATGATTGCCCCCCCAGTGCCCAGGGAAGCTCTAATTTCTCTATCTTCTTTCTTTTCAAAAGTGAGATTGTTAAGTTCTGTACGCACTTCGCCTGTATCACTTTCCATCTCCAGGACAGCCGCCTTTGGCGGATTTCTCAGCTTTACGGTGACATCACCCGTAGAGGTTTCAATGGAGACATCCTGAGTTAGCTCCAGCAGCTCGAGATCACTGATGTCACCTGTGGCGGTACGAATCGAGACAGCGCCCTTCACTTGCGCAAAGTCCATGTCGCCCGTCTCGCTGGATGCATTCAGGTGATTGCCCGTGTAGCCTTTCAGTCGAATATCTCCTGTATCTGTCGTCAACTCCAGCTGATCTACCTGAAGAGGAATCAGGCTTTCAAAATCACCTGTATTCGTGCGCAAACGCAGGTCTTGATACACTTTGTCCGGGAGTGCAATTTCCAGATCGAGCTGTCGACCTCCAATAGCAAACGGGAACCGCTCAGATTCTGAAACGATGATCCTGACTTGCTCGAGACCTATAGGCTCTACAACCAACCTTACATCGTTATGCATCACTTCTCCAATGAGGCTGACCTCAATCTGCTCCGTGCTGCTTTTTGTCACACGTACATCTGCGGTTGCAGTATCAATCTCAACTCGCTTGACCGCCTCTGCTTCTATTGTTTTGTGCTCTTGAATCACTTTGTGATCGGTCGGAAATGATTGATATCGCACAAATAAATAAATGAGACCCCCAACGCCGACCAGGAACGAAAGAAAGGCCAATATTGCGACTTTCTTCAGTAATCCTTTCATCTTCTATTCACCCCTGATCAATTTCATATTTAATTTCAAATAAGCGACCGTCGCTCGGAAAAACCACCTAGTTACATAAAAACTTCCTATGGCAAGCAGAACGCCCAATCCCCCTGCCGCCAAGCTGCCAAAGATAGTGAATCCCCATAGTTCTTCACTGACAGGTGACACCAGACTTGCGAATAAAATGACTGGGGAAAAGAGCAAGGAAAGCGCTGCTACGTAAATGCCAATCAAAATTCCGACCAATCCACAATAAGGACCTAGGACAAATATGAGATTAAAAAAGATCAAAGCCACTGTTACCATAAACGCCCTTGTGGGATTCGCCGTTTTTAGCGGAATCTGCTCTACAATCGGATTGTCAAGCGGGGGACGTTTTACCTGCTGATAGCTGGATAAGTACTTACTGGCGATATGAATGGGACTGCCCAGTTCTGCTGCAATCTCTTCTTCATGTTTTCCTGCTTGAATGCCGGTCAAGAAGTGTTCGGTATAGTCGGCTAGTATATCTAACCGTTCTTTATCAGGAAGCTCACTGAGCAGCTGATCCAACTCCCTGATAAACTCTCGTCTCGTCATGTTTACCCTCCTTCATGCCTTACCACACTGTTTACGCTAATGGTTTTATGCGACCTTATTCATTGTAACCTCGGCGGAGAAAATATGTGTCCAACCGCGGTTCGTTTTTCTCTCCATCTTAAGACGGATATCCTCGCCATTTCAATCAGAAAGGCATGAAAAAGAGGGGCATGTGCTGCCCCTCTTATGTTTGACGCTTATTTTACTTCCACAATGCGACCATCCACTTTCGGATTGATCGTTTTTTGTTTCAGCAACTCTGCTTCCACGATGCTGTACAGCGTTTCACCGGTGTTCAACGAAGGCTTCTTGAAGGACTCATAGCCATCGCCGCCAGCTGCGATAAAGTCAACAGTTGCAACCTTATAGGTCTTTTTCAGATCAAGCGGATCTTGGCCCACTTTCACTTCAACAACGCGTTCACCCGCAGGTTTTTTCGGATCATAGGTGAAAGACATTCCGCTGATTTGCGGGAAGCGGCCAGCTCCCTCTTCCACTTTGCTAACACCGTTTTCCAAGGCTGCTTTCAATTCTTCACCTGTTACCTCGATAACTACCAAGGTGTTGTTGAATGGCAGGAGTGTATACAGATCTTTCTTCGTCAGATCGCCTGCTTTCAATTGGGTACGAATTCCGCCGCCATTGGTCAGCGCTACATCTGCTTCGCTGCCTTTGATTTCTTTGGTACGTGCCAGCATCGCATCTGCGATAAAGTTACCCACGTTGGTTTCTTTTGTGCGAACCAGCGTACGGTCACCATCGAGATCTACCTCGGACTTCGCGATCACGACATTCATCACGGTATCGATTTGCTTCACTACATCTTGTACCAATTTATCGATTTCCGGATCAGCTTGTACGGTTTCATCATAGGCAGAAAGTCCGCCGCTGAACGCTACCAGCTCTTTGCCGAGGTAGTAAAGGTCAGCGCGGCCGAGAGATTTGCCATACTCCCAGTCTTGAACGATATAAGTGCCATTTACCAGCTCAGGTTTTTCCAATGGCGTATGGGAATGTCCGCCTACGATCAGGTCGATGCCTGGCACATTCTTCGCGATTTCACGGTCAACCTCGACACCAACGTGAGAAACCACGATCACATGATCCACTTCTTTTTTCAGTTGTGGAACCACTTGCTTCGCAATTTCAACCGGGTTTTTAAAGGTCAATCCCTTAACGTTGTCAGGATGAGTCAGGATAGGGGTATCCTCCGCAACAAATCCTACAAAGCCAAATTTCTTGCCGCCGATTTCAGCGGTAAAGGTTGGCGCCAGCAGGTTGGAACCATCTTGCTTGAATACGTTTGCAGAAATAATTGGGTATTTCAGGCTGTCGCGCAGTTTGAGCAGCTGCTCGTAGCCAAAGTCAAATTCATGGTTACCTGCTGCCATGGTATTGTAGCCCAGTTGGTTCAGGATCGGCAGAATGGATTCACCCTTGAATTGGTTCACGAAAACGGTTCCTTGGAACGTATCGCCTGCATCAAGCAACAGGAAGTTTTCATTCTCTTCACGCCATTGCTTCAACAAGGTAGAGATTTTCGCATAGCCAAATTCTTTTTGGTTCTTGTCTTCCACGATATGGCCGTGCACATCGTTGGTATGAGCAATGGTGATATGTTCTGTCAACGCTTCGCCCAGCGCTTGGATGAATTCACCGCGAGAGACTTGCGCTTTTTCAGCCAGTGCAAGCTCGAGATTGAGCTTCTTACCCATTTCGATCACTTGCGCAGAAGAGAGTGTTGCAGCAGGCTTAGCTGCTTGCTCTGCACCAATCGCTCCCCATTTTTGACCCCAAGCCAGATATGGAGCCGCCCAATTTTTTGCTCCCGCTACTGCCGAAGGTGTTTCGCCTTTGGCTTTCGCCAGGATGACCAATGCTTCCGCAACGGTAATGGCGCGTTCCAACTGGAGGTTTCCGTCTTTTGGTGCGCTGAGAATGGATTTTTTCACCATCCAGTCCGCATGATTAACAGGTTGGAGCGGTGCTGCCAGAGCTGCGCCAGCCCACATGGAGGATGCAAGCGCTCCCGCGAGCAGTGAGAAAACAACACGATTCATCTTTTTCACGATATTTTTCCCCTCTCTTCCACAAAACTAGCAAAATTATAACAAATATTGCTAAGTTTCAGCTAGTCCAAAAGTCATATTATTTATGTTGTAAAAATTGGAAGATGGCTTGAAGCAATGTTTCCGGTGCTTCCAGCATGCTGATATGCCCGACATCCTTCAATAATACTTCAGTAATCTGAGACTTTTGCACCGAAAACGTTTTGTCGGGGGAAATGACTTGATCATGTTCACCCGCTAATAGGAGAACAGGGATAGTAGATTCACGCAATACGTGGTTGCGGTCCGGTCTCTCTTTCATCCCGAGAAGCGTATTTATGGCTCCAGTCGGTTTGGTTTCTTCTCCTATTTTTCTCACGTGTGCTACTTCTTCAGCTAGTGTTTCTACGAGTGCGGGAGCGAACAGCTTGGGTGCGAGGGTTTTCATATAAGGAATCATGCCATGCTCACGGATGCTTTCTGCCGCCTTGACCCGCCCCGCTTTTGCTTCTTCACTGTCAGGATAAGCCATGGAGTGGATAAGGGAAAACGCGTGTAAACGCTCAGCATGTCTCTCTGCAAAGGCGAGGGTGACATAACCGCCCAGTGAATGGCCAAAGAGGGATGCTTTTTCAATCTGGAGTTGATCTAGCAATATCGCGATATCGTCGGCCATCTGCTCCATCGTATACGGTCCATCTTGTGGAGCATCGCTATCCCCATGCCCGCGCAAGTCAGGGACGATTACCCGATAATCAGCAGCCAATCGTGGCAGCACATATTTCCAGTATGCAGCGCTACCGCACAATCCGTGGATGAGAACGATCGGCTCTCCACTTCCCTCCTCCATATACGCTATCTTGCAGCCATTGACATCCACATATTTTTTCATAACAGGCAAGCCTCCTCATATGGGAAGACCTTTTCCACTGTCCGCTGGAAAAGGTCTGCTCCTGATTTATAGACGTTTCATCGCTTTATAACTTGCTTCAATGGTGCGCTCAATATCCTCGTCCGTATGGGCAAGGGAAACAAACATCCCTTCGAATTGGGACGGAGGAATCATGACACCTTCCTCTAATAGGTATTGGAAGTACGCGGAAAAACGCGTCAAATCAGCGGTTTTCGCTGTCTCATAATTGACGACTGGCGTCTCGGTAAAGAACAGACAGACCATCGAGCCCACCCGATTCACCGTATGAGGCAATCCCGCTTTTTTCGCATTATCCGCCAAGCCTTCCGCCAGACGCACTGATTTCGCCTCCAATTGCTCATAGACGCCTGGACGTCCCAGCTCTTGCAGCACAGTCAAACCAGCCGCCATTGCCAACGGATTGCCGGACAAAGTTCCTGCTTGATAAATCGGACCTGCTGGAGCTACCTGCAGCATGATTTCGCGTTTACCGCCATATGCACCGACTGGTAACCCGCCGCCGATCACTTTTCCCATCGTCGTCAGATCGGGCGTAATGCCGTAGTAATCCTGTGCGCCGCCGCGGGCTACACGGAAGCCTGTCATCACTTCATCAAAGATCAACAGCGTGCCATATCGTTGCGTGATTTCACGCAGGCCTTCCAAAAAGCCTGGCATTGGCGGAACAACACCCATGTTGCCTGCTACAGGCTCGACGATGACCGCTGCCAGCTCGTTGCCGAATTTTTCAAAAGCCAGCTTGACACTTTCCATGTCGTTATATGGCACAGTAATCGTATTGACTGCGGTCGAGCTCGGCACTCCCGGACTGTCTGGCAAGCCGAGTGTAGCGACACCAGAACCCGCCTTGATCAGCAAGCTGTCAGCGTGACCATGGTAGCAGCCTTCAAATTTCATGATCTTGTCTCGTTTTGTATAACCGCGGGCCAGCCGTAACGCACTCATGGTTGCTTCCGTTCCGGAGTTGACCATCCGTACGACTTCTACGGAAGGTACGATCTCACAGACTTGCTTGGCCATCTCCGTCTCCCGCTCAGTCGGAGCGCCGAAGCTAGTCCCCAGTACCGCCGCCTCTTGAATCGCTGCCAGCACCTTCGGATGGGCATGCCCAAGAATCAGCGGCCCCCAGGAACCGATGTAATCAATGTATGTATTGCCGTCCACATCGGTAATGTGTGAACCTTCGCCTTTTGCTATGTATACGGGATTGCCGCCGACGCTTTTAAACGCGCGCACCGGGCTGTTTACACCACCGGGGATAAAATTTTGCGCTTCTGCAAACAGCTTCTGTGAAAGTTCGAATCCTTTATGCATTCCTGATCCCTCCGTCATAAAAGTGGGCACTTCCCTTTGTGCAGAAAAACCCACACGGCATGAGGGTACTACGCCGTGCGGGCAATCGCTTTTCTATTACAGTCCCAGACGCTGGGCAACTTCCTCTTCCCACTCGTATATTTCCGGAGTGAAGTAAGAAACACGTGTTTTCTTATATTCTTTGGTGGAATAAAGCGTGATACGGTCGGTAATGCCTGTTTCATCCTCAATGGCTTGCAGGATTTGCTCGCATTCTTCCATATCGCGACCATGCACCATGGTGAAAATGTTGTATCGCCAGTCTGGATAGATCGGGCGGAGATAGCAGTGGCTTACCGCACGGAAGCTGCCCATTTTCATACCGATTTCGTCTGCTTTCTCCTCAGGTACATGCCATACGCCCATACCGTTTGCACGGAAGCCCGCTTTGCGGTGGTTCAATACGGCGGAAAAACGGCGCATTTGACCGCGCTCGACAAAGTCTTCCGCGTGCGCCAGCAATTGCTCGGTTGTCATGCCAATGTTGGCAGCCCACTCGTCAAATGGACGGGAAACAATCTCCAGATCCTTCTGCAATTCCAGGATCACTTTGATATCCAGGTCGTTCAACCCTTTTTTCATTGCTTCCAGGCGCATCTCTTCTGTGTAATTCGGCGCAGCTTTTTCGTTCGCTTCGCTTTCCTTTTTCACGTCAAGCTGTACACCGATTTTATACAGCTTCAGGGTTGGCAGCAGACGAATCGATTCTACTTGTGCCATTTCACCCAAAATCTCCACGGATTTCTCCAGGCCAAAGCGGCTGTTCGGCGGTACTGCAATCGTAAACCACAGGTTGAAATCATGATTGCGCTTATAGTTGTGGGTAATGCCTGGATGCTGGTTAAACACCTTCGCCATTTCGTCCAGCTTTTCTGGAGCGATGCGGGCAGCCACCAGGCTGGATTTGTAGCCGAGTGCCTTCGTATCAAAAATGGCGGACATTTGCCGGATTTCATTGCCTTTCATACTGTTCAAGCGTTCCAGCAGAACTTCCTCGGTCGTCCCGATTTTCTCCGCCATCACTTTGAACGGTTCTGGCACCAACGGAATTTCTTTCTGTACGATATCCAAAATTTCTTTGTCTAGCTCATCACGCAGGTCAACTGCCATCTTACACGCCCTCCTTCAGCCACTTAGCGATATCTTTCGCGTGATAGGTAATGATCAGGTCAGCACCAGCGCGTTTAAAGCCAACCATCGTTTCCATCACGATTCTTTGTTCATCGATCCAGCCGTTTGCAGCCGCGGCTTTCACCATCGAATATTCCGCGCTCACATTGTAAGCCACAATCGGCAATTCAAAGCGTGTGCGCAGGCGCTGGATCATATCCATATAGGCCAACGCAGGTTTTACCATGAGGAAATCTGCGCCTTGTTCAACATCCGCTGCTGCTTCCCTAATGCCTTCACGAGCATTTGCTGGGTCCATCTGATACGTCTTGCGATCGCCCGATTGCGGCGTAGAATGAGCGGCATCACGAAATGGCCCGTAGAAAGAGGACGCATATTTGACCGAGTACGACATGATCGGAATATGCACATATCCCGCTTCATCCAGCGCTGCCCGGATCGCTGCAACAAAACCGTCCATCATGTTAGAAGGTGCGATGACATCTGCACCTGCTTTCGCTTGGGAAACTGCTGTCTTGGCCAAGAGCGCAAGCGATTCGTCGTTTTCTACATTTCCTTCATGCAATACGCCGCAATGACCATGATCGGTATATTGGCACAAGCAGTTGTCGGCCATGACAACCATATGCGGATATGCTTCTTTGATCATGCGGATGGCTTGCTGCACGATCCCGTTATCTGCATATGCTTCCGAACCGCATGCGTCCTTATGGTTCGGTACGCCAAACACCATCAGTGATTGAATGCCAAGAGACACAATCTCATCCAGCTCTTCCTTGAACACATCCAGGGAGAAATGATACACGCCTGGCATCGATGGGATTTCATGCTTTACTCCTGTACCTTCTACGAAAAACAATGGATAGATCAAATCTTCCACGTGTACATGATGTTCTCTTACCAAATTGCGCATCGTCGCACTCATACGCAGGCGGCGGTGTCTCTCAAATGAAAGGCTCATTTTATTTTCCTCCCCCATTGGTTAACAACGCATCCAAGAGTCCTTGTATGGAAAAGTCCTTGGCTACGATATCTACAGCAAGGCCCAGCTCTTTCGCGGTATCAGCCGTGACCGGTCCAATACATGCGATTTGAACGCCTTCCAGTAATTCCTGCAGGTTTTCCTGAGCCAAAGCTTGCACAAAATTTTTCACCGTCGATGAGCTGGTAAAGGTAACAATGGAGATTGCCTTTTCTCTAAACAACTCGATTGTTTCGGCGGCATTTTCCGCATCGATCACCGTTTCATATGTATCGACCTCGGTTACATCAAGACCTCTTTCCTTCAACTCGCGAGGCAGAACCTCACGGGCGATGTCTGCACGCGGCAGCAACACTTTTTCTCCCGGCTTCAGCTGGCCATCCAGACTGTCCAACAGGCCCTCTGCCCGGAATTCCCCAGGCAATACGTTTACTGTTAAGCCTTTTTCCAGGAGTGCTTCCGCCGTCTTCGGTCCGACTGCTGCCAGCTTTGCCCGCATGTCGCGGATATCGGCACCAAGCTCGCGCAACCGTTTGAAGAAAAAGCCTACACCATTCGGACTGGTAAAGATCACCCAGTCGAAGCTGCCTAATTGCGAAATCGCTTCATCCAGCGGACGTGGATTCGTTGGAGGTACCATTTTGACTAATGGAAACTCGTAGGCTTCGCCGCCAAGCTCCGCAATTTTCTCCGACAGCTCGCTTGCCTGACTGCGTGCCCGCGTTACCAGCACACGTTTGCCAAACAGCGGCTTTTTCTCAAACCATTGCAGCTTGTCTCGCAGCTTGACGACTTCCCCGACGATGATGATCGCTGGGTTGGTCAGGCCTGCTTCTTCTCTCTTCTCTACGATATTTTCCAACGTTCCGACCAATGTCTCCTGATCCACGGTGGTGCCCCAACGCACCAGGGCCACAGGAGTCTGCGGGGAACGTCCGTATTTGATTAACTGCTCGCGAATAAACGGCAAATTGCCGACACCCATGTAAAATACGATGGTTTCAACGGCAGTCGCCAGCTTCTCCCAGTTGATGCTGGACTCGGTTTTTTCCGGACGCTCGTGACCGGTCACAATCGCGAGAGAAGAATTGTAGTCACGATGCGTAACAGGAATGCCTGCATAAGCAGGAGCCGCGATACCTGACGTAATCCCTGGTACGATTTCAAACGGGATATCATGCTTCACCAGCTCTTCCGCTTCTTCACCCACACGTCCGAATATGGAAGGATCTCCGCCTTTTAAGCGGGTGACGACTTTGCCTTCCAGCGCCTTGTCAACCAGTACCTGATTGATTTCTTCCTGGGTCAGCGTGTGCCGGTCTGGCAGCTTGCCGCAATAAATCAATTCGACATCTGGCCGTGCATGGGCCAACAGACGTGGGCTCGCCAGCCTGTCATACACGATGCAATCAGCCAGCTTGATCGTTTCCAGACCGCGTACGGTGATCAGCTTAGGATCTCCTGGTCCGGCTCCGACAAGAAAGACTTTACCTTTGCTCATTTCTGATTCTCCTCCCGCACTTTTGCCAACACTTCACCAGCACCTTGCGCCAAGACACGCTCGGCAAGCTCTTTTCCTAAGGAAACCGGATCCGTTCCAGACTGCTTTTCGATGAACAAGCGGGAGCCATCAGGAGCCCCTACCAGGCCCACCATGCTGATCACGGGCAGTTCACCTGTACTGGACTCTTCAACTGTCGCATAAGCGCCAATCGGCACCTGACAACCGCCCTGCAGCTTGTGCAGGAATGCTCGCTCAGCTGTTACCGCCAATCGTGTCGGCAAATGGTCAAATTGAGACAGGAGGGCTAGCATCTCTTCATCATCCGAGCGACATTCAATCGCGAGCGCCCCTTGCCCAACAGCGGGAATGCTGATGTTTACTGGCAAAAATTCCGATACCGTCCCTTCCCAATTAACCCGTTCCAGTCCTGCAGCCGCGAGCACGATCGCATCGAAATTGCCTTCTTGCAGCTTGCGTACTCGTGTATCGATGTTACCGCGAATCGACTCGATCACCAAGTCTGGTCGATAAGCCAAAAGTTGAGAGGAACGGCGCAAACTGCTCGTGCCTATAATCGCTCCACGGGGCAATTGATCCAGTGTTTTTCCATCCTTGCTCAGCAAAACGTCCCGCGCATCCACCCGTTTCGGGATTGCGCCGATGGTCAATCCTTCCGGCAATTCAGAAGGCATATCCTTCAAACTATGAACCGCCATATCTGTTTCACGATCGAGCAGGGATTGCTCAATCTCTTTCACAAACAAGCCCTTTCCGCCAACCTTGGATAGCGTGACATCCAGAATTTTGTCTCCCTTGGTCACGATTTCATGGGTTTCAAAGGTAGCCGTCGGATCGAGTTGCTTCAGCTCGTCAATCACCCAGTTGGTCTGTGTCAGCGCCAGCATGCTTCTGCGTGTTCCTACTTTCCAGTGTTTCATGGTTGCCTCCTCGCGAGCCCCTCTCCCTGCACTTGCTTGATAAGGGTCTCTGCCATCTGATATCGCTGTTCGTCTTCTGCTGCCAAAAAACGTTCATCTAGCAGTTGACGAAAGATTTTTTTCCGTTGCGTGGTGTCAGAAATGATTTTCATGACCTGCCCTCTTATTGCAGCTAGAAAATCTACATAGGATTCGTACTCGGGTCCGATCTCTTGTTCCACCCGTTGCCTGATTTTTCGCGCCAATCCGGGACTTGCCCCCGAAGTAGAGATCGCGATCACCAGTTTACCACGCTGCACCGTGGATGGCACGATGAAGTTGCATAAATCGGGGCGATCCACAATGTTGATCCAGCCGTCAACCTCTTTCACCGCTTGCCATACCGCCATATTCACATCCGAATGGTTCGTGGCGGCGATGACGAATGTATACTTTTTCAACTCATGCGCGGAAAAGAGTTCCTGCCGCCAGTCTAGTAAGCCCTCTGCCGCCCAATCGGCAATCTGTGCAGTAGCTTCCGGCGCGACGACGGTAACTCGAGCCCTTGCATGCATGAGCGCTTCTGCTTTTCTTGTTGCCACTTCTCCTCCGCCGACTACCAGGCAAGCCTTGTCAGCCATATCAAGGACGAGCGGAAAATATGTCTGCATCGTTGTGTTATCCTCCTCAATTACAGCCAACGATGGAAGTTGGACGTATCCGTAATTAAAACATTCAAGATGATCAGCAGAAAGGCGATCATGTTCCAAATCGCAAGCTTTTTGCCCTCCCATGTGTCAGTCAACCGTTTATAGAGGATGATGCCGTATGTCACTAGCACGATTACAGACATTCCTACCTTCGGATCCAGCCAAAAAGGAGTGGATACTACCAGTTGTGCCCAAATACTCCCTAAGATAATAGCAAGAAGCAGCATCGGAACGCCAATCATATTGAGCGAAAATGAATATTGCTCCAATTTTTCCAGGCTGGGCAATCTACGAAACTTCTGAGACCATCGTTTTTTCTTCAACATCTTGTGCTGGAGCAGATAAAGCGCTGCGAAAATCATCGCCAAGGAAAACGTGCCATAGCTGGCGATCGCCATCGTGATATGGATGAACAATAGCTCTGATGTAAACGTATTGGACGGTTCATTCAAAGGTCCAATCGGCATGAACATCGAGAGGGTCAGCACGGCAAATCCAATCACATTCGTAAAGAAAATAAGTGCATCAATTCGAAAGAAATAGTTAATCACGAGCGAAAGCGTGACCAATACCCACGAGTAAAAGAAGAGTGTTTCAAACAGCGTCAGTACTGGAAAATACGCTTTTTCCCACATTTGCGAGGCAAAAAATAGCGTTTGCAGTGCCCAAACGACAGCAAGCAACCCAAAAGCCAGACGATTGACTTTCCGGTTGCTTTGCAGAAAATCGTGAAAATAGAAGAGCACACTCGCTGCGTAGAGAAAGATCGTCAAATCGTAGATCCATCTCGTTTCGGCCATTTCCGCTCCCCTTTCCTTCCACCGGCGTATTACCGCCTACTCCCCAGCGCGTGGAGCGAGTACCTGTTCTCGGACGATCTGACGTTGTTGTTTGCCGTGATCCCAAGCAGTCTCTTGAGCATTTCGCTCCAGAATCTCCTCTAAAGCAAAAATCGTAGAGAACACATCCAGCACCTCGTCGCCGCTTTTCTCTGCCGCGAGTTCTTTCAGGCGGACAACGGGATCATGCAACAGCTGATTAATAATGCCTTTTGTATGTTTGCGGATGATATGTAACTCACGCTCTGATAAATTCGGCAGTTTGTTCTCGATTTTTTTCATCGCGTCTCCGTGAATGGCAAACGCCTTTTCGCGCAGTGCCGCGATCAAAGGTACGACACCCAATGTTTGGAACCAGGATGTAAACGCAACGATTTCACTTTCGATCATTTCCGTGATTCGTTCCGCTTCCTTGGTACGCTCAGCCAGGTTGCTGGCGACAATGCCTTCCAGATCATCGATATCGTACAAATATACATTATCCAGCTCGTGCAATTGCGGATCCAGATCGCGTGGAACCGCGATATCGATCATGAACAGCGGACGGTTTTTGCGCTGCTTCAAAAGCGGCTTCAATTGCTCTTTTGTTACCACGTAGCCTGTCGCGCCAGTCGAGCTGATGACGATGTCGGCAGCGAGCAGCGCCTCAGGCAGCTGCTCCATCGTACAGGAATCGCCTTGGAATTTTTCGGCAAGAAGCTGCGCTCGTTCAAGCGTCCGGTTTGCCACCGTTACACGGCTCGAACCATTGGCACTCAAATGTTTGGCGGTCAGCTCGCTCATTTTTCCCGCACCGATGATCAAGACGTGTTTGCCGTCAAAGGAGCCGAAAATCTTTTTCGCTAACTCAATCGCGGCATAGCTGACGGATACGGCATTTTCATTGATGCCTGTCTCGGTATGGGCACGTTTTGCCAGTGTGACCGCCTGTTTGAACAGTGTATTGAAAACAGTGCCTGTCACTTTCTGTTCTTGCGCCAGCAAAAAGGCATCGCGCACCTGACCAAGGATTTGCGTTTCTCCCATGACCATCGAATCAAGACCACACGAAACCCGGAACAGATGGTCGATTGCCTCTACATTTTCTTTCATATATAGGTGTTCTTGGAACGTATCTTTATCTACACCGAACCAATCAGCGAGGAAATTGCGAACATAGAAACGTCCGGTGTGCAGCTGGTCACATACGACGTAAATTTCCGTACGGTTGCACGTACCAAGAATCACACTCTCCACGACACTCTTCGTCTGGGAAAGAAGATGGAGGGCACGCTCCGTGCTGTTATCGCTAAAGGTAAACTTTTCGCGAACTTCGACAGGTGCAGTTTTATAGTTAAGACCAATAAGCAGGATATCCATTTCCTTCCTCCCGGATACGTGTGCGTTCTCTTTTAGAAAAACTTGGCTGCGCCAAGTCTTGGCGGAGTTTAGTTTTTCTTATGTCGATGGGAATTTTATATATTCCTATCGACTAAAAAGCCAATCTCATTATAGCATATTTCTTCTTTAGAGTAATTCTAATTTGTGAACAGTTTTTTAACGTATGCTTTTGAATACTTTTCTACCATATCATTATTACCATAAATACAGTAGGGTAAATAGTGATTTTTGTCACCCTGTAAGCTTTTGCATGTATGCGCGATCATATGCAACTCTTTCCAAGAATCCCTTTGTAAAATTGACAATTTTTCCGCAAATGCTATATGATTCAGAAAAAACTCACAGGCTGGGGAACCAACATGGAAAGGAGTATATTGTGAAAAAACCTATCGTGGCTGATCTTGTCTTGCTCATTATCGCCTTTATTTGGGGAGCAACATTTTTAGTCGTGCAGAACGCCATCGCTACATTGCCACCTAATACCTTTAACGCAGTCCGCTTTAGCATCGCTTCCCTCTTTTTAGCAGCGATCATGCTTCTGTTTGTTCGCCGTGACCTCGAAAAGTTTACACCCTCGCTCCTGAAAGCAGGCTTAACCATTGGGGGATGGCTGTTTGCCGGGTATGCACTGCAAACCATGGGCCTCGTCTATACGACCCCGTCCAAAGCCGGATTCATTACAGGCTTGTCTGTGGCCCTTGTCCCTCTGTTTTCCTTTCTGTTATTACGCGAACGCATCAAATGGCCCGCTGTCGCCGGCGCTCTAGTTGCCGTTGCAGGACTTTACCTGCTGACGCTGGGAGAATCCCTGCAGCTTAATCTTGGGGATATCCTCGTATTCGGCTGTGCGATCTCATTTGCCTTGCAGATTGTGTATACCGGGAAATTTGCGCCCAAGCATGCACCATTGCCTCTTGCCATCGTTCAGCTGACGACCGTCGCGCTGGCCAGTTGGCTGTACGCCTTATTGTTTGAGGAGTGGCAATTGGCTTTTAATGCGGAAGCCATGCTCTCTCCGGAAGTAGCGTGGGGACTTTTTATCACAGCGATCCCTGCCACAGCACTCGCTTTTCTGGCGCAAACGGCATTCCAGCAGCAGACATCCTCTACTCGGGTCGCTTTGATCTTTGCGATGGAGCCTGTCTTCGCCGCGCTAACCTCGTATGTGTGGATCCATGAAATGTTAACAGTGAAGCAAATCATGGGTTGTTCGTTTATCTTTGCAGGCATGATCTTGGCCGAATTGCCGATCGTCGCTTGGATAAAATCGTGGACGGCCGCGAAGACCAACTCGAGTGAGCCCAACCCGTAATCGTCACATACATAAAAATCCCCGAAACCGGATGCCAACCGTTTCGGGGTTTCTTATTTGCGACGTTTTTCTCTTTTCACTTTCACTTCTTGCAAGATGGCATCCACGAACAGTCTCATCACACTGCCGCATACTCGCTGCGGCATTTTTTCTGCCCGCCACAGCCGATACTTGAGCAAGAGAAGATAAAAGACTGCAAGTGGCGTCCGGCCCCGAATACCGGAGTCCACCATCAAGGCTGTAGCCTGTCCTACCTTTGCCCACCTGCGATATTTTTCTACCCAGCGATATACTTCGTTCGCCAGCTTTTTGTTATGCATGCGATGCAACAGATAGACAGCCGTCTCTTCCATTTCCCGAAAGAGCTTCTTGACAGCGGATACCGCAGCCTTTTGATCTCCCCGTAAGAACTGGGAGCGAAAGCGCAAAAACAGTTCGAGCAAGCGGGGAGATTCCTGTTCATTCAAAAACGAGCTGCGAACATTATCCGCAAAAAGCAGAAAAGCCTCGGCATCCTGCTCGCCTGCAACCTCTCTGATCGCTTGATGCCAGGACTTTTCCGGATCATAGCTCTCCGGATGTAATAAGTAATGTCCTGTGGTGATCAAGGGGATCTTCGAGGACTCCACCAGCTCCATCGCATTCGCCACGTAGCCGTGTGCATGCCGGTACAGATCGGGGTCACGATGGAGGAGCGGACCAATGTGCAGCTCGTTGGCCATCGCCAGATCATTAACCGGATAATTGTCCCAGTACAGTGGCCGATGTCCGGTCCATTCCACAAATTTGGCGGCGTCCCCTTCTGTTAAATAAGGAGAACATACAAACCTTCCCGTCCAAAAGATCATGATCTCCTGGGGAAGAAATCTTCCCAGATCGACGATGTACGGTTCGTTTCCCAGACCGTTATACAAGGTGGGACAAATCACTAAGCGATTCCCTTCCGACCAGCTTTGCAGTTGTTCCCAGAGACGCAGGGTCACATCCGCATGTGCAGACGCGAGCGACGTGTAACGATTTTGGTCAACCTCGTGCAGCAGCGTCATCGGAATATCATCAAAAAACAAGCCGAAGTGACGGATACCCGCGGAGAACATCTGCCGAAATTTCTCCAGCATGATCGAAAAGTCCTCTTCACTGCTGTATCGCATATCCAGTCCCGGACTGAGACAATAGTAAAAATCCAGTTTGCTTTCCCGAGCTTCCTCTGCCGAGCGTACGATGTTAGCCAATTGCATGGTTGGATGCGGCTCTTGCCAACGCTCACGCAGGTACGGATCATCCTTCGGCGCATAAAAGTAGGCATTGTATCCATGGCTTTCGAGAAAGCGAATCATCGCTAACCGTTCTTCCTGCGACCAAGGAGTTCCGTAGAACCCTTCAATTACGCCGCGAATGGTAAATGTAGCTGTTTCGCTCACACGTTTTCCTCTCCTCTGGACGAACGTCAGCACGGGATGTATTACTCAGAGGAATTCTGCAGTTCTGCCTCAGCGACGGCGGCTACGGCTTCCATCTCTTCTTGTTCGTCGAGCTGACCGAGGCGTCTCAGGATTTCTTTCCATAGCTCATCTCTACCTTGCCCCGTCTCCGCCGAAAAGAGAATCATCGTATCTGTTTCACGCAGATGCAGATCCTGCTTGATGACTTTCAGATGCTGTGGCCATCTGCCGCGTGAGATCTTGTCTGCCTTTGTCGTCACGATGACCGTCGGCAACCCCAATTCCTTGCACCATTCATACATGGAGATATCGTCCTTCGTAGGAGGATGACGCAGGTCAATCAATTGGACAATAAATTTCAGTTCTTTACGGTTTTTCAGGTAACCCTCAATCATTTTCCCCCATTGATGGCGGAGCGTTTTGGCTACCTTCGCATACCCATAACCGGGAAAATCCACGAAATACAGCATTTCGTTCACGCGAAAATAATTAAGCGTTTGCGTTTTTCCCGGCTTCTGGCTAGTACGTGCTAACGCCTTGCGATTCATCATTTTGTTGATCAGCGAAGACTTCCCCACATTGGAGCGACCTACCAGGGCGATCTCTGGTAGGCCGTCTTCCGGATATTGTTTAGGTCCAACTGCACTGATAATAAATTCTGCTGATTTGATCTTCATCGTTTTTCACCATTTTTCACCAAAGCATGTCGCAGTACTTCATCCATATGCTCCACAGGGATAAATTTCAGTTCCTGCCTTACGCTTTCCGGAATATCGTCAATGTCTTTTTCATTTTCCTTCGGCATGATAATGACACGCAGGCCGGCCCGGTGTGCAGATAAGGATTTCTCCTTCAATCCGCCAATCGGCAGGACACGTCCGCGCAGAGTGATCTCACCGGTCATGCCCACTTCTTTACGTACAGGGATGCCCGTCAGTGCAGAAACAAGTGCAGTCGCCATCGTAATCCCCGCCGAAGGCCCGTCTTTTGGAATCGCACCCTCAGGAACATGGATATGGATGTCATTTTTCTCATGGAAGTCAGGTTCAATGTTCCAGTCTTTGGCAATTGAGCGAATATAGCTGAATGCAGCCTGTGCTGATTCCTTCATCACGTCACCCAACTGCCCCGTCAGTGTCAGCTTTCCTTTTCCAGGGAAGATGCTTACTTCCACATTCAGCGTATCTCCGCCCGTCTGTGTCCAAGCGAGTCCTGTCACAGAGCCGACCTGATCCTCTTTTTCGGCAAGGCCATAGCGATAACGCGGTTTTCCCAGTAAGGTCTCCACTGTTTTCGGTGTAACCACTACCTTTTTCTTTTCGCCGCTGACGATCATTTTCGCCGCTTTTCGGCTAATGTTGGCCACTTCACGATTCAGGTTACGAACGCCGGCTTCGCGTGTGTACTGACGAATCAGCTTCATCATGGCTTCTTCGCTCATCTGCAGCTTATCTTTTCCAAGACCGTGGTCTTCCAACTGCTTCGGTAAAAGGTAGCCTTGCAAAATATTGAGTTTTTCCAGCTCCGTATAGCCGGAAATGTGGATGACTTCCATCCGGTCCAACAAGGGGCGAGGAATCGTATGTATGGTGTTCGCCGTGGTGATAAACATCACGTTGGTTAAATCATAGGTTTCTTCGATATAGTGATCGCTGAATTTGTCATTTTGGTTCGGATCCAGCACTTCCAGCAATGCGGAGGCTGGATCTCCCCGGAAATCGGAGGCCAATTTATCAATCTCGTCCAGCAAGAAAACAGGATTCACGGTACCAGCAGTTTTCATTCCTTGAATGATGCGACCTGGCATTGCCCCTACATATGTACGACGATGCCCTCGGATTTCTGCCTCATCACGGACACCGCCCAAGGAGATGCGTACGAATTCCCGTCCGAGCGCCCTCGCAATCGAACGCGCCAATGAGGTTTTTCCTACGCCCGGAGGACCCGCGAAGCAGAGAATGGGACCACGCATTTTATTAACCAGCTTTTGCACAGCCAAATACTCCAGTACGCGTTCCTTTGGCTTCTCCAAGCCATAGTGATCTTCATCCAACACTGCTTCCGCATGAGCGATGTCGAGGTTATCCTCGGTTTTCTTCGTCCACGGCAACGCCAAAAGCGTATCGATATAAGTCCGGATCACACTTCCTTCTGCAGAAGTGGAAGGCATCTTTTCCAGTCGTTCCAGTTCTTTTTCAATCTTGTTCTTGATCCGTTCGGGAGCATCGGATTTTTCCAATTGGGCACGCAGTTCTTCGATTTCTCCCGCGCGTCCCTCTTTGTCTCCCAGTTCTTTTTGAATCGCCTTCATTTGCTCACGCAGATAGTATTCCTTCTGCGTTTTTTCCATCTGCTTTTTCACGCGGGCACCGATTTTTCGTTCCAGTTCCAGTACTTCGCGCTCATTGTGCAGGATGCCGAGCAGAATGTCCAAACGCTCCTGGATTACGGTTGTTTCCAGAATTTCCTGTTTGTCCTTCATTTTCAATGGTAAATGAGAGGCAATGACATCCGCTAAACGACCTGGCTCATCGATATCACTGACCGAGGTGAAGGTCTCTGGCGAAATCTTTTTGGACAGTTTGATGTACTGCTCGAAATGAGTGAGAACAGAGCGCATTAACGCTTCTACTTCATTTTCATTTCCTTTGGTTTCATCCAAAAAGGTGATGGTAACGTAGAAGTATTCCTCTTCCTGCAGAAACTCTTCGATTTTGGCACGCTGCAATCCCTCTACAAGCACACGAATCGTGCCATTTGGCAGTTTCAGCATCTGCTTGACGCGGGCAACCGTCCCTACTTTATAGATCTGCTCGGCGCCAGGCTCCTCTATATTGACTTCTTCCTGTGTAGCCAACAGTATTTGATTGTCATCAACCATTGCTTTCTCTAATGCTTTGATTGACTTCTCCCGGCCTACATCCAAGTGGAGTACCATGCTTGGATAAACGAGCAGTCCGCGCAACGGTAGCAGCGGTATCTCCCTGGTTCCTTTTTGTTCGCTCATGGCCAGACACCCCCCGATCCTATGTCACATATCTGATGTATCTTGTTTTCGCTTTAGCAAACCTAGCTACTACGCCAAGTTTTTCGGCGAAGCTTGGTTGCGCAAGAGAAAACGGCCTCAGCCGAAGGCCGTTTTCGTATCATTGTAGCGTAAACGGAAGATAATGTCTAATTCCATTCACAGTTTGAAAAAGCTTTTGGCCGCTGCTTATAAAGGAAGGGTTGATGAAGCAAGTCCCTCCGCAGCTTGCATAGGCACGGAAAATGGGACAACAGCCGATTCTTCTTGTGTCTCTTCAACCATAGCCAGTTGAAGCGCTTCTTCCACCGTCGAAACCGGGATCACCTGCACCCCTTCCATCTCTTCAAAAATGGATTGCCAGTTTTCTTCTGGAATCAGCACACGGGTGGCGCCTGCCTGACGAGCGGCCTCTACTTTCGCTACGACACCGCCGACTGGTTTTACCTTGCCGTGAATACTGACCTCGCCCGTCATGGCCAGCAGATTATCCACAGGCTTCTCCATGATGGCGGAGTATATGGCAACGGCAATCGTAATGCCCGCCGATGGACCATCTACCGGGACTCCTCCCGGAAAGTTGATGTGCAGATCGTAATCATACGGCTTAATCCCCAATCTGTGCAGTACGGTCAGCACATTTTCAATGGAACCTTTCGCCATTGATTTGCGTCGGATTGTACGGCTGCGGCTGCCCATTTCTTCCTCTTCGACCAGCCCCGTCATCGCCACACGTCCATTTCCCGGCGTGACCGACAAGGATGCTGTGACCTCCAGCTCCATGACACTTCCCATGTTAGGCCCGTAAATCGCAAGTCCATTCACCAAGCCCACTTGCGGTGTGGTATGCACCGCTTTTTCCTGACGAGGAGATTTTTGACTGCTATGTACCACCCACTCTACATCCGACGGCTGGATTGTACGGCGTTGTTCCGTCAAGGCAATCCCTGCTGCGATTTGCAGCGTATTGATCGCTTCGCGGCCATTGGTCGCGTAACGCTCAATGACAGTAATGGCTTCCGGGGAAAGCTGCATATCCATCTTCTTGCCTGCCGTCCGCACGATACTGCCGATCTCCGCGGGTTTTAACGGTCTGAAAAAGATCTCGAGACACCGGGAACGGAGTGCAGGCGGAAGTTCTTCAGGCGTGCGCGTAGTAGCCCCGACCAGTCTGAAATCTGCCGGCAGTCCATAGCGAAACATATCGTGGATGTGGGAAGGGATCTGGGCATTCTCTTCGCTATAGTAGGCACTTTCAAGCATTACCTTGCGATCTTCCAACACTTTGAGCAATTTATTCATTTGAATGGGGTGCAATTCCCCGATCTCATCCAGGAACAAAATACCGCCATGTGCTTTTGTCACCGCACCGGGCTTTGGTTGCGGGATTCCCGCTTGTCCCAACGAACCTGCCCCTTGATAAATGGGATCGTGGACGGAACCAATGAGTGGATCGGCAATGCCGCGTTCATCAAAACGAGCGATGGTCGCGTCGATTTCTACGAATTTGGCATCGTGCTTAAATGGAGAAAGATTATTTTTCTTCGCTTCCTCCAATACAACACGCGCTGCAGCTGTCTTTCCTACTCCTGGCGGGCCGTAAATGATGACATGCTGCGGATTAGGACCGCAAAGTGCTGCACGCAATGCTTTGAGTCCGTCTTCTTGACCAACGATCTCCTGCAAGGTTGCTGGTCGTGTCTTTTCGGATAACGGTTCGGTCAGTGCGATCATGCGCAGCTTACGTAATTGATCTAGGTCTTTTCGTGAATCTTTGTCAGCTGAATTTTTCGTCGTACGCTGTGTACGGAGCAAATTCCAAAAATAGGTACCGATAATAATCCCTACGATTACTTCGATACATGCAATAACTAGAGTCGTATAGTCCATCGGCATTCCCTCCCTACCAAGTAACGCAATGAGCCAGCGCCGCTTGTGTTATATAGAGTAGTATTGCCTAGCGCCCTGCCGAGTAAACGAAGATTTCCTTGTTGACCTTTCGCTTGGATTCGACACTTTTGCCTTTTTGTCTAGAAGCTGCTGTGGTGGGAGAAGCGAGTTTTTCAGTCTTTGCTCCGATTCTACGTCCCGCAAGGGAGCGTTGACTGACCGCTCCACACCGTTTCCGTGGGAAGGGCAAAAAGTGGCGTCACTTCGCAGCAAATTCAAGTTTGCCCTTCGGATCCACGGAAACGGCATTCCGCGCGGCTGGACTTCGCAAGTCGCTGCGCCTGAAAAACTCGCTTCTCTTACGGGGCATCATTTTTGCAAGCATCTACAGGAAGGCCCTTTTAATACATTGCTTTCGTGGACAGAACGGTATCACTTTTGCGCTCCCCCGCGATTCGCTGTGGAGCGGACAGTTTCAGCTTCCTTGCAGACGTAGGCTGGAGCGGGAGAATGGGAAAATTGCTTCTCTCCACCACCAGTACATAAAACAAAAGAGACTGCCCTAGATCGGACAGTCTCCTTCATCACAGCATTATGCGCTTTCGCTGCGTACGCTATTTCCTTCTTTGTTGATCAATTGTGGCTTCACCTTGTCACGGACGGTTTCTTCCGTGATCACGCACTTGTTCACATCTTCGCGGGATGGCAATTCATACATCATATCCAGTAGAATTTGCTCAATGATGGCCCGCAGACCACGTGCGCCGGTGTTGCGCTTGATGGCTTCCTTCGCGATTTGCGACAATGCGCCTGGCGCAAAGTCCAGTTCCACATTATCCAAGCTCATGAGCTTTTGATACTGTTTCACCAAAGCGTTCTTCGGTTCGGTCAGGATGCGGATCAGCGTATCTTCATCCAGCGGTTCCAGTGTAGCGATCACTGGCAGACGTCCGACAAACTCTGGAATCAAACCAAATTTGAGCAGGTCTTCCGGCAAGGAGTACTTGAGGTACTCGCCGACCTTCAGATCACCTTTCACGTTTTCAACGGTATCGGTACCAAAGCCGATCACCTTTTTACCGATACGGCGCTTGATGATTTGTTCCAAACCATCGAAGGCTCCGCCGCAGATAAAGAGAATGTTGGAGGTATCGATCTGGATGAACTCTTGATGCGGGTGCTTACGTCCGCCTTGTGGTGGTACGCTTGCGACCGTTCCTTCCAGGATTTTCAGCAGCGCTTGCTGTACTCCTTCGCCCGACACGTCTCGAGTGATGGACGGGTTCTCGGATTTGCGAGCTACCTTGTCAATCTCGTCGATGTAGATAATTCCTTTTTCCGCTTTCTCTACATCATAATCAGCAGCCTGGATCAGCTTCAACAAGATATTCTCCACGTCTTCGCCCACATAGCCTGCTTCTGTCAGAGAGGTTGCATCGGCAATCGCAAATGGCACATTCAGGATGCGCGCCAATGTTTGCGCCAGTAGCGTTTTTCCGCTTCCGGTAGGTCCAATCAGCATGATGTTAGATTTTTGCAGCTCCACATCTTCGATTTTCGCACCGGAGTTAATCCGTTTGTAATGATTATATACAGCCACCGAAAGCGACTTCTTCGCTGTATCTTGACCGATCACATAGTCGTCAAGAATTTTGCGGATTTCCATCGGCTTCGGAATTTCTTTCATATCAATTTCTTCATCTGTGCCCAGCTCTTCTTGAACGATTTCATTACAGAGCTCGATGCATTCATCACAAATGTAGACACCCGGTCCTGCAACCAGCTTGCGAACCTGTTCCTGGGACTTTCCGCAGAAAGAGCACTTCAACTGACCTTTGTCGTCATTAAACTTAAACATCTACTTCACCTCTCCTAGATCGAATCCTTGCGTTGAATGATTGCATCTACCAAACCATACGCAACAGCCTCTTCGGCACTCATAAAGTTATCGCGGTCCGTATCTTGTTCAACCCGTTCGATCGGTTGTCCGGACCGTTCTGCAAGGATCTGATTGAGCTGGCGCTTGGTCTTCAGGATCCAGTCGGCATGAATGCGAATATCCTCTGCCTGACCACGCACGCCGCCCAGCGGTTGGTGAATCATCACTTCACTATTGGGCAGCGCATACCGCTTCCCTTTTGCCCCTGCTGCCAAAAGCACCGCTCCCATGCTTGCGGCCATCCCGATACAAATCGTGGAAACATCTGGCTTAATAAATTGCATGGTGTCAAAAATAGCCATACCTGCTGTTACAGAACCACCTGGTGAGTTTATGTACAAACTAATATCTTTGTCCGGATCCTCAGCCGCTAAGAATAGTAACTGGGCAACGACGGCATTGGCTACCTCGTCGTCAATTTCGCTGCCAAGAAAGATAATCCGGTCTTTGAGCAAACGTGAGTATATGTCATACGCCCGTTCACCACGACTGGTTTGTTCAATGACCATAGGAATTAGCATGGGTATTCCCCCTCCTTTACGCACTTGTTTGAGAAAGGTGGATGGTGGAAAAACAAGGCACGAAAGTTGGTTCGTGCCTTGCTCGTTTGTCAATATAGATAGGTTATCCGATTTTTCTTGAAGCAGAAGCCCTCATGTATCAGCTTATGCAGATACTTTGTTTTCTGCAACCAAAAGATCAATCGTTTTTCTAGCTTGAATATCTTGGCGCAGGCCAGCCAGTCCATCTTGAGAGGTGAAGATTTTGCGCAGCTCATCTGCAGGACGGCCGTACATGCTTGCCAATTTGTTCAGCTCTTCCGTGATATCATCTTCGGTTACTTGGATATTTTCCGCTTTCGCGATCGCTTCCATGGTCAATGCGCTGCGAACACGAGTGGTCGCATCAGGACGCAATTGATCGCGGAGTTGGCTTTCATCCATGCCGGAGAATTGATAGTAGAGCTCGATATCCATGCCTTGCATACGGAGACGTTGACCGAATTCATTTACCATTTGATCCAGCTCTTGCTCGATCATTACGCCTGGAATGTCGATCTCAGCATTTTCGCTTGCTTTCAGCAGCAACTGTTCACGAACGTATGTATCCTTTTCGTTTGCAGCACGCTCTTCCAGTTTTTTCTTGGTGTCGGCTTTCAGCTCATCCAACGTATCGAATTCGCTTACGTCTTTTGCAAACTCATCGTCGAGTGCAGGCAGATTTTTGCGTTTGATACCATTCAGCTTCACTTTGAAGAGTGCTTCTTTTCCAGCCAAGTTTGGAGAATGATACTCTTCTGGGAAAGTGAGGGTGATATCTTTTTCTTCGCCAATCGCCATACCCACGATTTGCTCTTCGAATCCAGGGATAAATGTACCGGAACCCAGCTCCAGGCTGTAGTTCTCCGCTTTACCGCCTTCAAAAGCTACCCCATCCTGGAAGCCTTCAAAGTCGATTTGCGTCATATCGCCGTTTTGAGCAGTGCCTTCTTCAACCACTACCAATTCAGCATGACGCTCTTGCATGCGTTTCAATTCTTCGTCAACTTGCTCGTCGGTTACAGTGAATTCCTTCGGTTCGATCGTCAGGTTTTTGTAATCGCCCAACTTCACTTCTGGTTTCACAGTAACTGTCGCTTTGAAGATGAGGTTTTTGCCTCTCTCCATCTGCTCCACGTCCACTTCCGGACGGTCGACAGGTTCGATTTCAGTTTCGCGCACAGCTTGTCCATAAGCTGCTGGCAACAGGATATCCAATGCGTCCTGATACAAAGATTCTACACCAAAACGCGCTTCGAACATCTTGCGCGGAATTTTGCCCTTACGAAAACCAGGTACGTTCACCTTTTTCACGACTTTCTTGAATGCTTGATCCAAAGCCGCGTCAACCTGAGCTGCATCTACTTCGATCGTCAGGACTCCCTGGTTATTCTCTAACTTTTCCCATTTTGCTGCCACGTAAACTTCCCCTCCTAGATTGAATCCACAAAAACGGCCACATCGCCCGGAGCTCAGGGCTCTTTCCTGGGCGACGGACACGTGACTTCCACGATAACCCTTTCAGTATAACATATGGCAATCAAAATTCAAGGACTCATCGCCTAACTGTAAAGTTCCCGCCACGCTCGTTGACAATTTGCCCTTTGTTATCATAAAAAATAACCTCTAGGGTAATCTCTTCACTGGTCTCAGCGGTCTTTTCGATCACTGCATAGGTAGGGACATCAAACCCACGGGGCATCTGGAGACTCCCCGGATTGAGGAAGAGAATGCCGCTCTCAACGGTGCAAACCGGAAAATGCGAATGCCCAAACAGCACGACGTTGGCCCCGACCTCTTCCGCACGATAATGAAGCTGGAGAAGCGAGCGCTTCACCCCGTACAAGTGACCATGTGTTTGGTAAAAAGTCAGTCCATTCCACGTGGTTTTCCGTTCTTCAGGCACATCCGTGGCAAAATCACAATTTCCACGCACAAGCTGCATCCCTGAAAAAGGCTCCCGATTTTTGTCGACACAAAAATCGCCGCAATGGAAAATCATCTCGGCCGGATGGCGTCCCACCACGTCTTGCACTTCCCTTACCAACCCATGCGTGTCACTCAGTACGAGTATGCTCATCTCCCCGTCCCCCTTATTTCCGCCAACAGGTTCTCCATCGCTTTTGCCCGATGGCTAATCTGATTTTTCCGTTCTGGAGCAAGCTGGGCCATCGTGCACATTTGCTCCGGCAAAAAGAACACGGGATCATAACCGAAGCCATTGGTCCCTGCCGGCTCCCGCAGAATTACCCCCTCACAGGCTCCGGACGCTGTAATCGGTTCTTTCCCCGGTTCTACGAAAGCCAAGACACAGCGGAATCGTGCCGTTCTCTTCTCTTTCGGCGTGTCTTTCAGCTCAGTCAGCAGTTTTTTCCAGTTATCCTCATCACTGGCCTGCTCTCCCGCAAAGCGTGCAGAGCATACGCCGGGCCTCCCTTCTAACGCGTCCACTTCCAAGCCGGAGTCATCCGCAATCGCCGGCAGTCCGGTTGCCGCGGAGATGGTTGTTGCTTTTTTGAGCGCATTCGCGGTAAATGTTTCCCCGTCTTCCACCACTTCCGGAGCATCCGGGAAATCATCCAGACTGATGATCTCCCACCCCAATGGAGCAAACAGTCGTTCCATCTCCCGGACTTTCCCTTTGTTTCTCGTGGCTAACACCACTTTTTTATGTTCAGACATGACTTTCCTCCGTAATCGTTTCGACCGAATCATTGGCCCCCTCAGAAGCCAGTTTGATTTCTCCCAAGGCCGTTTGCTGGGCTTGGATCAGCTCACGGATTCCTTTTTGGGCGATCGTCAGCAACTGCTGGAGTTCATCCGCGCTAAACGGTGCTTCCTCTCCGGTGCCTTGCAGCTCTACATATTTCCCTTGTCCGGTCATCACCACATTCATGTCCACGATGGCCGATGAGTCTTCCTTGTAATTCAAATCGAGCATGGGCTGGCCTTCGATAATCCCTACGGAAGTGGCCGCTAAGAAATCAGAAATCGGCAGTTCTTTCCAAGTACCGTTTTCCACCAGCTTATTCATCGCATCCACCATGGCAACAAAAGCACCAGTAATGGAAGCTGTGCGAGTCCCGCCGTCTGCCTGAATCACGTCGCAATCCAGCCAAACGGTCTTTTCGCCCATCATCTCCAGCTTCACGACAGAGCGAAGCGCTCGGCCAATCAGCCGCTGAATTTCCATGGTGCGTCCGCCTACCTTGCCTTTTGACGATTCACGTGCATTGCGCGATTCGGTAGCGCGAGGCAGCATGCCATATTCGGCGGTAATCCAGCCTTTTCCTCCGCCTCTCATAAAAGGGGGGACACGGTCTTCCAGGGTTGCCGTACAGATTACTTTGGTATCACCGACTTCAATTAAGCAAGAGCCTTCTGCATGCTTGATATAGTTGCGTGTAATGGTTATAGGACGCAGTTGGTCGTTTGCCCGTCCATCATGTCTCATACCGTGTTCCTCCTACTTGATACTCTTCGCTAGCTTTGCCCATTATACCAAAAGCAGGAAAAGGAATGCCACTTTTGGGCCCAGGCACTTTATACCCGGGCACTTTTGTGCCTCGGCAGAGAAAAACCACGCCGGAGCGCGGTTGAGGGATCAAAATTGCATCGCATTGATCGAAAGGGGACGAACGACCGGCTTGCTGAAGTCATATGCGCCGGTGGTGCTGGAAAGCGGCTTGCCTTCCACGAGCAGCTGTACCTTGTTATAACCGGTGTTTTCTGTCAACGAGAGCACCAAGGATTCCAAAGCTTCTGGATTGGCTTCTTTGCCACTGCCATATTTGAGAATGTCTTCACTGAGGTTGACCGTGACCGTTCCTTCACTCTCTTTTACATCCAACACTTTTGTTGTGGAAAGCAGGGAACTGAAGAGCGGAGAGCCTTGCTTAGGCCCTTTTACCAATTCTTCCACAACGGCGCGGGCACGTTCCCTCGTTTCAGGTATCAGTCTGGTCACAGGAACAAAATAGCTCCGTTTGTCATCCAATTGGCTTTGAAAATACACGGTAACGCTGGTCGTATTTCCCGGGATCGCCCCTTCTGCCAGCTCCAGATTGACCCCGTGGTTGCGATCAAGCTGGGAGACCGGTGTGTTATTCACCGGCATTTCTGTCAAAGGTGTGCCATTTACCCAGATGGATACATTCTTGATGGTCGGGAACTCGGTCAGCGCTCTCGTAATGGCATCCATGATTTTAGTCTCGTCTTTGGCATCGTACTGTTTAAATTCCTTGGAAAAGTCTACGGTTGCGGTTCCATCTTTTACAACCATGCCGAGAACTTTGGTGCCTTCCGGTAAAACGGCTTGAAAGCCTTGAGGCAGCATCGTTTCTACTGGTCCGCCTTTTACCATATAGGTCAGCACTTGCTTGGCGATGCCCTCTTCTTTCGGAATGGTCAGGGCAACCGGCACTACATACCCATTGGCATCAAGCAGATACACCGTGCGTTCTGCAGATTGTTGCGCCACAGCATCTACTGGTGCACCTTCCTCTCCCGGAAGCGCTGTGCTTTGAGTCGGATCTTCCACAGCAACCTCCGACAATGGCGGCGGATCGATGCTGGAAGCTTCTTTTTCCGGACCAAACAGGCCGCAGCCCGTCAACAGCATAGCGCTTACTCCCAATACGGTAGTCAATTTTCCGATACGGCGAATGTTCATTTCTCTAACCTCCTCGGGACCCTTTGTACTACCATGTATACGAGCCTTGCCCTGGTTTATGCTTGTTTCATTGGAATGAGGAGACAAGAGGAGGTTTTAAAAAAAGCCCAGCGACATGCAGCACTGGACTTCGGTTGGCAAACTATTTATTTTGCATGGCTTGTGCCAGGTCTTTTTGTTCCACTTGCAATTCACAATCAAGCCATTCTTCTCCGATTTCTCGGAAAATTTGCTTGTTGCCGCTGGTAAAAAACAAATGTTGCGGTACTGCGGTATGCTCGGAGGCATGCATATCCCCCAAGGAAAATAGCGTACTTAACTCTCTGGCCGTTTCTTCAGCCGAGCTGATCAATGTGATTTCATCGCCCAATGCTTCCTGAATCAATGAGGCCAACAGCGGATAGTGCGTGCAACCTAGTATCAGGGTATCCAATTCCTCATAGCGAAGCGAAGCCAGCGTTTCCTCCACGATCCTTCTGGCTTCCGGTGTGTGCAGCAATCGCTTTTCCACAAGCGGCACGAATTCCGGACAGGCCAGCTGGGACACGTAAAGGTTTGGATTGAGGCGGCGAAGTGCGCGCTCATAAGAGGCGGTACGAATCGTCGTCTCCGTGCCAATAATGCCGATGCGTCCGGTGCGCGAAGCGGAAATGGCGGCCCGGGCGCCAGGTTCAATGACCCCCAGTACAGGGATGGCCGACAGTTCTTTTACTTCTTCCAACACGACTGCAGCGGCTGTGTTGCAGGCAATCACCAAGGCTTTGACAGGATACTGGTACAGGTATTCAATCATTTGCAGACTAAACGTCCGTATTTCCTCTGCGGGTCGCGATCCATATGGACATCGATCGTTATCACCAAAATACAGGATTTTTTCTCGCGGCAACTGACGCATGATCTCCTTTGCGACCGTCAGCCCTCCGACACCGGAATCGATGATGGCAACCGCTTTTTGTTCGTTCATGACGCTCTCCCTCGTTTCGGTTGGTTAAAAGGATCTCCCCATGATCTTTTTTCTTCCAAGCGTGATATTACCATATGCCACAAGTTAGCGCTATGTACTCCGCATATGCCGCACCCCTGCCTGTGGTGATTCATATAGTGAAGGGGTAGCCCAGAACGAGGAGGAGTACACGTTGAAAGAAAAAATTGAGCACCTCATCAAATGGAGTGAATGGGGGCGTCAATGGGTCGATTACCTGCGGCGCAAGCCATCTTTGATTCAGGAAATGGACCGTAACATCCGCAAGTTCGAGACAGCCTTTGAGCAGATCGGCAGCAAAGCGCGTTATTTGCAAACCGCCGATACCTCGGAAGCCGAGGTAAGTCGATTAGCTGCGAAAGCGGAGGAGATCCAACATCACTTTCATCAGATGCTCCGGCTGGTACAAGAACGCAGCGATGAGCAAGCTGCTACCCCGATACCTGCCACGCAACGCCAGTCCGCCCCCATTACCCACCCTGTTCCGATCGGCGGCCATACCTTGCCACCTCTTCCCTATCGCTACGATGCATTGGAACCCTATATCGACGCCGAAACCATGCGCATCCACCATGACAAGCATCATCAAAGCTATGTTGATGGATTGAACAAAGCGGAAACCATGATGGCACGCGCCCGCCAAACCAATGATTTTGATCTGATCAAGCACTGGGAAAGAGAAGCTGCTTTCCACGGAGCCGGCCATTATTTGCATACGATCTTTTGGCAGGTCATGAGCCCTCGTGGCGGCGGTACCCCCAAAGGTGAATTGGCCGAGCAAATCATCCGTGATTTCGGCTCTTTTGATGCATTCAAGCGCCATTTCTCACAGGCAGCAGAAAAGGTGGAGGGAGGCGGATGGGCACTCCTCGTCTGGTCCCCACGCTCACAGCGTCTCGAAATTCTCCAGGCGGAAAAGCATCAAGATTTGTCACAATGGGATGTGATCCCGCTGCTTGTGCTTGATGTGTGGGAGCATGCCTACTATCTCTCCTACCGAAATGAACGAGCTCGATATATAGAAGCTTGGTGGAATGTGGTCAACTGGGCTCACGTACAAGATCGTTATTTGCAAGCCCGCCGCCTACGCTGGCAGCCCTTTTAACCAGCCCAAAAAGAAGAGGATGGCCAATCCCGCGAGAGATTAGCCATCCATCTTTTTGTATGGACCCATTTATTGATTACAACCGAATTTCACCTGTTGCTGTCAAGTGTGCTGCTCCTCCCACCTGAATGACCGTGGAAGCATCGCCTGTACGGATCGTCACTTTTAAGGTGCCAGGCCGACCAATCGCGTTCCCCTGGGCAACCAACAATTCATGCGTCTCTTTCCCCGACAAGATCCCTTCCAGCACAAGATATCCAGCAAGGGCGCCATTTGCTGCCCCGGTAACCGGGTCCTCCGGTATGCCGATCGCTGGGCAAAAATCACGGGTATATAGGTCATGGATATCGCCATCCGTATCAAACGTGAAAAGATGCGTTGTACTGATTTCATGCGCACGATTCATTTCTGCCAATTCGGTTAAACGTGGCCGTGCCTCATCTATCACCTTCCAGCTTTTCACAGGCACGAGCAAGTGCCAGTTTCCGGTATTGCTCAAGCGGATTGGATAGCGATCGTCAATTTCCGTAACCGGGATTCCCACCAGGTCAGCGATCTCGGATGCTGATAGAGGAAATTCCTTTACCTTCGGGGCCACTTGCGTCATGGTCACACGACGCAGCACACCTTCTTCCCGATCAAACCGAACCGGGATCAACCCGATATTCGTTTCAAACACGACCTGTTCCTTATCCTGCCAACCGTATTCGGAAGCAAGCAACCAAGCAGTGGCAACCGTGGCATGCCCGCAGAAATTGATTTCCTCGACTGGCGTGAAGTACCGGATGCGAAAGTCTGCTTCCGCATGCTCGCTTTTACGTAAAAAGGCAGATTCGGATTGATTCAATTCACGTGCAATTTGTTGCATCTGCGCTTCAGTCAGGCCATCTGCCTCCAGTACAACCCCTGCGGCATTTCCCCCAAACGCTCGCTCTGTAAAAGCATCCACCAGATAATAGGCTACCTTTTTTCCCATTGAACTCTCCCCTTCCTTCTCTTGCCAACGTTTCTTGTTACTCGTTATGATAAGACCAGATCAACCATATGTAAAATGAATCTTATCAATCTTATACATGAGAAAAAAATCATGAAGGGAGCAACATGATGACCCTTTTACAGTTGGAAGTGTTTGTTGCAGTCATAGAGGCCGGCAGTTTTACACGAGCGGGCGAAAAGCTTCGCCTCAGTCAATCCGGTGTTAGCCACACGATTGCGGGAATGGAAGAAGAGCTAGGCGTGTCCCTATTGACGAGAAACCGCAATGGCATTCGCTTGACGGAAGCAGGTGAGGCCATTTTACAGTATGCCCGACGGATCCTTTCCGATCTCGAGCAAATCAAACAAACGGCTGCCGCCGCCAAGGGACTGCAGGTAGGAACCCTGCGCATCGGCAGCTTTCCCAGTGTTTCCGCCAAATTGCTGCCCGGAATGGTACGTCTTTTTCGGGACCGCTATCCAGGCATTACCCTGAGCCTATTTGAAGGGAGCTATGCTGAAATTCAAGCATGGATCACGCAGGGCGCGATCGACGCTGCCTTTCTTCCTTACCCCACAGAGGGGCTTGAGATGATCCCGCTATTGAAAGATGAACTGGTCGCGGTCCTTCCCCTGGACCATCCACTCGGTCAGTACTCCAATTTAACCATGGAACAGATCGCACCAGAGCCGTTCATTATGCCAATGGCCGGCTGCGAGCTTCTCGTCAGCGAGTCCTTTAAAGCTAGTGATACCAAGCCCAATACACAATTTGAAGTGGCAGATACAACTACCATCCTGTCCATGGTCACGGAAGGGCTCGGGTTAACAATGGTACCGAAAATGACCCTGCCCGCTTCGTTGCCAAATCTGACCATTCGTTCATTGACACCTCAATTGTTTCGCCACATTGGTCTGGCTGTGCGATCCTTTTCCTCTCCTACCCCAGCTGCTGCCGTGTTCATAAAAGAGACCAAGCAATGGGTAGCGGAGCATCCGATGGACTGACGCAAACCGCTCAGACAGAAACTGGCTGTGTGAGCACAACAGCCCAAGCACAAACTACTCCTAGATAGGAGTGATTCATGTGACAGCGAAAAACAACCAGCCGAAAAATGAAGAACTGGCAGTGTTGGGGACACACGCCGCCGGTGCAACGGACCTCTTCCAGACCCGGCATACCTCTCAGAAGCAAACCATCAAAGCGCCGAAGCATCCGGGAGGCTCCGGTTCCTCGGGTGTGTATTGATTTCTACAAAGGAGGCCTGTGCTGATCATGGCCAAACAGACCAATAAAGACATGCAAATCGAGCTGCAGCAAGTGGGTGCATACGGAACGTTTCACAAGACCACCCAGCAAAAAGTGCCGTTGCTCGAAGACGGACAACCAGCGAAACAAGTTCCCTTGCATCAGGATCGAGAAGTATAATCCCATAGCCAGTCACAGCTCAAAAAGCCCTGATCGCTTCAGGGCTTTTTACTTCGTCCGCCTAGCTAATGACAAGTGGTAGCATGGGAAGTTTATCTTCTAAAAGTGACGGCAGGATCCTCTTCAATTGACCAGGGATAAATGTTTCCCGTGAGTGCATGAGCTCTTCCATCGTCCACCATTTGTGACTGCGATAGCTTTCCTGTTCCAATGAAGTAAAGTGGCTCATATTCACTTCTTCCACTGCCGTCACGCGGACCAAATAATAACGCTCATGAGCCTGTATCGGACCATCTTCCCACTGAAACACAGCTTCCCTCGTCCATATCCATGGACCGATCTCTACACCCTCGATGCCCGTTTCCTCCCATAGTTCACGCTTCGCAGCTTCCTCAAAAGACTCCCCGAGATCCACTCCACCGCCAGGAGTTACCCAGAATTCCTTCAGTTCTGGATTGTACGGATCTTCAATTTTAAACAAAAACAACCGATCGTGTTGATCCAATAGTACAATTCTTGCGGCGTTTCTGATTTTCATGATTTGCTCCTATTCATAACCCCAGCATCCTTTTTGATCAATCATATCCTGACATCCGCTCAGAAAAGGAAAGGACAAGATAAATGATGCATGTGGCAATCGTGGATAAAAGAGTCGCAATTAATAAATCACTTTTCCAATGTGTCTTGTAAAAAGGCTTGCCGATAAAGGATAGCAGCCTCCCGATGAGAAAACATGCAGCTACCATGTTGAAAAAGAGAAACATCGAAGCCCCCTTCACCCTAAAACGGCGTCGGTAAGAACTTTTAGTGGTCTACCCTCACTTGTTTACTAGGGTTACAAGTTAATAATTTCCTGCAAAGCAGTCTCCAAGTTGGTATGCCGAAAAGAAAAACCTTGATCCATCAACCTTTTCGGCACGCAGTTACGTCCGGTCAATGCAAGACTTGGTTCCGTCTGCATGAACAAATAAGCGCCCAGCCATACAAAAGGGGCAGGAGCAGGTGGACTCCAACCTTTCTTCATGACCTTGCGCAGCGTCGCCATAAACTCCCGGTTGGTTACAGCGGTGGGACTTGTCGCGTTGTATACGCCACTCATGAGCGGATTCTCCATCGCCTGCAAAAACATCTCATTGCAATCCTCGATATGCAGCCAGCTGATATACTGTCGCCCCGATCCAACCGTTCCGCCGAGATTAAGCGAGACGAGCTTCATCAGTGGCTCCAAAGCACCTCCGTTTTTCCCCAAGACAAAGCCGATGCGCAGCATGACTTTTCTCGTGGCCGGAAGCTGTTGCGAAAAAAAGGCTTGCTCCCATTCCTGGCATACTTCCACAGAGAACCCTGTCCCATGCGGTGCATCTTCATCACACAGATTAGTGGTATCTCCAAAGATGGCAAGGGAACCGGCCTGAATGAATGCTTGCGGTGGTTGGGCGCATTGCCTGATCGCTTGATCGAGCACCTTTACGGAATCAAGCCGGGAGCGCATGATTTCCTCTCGATTCTTTTTCGTGTAGATGCAATTCACACTTTTTCCGGTAAAGTTGATCACGGCATAGCTTCCGTCTATTTCACGCGACCACTCTCCCATATGTGTCCCGTCCCACTGGACATAGCGAATCCCTTTTTCCTCTCGTGACCGCCCTCTGCTGAAGATGATGACATCATATCCTTTAACCAGTAAATATTCCGCCAACGATTGGCCTAAAAATCCAGATCCGCCTGCTAGAATGACCTTCTTAGGCATATGCTCACTCCTTCTTGTCATTTCCCATTATACCAATATTTTCAAGACCACGAACAGAGAAGCCCCCTCTCCTTTTTCATAAAAAGGACAAGGGGGATCAGATGATTCAGCCTATTCAGCGTAAAGATGACAAGCAGCAAAATGGGAGGGAGCAACTTCCTTCCAAACCGGTTTCTCTGCCGCACAGACCGATTTGGCCACCGGACAACGGGTACGGAACACGCAGCCAGAGGGCGGATTGATCGGACTGGGCACGTCTCCCTCCAATAAAATGCGCTCACGTGTCTGTTCTACATCTGGGTCCGGTAAAGGAATTGCAGAAAGCAAAGCTTGTGTATACGGATGCTTAGGTTCCTTATACAACTGTTCGCTGTCTGCCAGCTCCATCATATTCCCCAGATACATGACCCCTATGCGGTCGCTGACGTGCTTTACCATGGCCAGATCATGGGCAATGAACAAATAAGTCAGCTTCCGATCCTTCTGCAGGTTTTTCATCAAATTAACAACCTGTGCTTGCACGGATACATCCAAGGCAGAAATGGGCTCGTCGGCGATGATGAACTCAGGGTCCACCGCCAAGGCGCGAGCAATGCCGATGCGCTGCCGCTGCCCCCCGCTGAACTCGTGGGGAAAGCGATTGGCATGCTCTTTGCTCAAGCCGACCATCTCAAGCAGCTGGTAGACACGTTTGATCCGTTCACTACCGCTGGCAAGCCCATTTAGGTATAAGCCTTCTCCGATGATTTCCGCTACATCCATCCGCGGATTCAGGGAAGCATACGGGTCCTGGAAGATCATCTGCATGTTTCGGGTTAACTGGCGCCGCTCTTTTCCGGGCATACGGTGGATGTCTTTTCCGTCATAGCGGATTTCACCACTCGTCGGGGTATACAGTCCAATCATGGTTCGTCCGGTCGTGGATTTGCCACACCCGGACTCCCCTACCAAGCCAAATGTCTCTCCTTGATAGATGTCAAAGGAAACGCCATCTGTTGCCTTTACATATTGGTTCCCGCCGATTTTAAAATGGATTTTCAAGTCCTTTACTTCAACCAGTTTCTTCCTCTGCACGGTGCTCTTCCCCCCGTCTGCGGTTTACCAGTATCTGCGTGAAATGCAGTGTTCTTTTTCCAGCTTGTATCCCGCAAGCGAAATCAGCTCAATCGCATGCCTGGAGTCTGGAGAATGAATCATTTGATGGTCCCCGGCATAGATCCCGACATGATGAACCCGCCCTTTTCCTTCCTCATGTGCAAAGAACAGTAAATCGCCCGGCAACAGGTCTTCCTTTTCCACCCATGTACCGGATTGTGCCTGATCACTTGCATCACGGGGAATGACAATACCATGCGCCAAATGCATGGAATGGGCAAAACCTGAGCAGTCATAGCCAAAAGCCGACATGCCGCCCCATAGATAATGCAGGTTCAAAAAGCGCTTGGCCGTATTTACGATCGATTGGCCAACGTTGCCCTCGTTCGACGGCTTGCCATCAACCACTTGCACTTCGCTCGTTTTCAGCAGGCGTGGTCCATGAGGAGTCAGTACCTGTGTCCATTGCGCGTCCGTGTCCAACAGCGGCAGACTCGTTAAAAAACTGATCTCCATTTCCGGCTCATCAGCATTTATGTACAAAAACGCCGTATTAGCTGACACAACCGCCAGCTTTGGATTGCTATTTAGCACCTGTTCATACTCAGGGGCATCGATCAGCTGACGCTTGGGCACCCAGCCCGGATAGCCACGTTCATCCTTTTTGCAGGATTGATCGGGAATGATTACTTTTACCCATTCGCCCCGCTCCTCGTCGACGATCACTTTCCGGCCGTAGAGGATTTGCGTTTGCGTCTGATTATCCGCCCAAAAGGAGAGCCGATCTTCAATCGTTAACGGATTGATCCACTCACGCAATTGTACGGGATTTTGCAGGGCTGGCAGATCCCGCTCCTTCGGTGATTCGGGAGACGTCCATACCGTTGCTACCGCGACGGCTACGATCATTTCTGTCCAGCTCCTTCCTCCATGTGCACATCCGTGATTCCCAGTCCGGGTGCATCCGGCAATGTCATCAATCTGCCTTCATATTGCACACCGCCAACGACCAGATCGTTTTTCAGCATCAGCGGAGCATCGAAGTCAAAACGGGTGATATTTTTCTTGCTCGCGGCAAAATGAGCAGCGGCCGTGACCGACAGACGCGATTCAATCATGCTGCCCACCATGCACTCAACGCCGCATTCCTCGGCAAAATGATTGATAATCTGCGCTTTATAAATACCGCCAGCCTTCATCAACTTGATATTGATGAGGTCGGCAGCGCGATTTTTCACCACTTCCAACGCCTGCTTTGGCGAAAAGACCGATTCATCCGCCATAATCGGGGTATCCACAGCATCCGTAACAATTTTCAAGCCTTCCACATCATGCGCTTTTACAGGCTGCTCGATCAGCTCGATGTCCAGACCCATCTCCTCCATTTTGCGGATAGATGAGATCGCTTCTTTGACCTGCCAGCCTTGATTGGCATCCAGACGGATTTTCACCTGATTGCCTACACGATTGCGAATCTCCTGAATACGCAAGATGTCATTTTGGATGTTGTCTTTGCCCACTTTGATCTTCAGCACGTTGAAGCCTTGCTGCAAATATTGATAAGCGTCTTCGCCCATTTCCTCCGGCGAGTTGACACTCACCGTATAATCGGTTTCCATCTGTTTTTGATAACCGCCAAGGAATTGATACAGCGGCAAGCCCGCATTTTGCGCGATCAGATCGTAGAGAGCGATGTCAATGGCTGCTTTCGCACTGCTGTTGCCCACCATGGAAGCATGCAATTGCTGAAACACGCGTTCATACGCCAGCAGATCGAGACCGACCAGTTGTGGCTTGATCGTTTTCAAAATCGCCGCTTCAATGCTGTCCAAGCTGTCTCCGGTAATCGCGACGGTGGCTGCGGCCTCCCCATACCCGACCAGACCGTTGTCGCATGTCACTTTGACAAAGATCGATTCGAGATGTTCGACGGTGCGCAGTGCGGTTTTAAATGGTTTTTTCAAAGGGACATGCTGTCTTTTCAATTCGATGTTTTGGATAATCATAGGCTTCTCCTGTGTCTATTCACAAATGGAGTCATCATCTTCTACACCAGGCTCTTCAATTGTGAACGTTTTTTCATTCGTATTGATTCTCCCCATCGCTCCGATCGGAATGGCCAGATTCGGGGTACAGTGGCCGATGCGAAAACCGCTGATAACAGGCTGTGACAACGGCTTAAAATAGTCATCAAAGACTTCAGCCAAAGTAAGCGAAGCCTCTTTTCGTTTCTTCGGCTCGCAATCATGGAAGTCGCCGACAACAATGCCTGCCGCCTCATCTAATTTGCCTGCCATGCGAAGTTGGTTCAACATTCGGTCAATTCGGTACGGCTCTTCCTCAATCTCCTCGATAAACAACAGCTTATCCCTGGTATCCAACTCATAGGAGGTGCCAAGGGTGCTGACCAAAAGCGTCAAATTGCCGCCGACGATCCGTCCCGAAGCTTCGCCTTCCACGATGACAGAGAGGGGGGAAACGGTTTCATCATACCGCAGGGTTTGCGGGTGAAGCAACTGCTGGAACGTCTGCAGCGTCAGCGGATCGACATCCTCACTGGCAACATCCGACGTCATCATGGGGCCATGAAACGTAACCAATCCTGCCTTTTGAAAGAAGGCTGTATGCAAAAATGTGATATCACTGTATCCCCAAAATATTTTGGGATTGGCACGGATCAATTCGTAATCCAGCATATCCGCGATCCGACCTGTACCATACCCGCCACGCGCACAAAAGATCGCTTTCACTTGCGGATCTGCAAACATCTTATGTAAATCGTCAGCTCGTTCCAGATCGGTTCCTGCCAGATAGCCGCGCCGATGATTGACCGCGTCCCCCAGCTTTACATGCAGCCCCAACCCTTCGAGAAAACGAACCGCCACCAGCAGCTTCTCATAATCGCCACAGCTGGCTGGAGCAATGACACCGACGGTATCTCCTATCCGGAGTTTTGACGGCTTGATCACATCTGTCATGAACATCCTCCTTGAAAAAAAGGAGGTTCACCCCACTTTGAGAATGAACCATCCCTGTTGATTGGGCATTACTTCAGTGTGGCCCACTTCAGATCCATATAGCCTAAAGCATGCCGCACGATACCTTCTACTTTATCACTTTGCAAATACGCTGTGTTATAAAAATAGAGCGGCATAATCGGCGATTCCTCGATCAAGAGCTTTTCGGCCTCATGCATCAGCTGGAAGCGTTTGGTGTCGTCCGCTTCTGCGTATGCGTCCTTGATCAGCTTATCGAATGCTTCATTTTTCCAGCCTGTACGGTTGAATGGGTTATCGGAGAGGAAGCCGTCCAGGAAGTTGATCGGATCACCAAAGTCTGGCAGGAACGAGCTGCGGGAGAATTGCAGTTCCAGGTTTCTTTGTGCTGCGGTGAACGCTTTGCTCTCCATCTGTTCGATCTTCGTTTCGATCCCCAGATTTTCCTTGATCATTTCTTGCATTGCCTGTGCAATCTTGATATTCGATTGCAGACTGGTGGATGTGCTGATGGTGATCGGTGGCAATGTAGTATAGCCTTCTTCCTTCATGCCAAGCGCCAAGAGTTCTTTCGCTTTTGCCGGATCAAAGGTGATGAGATCCCCGCCAACATCGCGGAAGTCCTTGCCGTCTGGTTCCAGGAAGTTATAAGACACATATGCCGTCGCCACTTTTTCCTTTTTCTTCGTGATGAAGTCCACGATCTTTTGGCGATCTACCGCCATGCTGATCGCTTTGCGGATGTTTTTGTTTTGGAACGGTTCTTTCGTCACATTAAAGCGATAGAAGGCCGTACCTGCCCCATTTTGCGTAAGCACCTTTCCTTCAGCGAAGAGCTGGTCGCTCAGGTCCGCCGGTACGTCCGCTGTATGCAGCTCACCCGTTTGATAGAGCTGATACGCGGTGTTCAGGTCGTTGATCATTTTCCACGTAACGCCATCCAGCTTTACGGTAGCCGCATCCCAATAATTCTCGTTTTTCACCATTTTCAATTCACTGTCATGCGTCCATTCTGTCAGCTTGAACGGACCGTTCCCCACGAAAGTCGCTGCCTCTTTGGCCCA